>NZ_JBFTLJ010000005.1:0-367381 GCF_056396385.1 Variovorax sp. 05T418 | reverse complement strand
CGGAGAAATCGTTCGGATCAACCAGCGTACGGCCACAGTTCACTGCGACGGCCGCGCATGGCGCGTGGCGTTCGCTCTGCTTCAACACGTCACAGACGTCACGCCTTAAACCACCCAGCCGTCAACAACGGCCTCGAGCGGACTATTACCCGGAATACGCGGTGTTCAGGCATCAAGACAACGGCAGGTGGTATGCGCTGTTCACGACCGTACAGCGGAAGAAGCTTGGGCTCTCGAGCGATGGCACTGTTGACATTGTGAACGTCAAGAGCAGGCCGGAAATAGTGGGATCCCTCAGGATGAAGGACGGGATTCTTCCGGCTTACCACATGAACAAGGAGCACTGGCTCTCGGTGCTTTTGGATAAAACGGTGCCAGAGAAGCTAGTGTTGGAATTGATCTCCGACAGCTTCGAGCTCACATCGGGCGCATGAAGTCTGGCAACCTGCCAGATGATGACCGGTCATCGGCTTCGATCTAGCTGCCGCACCCCGCCAGCGCAGGAGGGTCGCCGAAGACCAGGGGCGGCTCTGCCGCCGCCTGGTATGGCTCAATCGATGTGGGCTCCAGATAGCCTCACGATTTCGGACCACTTTTCAATCTCGGCCTTGCTGAACTGCGCGAGCTGTCGCTCGTCCATCAGTGGAACCTCGAGGCCCAACGCGACCAACTTGGCTCTGGTCCCTTCGGCCATGGCAGCTTTCGAGACAGCGTCCCGCAACTTTGCGAGTACAGCAGGAGGGGTCTTGGCTGGAGCGTAGAGCATCATCCATGCCATCAGGTCGAAATTCTCCACGCCTTGCTCCTGGATTGTTGGGACGTCCGGAGCAATCGAGGTTCGCTGCGCAGTTGAAGCGCCGAGTGCTCGCAACTTGTTCGCGCGGATGTGAGGAAGTGCCGCCACAGGGTGGTAGAACATGAAGTCCACTTGGCCCGCGATCACGTCGTTTAACGCGGTTGCGCCCTCCTTGTAGGGCACATGTACCATGTCGCCGCCAAGGCGAGTCTTGAGCAGCTCGCCAGCCAGGTGCCCTGAAGTGCCGTTGCCTGCAGAGGCGAAGCTGAGGCTCTTTCCGCCTGATGCAGCGTTGCGCAGGTCCTTCAGTGTCTTGTAGGGCGAGTTGGCCGAGACGATAAGCAGCGTAGGGGTGGAGCCGGCAAAGCCGATGGGCGCGAAGTCCCTGAGAGCGTTGGTGGTGGGCTTGCGGTAGAGCGTAGGGTTGATCGCATGTGTTCCGACGGTGCCGAGCAGGATGGTGTATCCGTCTGCGGAATCCCTGGCAACCATATCCATGCCAATGTTGCCGCCTGCACCGGCCCTATTTTCAACGACGACTGGCTGGCCCATTTGTCGAGCGATGCCCTCCCCGAAAACGCGTGCCACGATATCCGCGGTCGTGCCCGCGCCGAATGGCACCACGAGTTTGATGGGGCGGATGGGGTAATCCTGCGCGACGGCTTGATGCGCGAGGCCCCAAACTGCCGCGACAGTCAGAAGTGTTCGACGAGAGAGCATGGCAAATCCTTTGGGTTTAACTACCTCAAAGCCGGGTGCTGGCCCGTGCAGGCCTACCCGACAAGCTATGTTAAATAGCCTTGTTGCCTGATGCAATATTGGGGCCAACCCGATGCGCATGGCCCATTCATCAAGTAGGAGCGACCAAAAGCGTCGAGGTGCACCGTCCTCGTGCCGATCTGGTCTCCCTTGACGCTGTCGCCCTCGAATTCCATTCAGCAAACATGCAGATGAGGGACCCGCGGAAAGGCTGGCCACCATGGCGTCCATCGACCCAAGACGTCGGGCCGCGCCCAAGCCGCGGAGAGGCGCCAGCATTGACGAATGCGGAAGGCTTAAAGATGAGATGGGGAAGAGCTTCCGCAGCCCTTATCGCGGCGGCCAGGTCGGCGCCCATCTGCTGGCGGTGCCGCCGGCCGCGGCGAGAGAAACCAGCCCGACCCTGCAGGCTGTCAGAGCTTCGCGCCCACGTAGAACATCAAAATTGACAAGGCGCTCTCGCGCTCTTCGATGCTCAACTGACTGACGAAATAGTCCACGTGAAATTTCACGCTCTCGTCGATTTTGTGCAGCGTATCTCGGCCCAGATCCGTCATGGCGACATAGGTCGTCCGCTGATCCTGATCCCCACGCCGACGAGCCACCAAGTCCTTTTCTACCAGCAGTTTGACAAGGCTGGAGGAAAAGGCCGGTGTGATATCCAGGCGGCTTGCAATCTGATTGACCTGAAGCTCCATGTCGGGGCAACCATAGATTTGAATCAGTGCCTGGTGAGCCAACGGATCGATGCCAAACTTTTTTGCCTGCTCTTCGACGATGCGGAACACTTTGCGCAGCACGTAGCGCGCTTCGGCAACACCTATGAAGTAGAGGTGCTTGTTGCTCTCCCGCGCTTTGCGGCTTGCAGCGCTTTTGCGACGAATACGGTCAACGGACAGCGGCTGGGAAGCAACTGGCACTTCGAGTTTGGGTTCACGCGGTTTGATAAGAGCACGCGAAGTCTTCGTAACGGAGGTCATTTAATCTGCTTGGTCCTGAATGTGCGTCGCGCGCCGCCGCACTCAGTTTGTAAAGACTTTGATCCAGTGCAATGTATATTCTTCAGCTACCGTTGTCAACATACTGATATCACGCAAATATAGGGAGCTTTGACCGTCCGCCGACAAAGGGCCGGCGTCGACTCCGGCCCTTTGTAATTGCGCAATCGTTACTTATAGTCGTCCGGTCCGAATGCGCCTTCGAAGCCCGGGAGGGCCAACGCGCGATCAACCAAATCGGTTGCTCGTGCGTAGTCGAAACTGCGGTTGACATTTTGCTTGACTAAGAAGGACGCACCGCCGTAGAACTTCTCGTACTGCTGGTGGCGATTGCCAAACTCCGAGCCAATGAAGTCCCAGGCCATTCGCATCAGCGCAACGCGCTCGTCGGCGCTGGTGGTCGCCGAGCGGTAGTAGCGCTGCACATCGGCCGCGGTTTCGGAGTTCTGGAAGTCCTTGAACGATGAGGGGAGGGTGATCATTCCGGCGCCGGATAGCTCACGGATGATTTCCACCATGCGAGCGTTCAACTCCGATTGGAGCGCCATGATCGAATACAGCGCGGTGCGCGACGGCCACAGCACGCCATTGCTGTCCGTCTCGGCCGCTACTTCCTGGGCCAGCAGCATGTTCTCGACGATGGACACGAGCGAGGTCAGCTCGCCCATCTGGGTCTGCACCGCGGGGTTGGCATCGTTGCCGGTCAGCTCGTTCATGCGTTTGGCCAAGCCGGTCATGAAACGCAGCTTGGTGGCGTAGCGAGCCTGCGCCTGCAAGTTGCCGTACAGATGCGCGGGCGTTTTCCACCATTGGTCGCGGGCGACTTGGAGGTTGCGGTAAATGAACACGTGCTCCCACGGGATGAACACGTCATCGAGCACCACGAAGCAGTCCGATTCGTCGAAGCGGCTGGACAGCGGGTAGTCGAAGGAGTTCAATGCTTGACCGCCGAAGGGGCGGCGCGGGTACAGCTTGACCCCTGGAGCTCCCACAGGCACAGCCACGCCGAATGCGTAGTTCTCGTCGCCAGGCTGCAACGGGTGGATGGTGCTGATGTAGATGTAGTCGCAGTAGACGCCGGCCGTTGCCAGTTGCTGAGCGCCCTTGATGACGATGCCATCGTCTCTCTCTTTGACGACCCCTGCGTACAAGGTGGGGTCGGTTTGCAGATGCGCCGGCTTGCTGCGGTCGATCTGCGGAGGCACGATGGCGTACGTCACGTACTGGTGGGTCTCGCGCAAGTGCTCGTAGAACTTGATCACGTTGTCCGCAAACTGCTGTCCCCCAGCAGCGAACACGCTCGGTACGGCTGCATAGCCGCAGAAGAATCCAGCGACGTGGTCCGGCGAGCGGCCCATGAGGCCGAAGGTCGCTTCCGACCACATCTCGCTCGCCAGGCGCTTCGCCTTCAGATCTGCGTGGGTCTTCGGGATCTGGAAGCCGCGAAGGACCGGATTTCCGGTCGTCGGTGACGTGTACGTCATCACCTCACGATTTTCGGGCGCCGCCGCAATGTCGTAGAGGTTGCTCAGCGAGCGCGCTCCCCTCGCGAATGCGCGATGGGTCGTCACGTCCGAGACCCGTTCGCCATCCACAAAAATCTGTCGACCATCGCGCAGCGCGCGTAGGTACTCATCACCTGTACGCAAGTTAGCTGTGACCACTGTAGCTCCTTGTTGAAACGACTTGATACCGCCTTTGGCGGGCGGCGACTTGGCTCGGTCGGCTTCGCCAGATCGGACGGTTGACGCCAGATCGCAAACGCTGCATACTCAGCCACATAGGTATGTTAACTCATCTATATGGCGCATGCAATGGTTTGGGTTCGCGATGCAGCGCCGGGGTCCACGAACCCGTGAAATCTTGATCAAGAGGAACGCGATGGAAATGAGCCCTGTTCGGACGACGCTGCATTTCGAGACGACCGACTCTCTGTGCGGACATGCCCTCGAGGTGCCTGTCACTGAGCTGGTGATTGCGGGCTGGACCGGCAGCGACGCTGCGGCCATCGAAGCCCACATCCTAGAACTCGAGGCGTTGGGTGTACGGCGCCCTAAGAAGACGCCGATCTTCTACCGGGGTGCTGCCACGTTGCTGACCCAGCGCGAATCGATTGAGGTGGTGGGAGGCACCGCCAGCGGTGAGGTGGAGCCCGTGATCTTCAGCACCGATCACGGTTTGTGGTTGGGCATTGGCTCCGACCACACCGATCGCGAAGTAGAGACCGTGGGCATCACCATCTCCAAGCAGATGTGTGCCAAGCCCGTATCAACAAAAGTCTGGGCCTTTGAGGAAGTGGCCGGCCACTGGAACGAACTCATCGTTCGTTCGTGGATGACCAAGGGCGGTGAACGTCGCCTTTACCAGGAGGGGCTGCTCGCCAAGATTCGCCATCCCTCCGAACTTCTCAGACTCTATGGCGGCGATGGCTACGTTCCCGCGCCCGGGCTGGTCATGTTCTGTGGAACGCTGGCTGTGCACGGCAACTTGGAACCCGCAGAGAAGTTCGAGATGGAACTGGAAGACCCTGTGCTCCAGCGCCGCCTGAGCCATTCCTATCGTGTGACTGAACTGCCCATCGAGGGCTAAAAGGAGAGCGCTATGCCGATGAACAAACCCCACCTTGAATTTCACCCATTGGACATGGTCAACGGATGGCAGAGCCCTCCCGGGTATCCGCCGGGCGCGGCCGTGCAAGAGAAGATTCTGGCCAGTGACATCGACGAAGTGAACAAGTCCGGCAGCCGGACGCGACTGCTTCGGTTCGAAGCGGGCGCGTTCTCCACCAAGCCTTTTGTTCATGACCACTGGGAAGAGGTCTACCTGGTGTCGGGAAATCTGACGGTGGGCAACGACGAGAACGGCGTGGGAGGGGAAGAGTTCGCCGCACCAACCTATGCATGCCGTCCTCCAGGTGTCTGGCACGGTCCGTTCAAGTCCGAGACTGGATGTCTCCTGTACGAGATTCATTACTACGACGAAAGCAAGAAGTAAGAGGCACCTCATGACTTTGAAGATTGCCGTCCCCGACCTGATCTCGAACTCCTACTTTCCGGTCGAAGCTGCCGTGGAACTCGGCTTCTTCCAAGCCGCGGGCCTGGACGCTTCACTTGAGTTGATCTTCCCCGTTGACAAAGCCTACGCGGCGTTGAAAGAAGGGCGAGTCGACTTTGTCGGAGGATCGGCGCATTCCGCCTTGGCCGCCTTCCCGCAGTGGAAAGGCGTGAAGCTGTTGGCCGCCCAGGCGCAGGGCATGTACTGGTTCCTTGTCATGCGGTCCGATCTGGTCCACCAAAAGGGCGACCTCAGCGTGGTCAAGGGCCGCAAGATCGGGGCGGCCCCATGGGTCGAAATGGGCCTGCGGCAGCTATTGACCGCCGGCGGCATCGATATCGAGGCTGACGGCGTTCAAATTGCGCCTGTGCCTGGAGTTCAGGCGGGTAACGTGAACTTTGGCGTCACAGCTGCGAAAGCGCTCGCAGACGGGAAGATCGACGGCTTCTGGGCCAACGGCATGGGCACCGAAGTCGCGGTCCGCAATGGCGTCGGTACCGTCGTCCTGGATGTGCGCCGAGGGGACGGCCCTGCGGGTTGCTTTGACTACACGTTCGCGTCGATTGCCGCTTCGGACAGATTCATCGAGAAGTCTCCTGATCTAGTAGCGGCCGCGGTGAGTGCCCTGGTCAGCACCCAGAAGGCACTGATCGAGAACCCCGGTATCGCGGCCAAGGTTGGCGAAAAGCTGTTTCCTCCCACGGAAGCGTCGCTGATTGCCACGCTAATCGAGCGGGACTTGCCGTATTACGACGCGTCGATCTCGACGCGAGCTGTGGACGGCATGAATGCCTTTGCCCGATCTCTGGGCATTCTCCACAACCATCCCGTCTATTCCGACGTGGTTGCTGAGCAGTTCAAGCCGCTCTGGAACGCATAGGCAGGAGGTCTGCCATGTCCGTCGACCAGAAAGAATTTCGCAACGCGTTGGGCCAGTTCGCAACCGGCGTCGCCATCGTGACCGCGACGGTGGACGGTAACCGTTTGGGCGCCACCATCAGTTCGTTCAACTCCGTGTCGCTGGACCCGCCGCTTGTGCTATTCAGCATGATCCGTGGTTCTCTCGGCATTGCCCAGTGGAAGGCCGCGAAATCCTATTGCATCGCCATTCTCGGCGAGTCGCAACGGGATTTGTCCAACCGATTCGCAAAAGCGGGAACCGATAAGTGGATCGGCATCGACCCTGCGTTTGCTGCCAACGGCGCGCCGATGCTCCCGGGTGCGAACGCCTATTTCGAATGCGAGCCCTGGAGCGTATGTGATGGAGGGGACCATGAGATCTTCATCTGTCGGGTCAATGCATTTCGCGTGATCCCTCAAGCCGAGCCGTCGCTGATCTTTTGTGGTGGCAGGTACAGGCACCTGAGCGCCCTTGACGCCGCAACCAAGCCGCCGCCCGAAAACCTGTACTTGCACGGCTGGTGAGCGCGGCCGCTTCAGACTCGCACAAGGCACGGCTGACAACATTTGCCACAATCGCTCTGCCCCATGCTGGTACCCGGCACTAGAAGTTGTTGTAGTTATGAATACCGCACACATCAAAGCCCCGGAAGGAAGCGACCGCTTCCTAAATTTGGTCGACTTCAAATGGCTGATGGCTGGCATCGGCTGGTGGGTCAATCTGTCGCGCCTGCAGAGCGACAAGGCCTACCTCGACGAGTGCTTGCAACGCGCTATGACGAGTGACTCAGAGTTGCTACGGAAGCGCAGCGTCGCAATGCTTGGCTTGTCGGATGCACCGTGCGACAAGGCCATGTCGTCCACATCTATCGGCTTGGCGTTGTGATGGGCGCTGAGTGGTCCCATCCATTCGGAGGTCTCATTCGTCGGGCCACGTAGGTCTGGTGCGGGTCAAACAGGAGCGGATAAGTACATCGCTGCTTGGCGCGCCACATTGGTACTCTTTTTCCTTAGGGACGTCATGGAAACATTCTCCAAGCTTGAAACCGTCGAAGCAATGCTGTCGAGGATCGACGATCCGACGGGGCAAGGGTCCGTTGTGTTCACGCAGGTGTACCGCGAACAAGCGCGAGCATCCGCCGCCAGCGCGGACGCGTTGAAAAAGGTGGGCATCGAGCAGCATCCTCTGGCGGGGGTGGCGATATCGGTCAAGGACCTGTTCGATGTGAAGGGTGCGCAGACGCTGGCCGGTTCCCGCGTGCTGAAAGATGCCCAGCCTGCAGCGCACGACGCGGCCGTTATTGCCCGACTGCGCCAATGCGGCGCCTCGATTATCGGCAAGACCAACATGACCGAGTTCGCATTCAGCGGATTGGGCATCAATCCTCACTATGGAACGCCGGTGAGCGTATGGGACCGGCCAGCTCGCCGTATCCCTGGGGGGTCATCGTCCGGCGCAGCTGTCTCCGTCGCCGAAGGAATGGCCTGGGCTGCCATCGGCACAGACACCGGAGGATCGTGCCGCATTCCCGCCGCATTGAACGGCATCGTCGGAATGAAACCGACGGCTTCCACCGTCCCGCGGGACGGAGTGCTACCCCTTTCGTTCAGCTACGATTCCATTGGGCCGCTCGCGTCGACAGTGGCAGACTGCGCACGGGTTTACTCGGTTATCAGCGCCTCCGCTGCAGCACTCGTCGAACGCGAATGCTCCACGCTCCGTTTGGGCGTCATTCGGAATTACGTCATGGAAGGGCTAGACGATTCCGTGGGGTACGCATACGAAGCCGCTTTGAGAAAACTTGCGGCGGCCGGCGCCATCCTGCACGAACTGACGTTACCGGTGCTGATCGACATTCCGGATGTCCTTCATGGCGGCGGGCTCGTCGCCGCGGAAGCCTTCCAGTGGCACCGTGAGCTCCTGTCCAGCCAAGAGCGAGAGTACGACCCTCGTGTCTCGGTCCGGATCCAGCGCGGAAAGAGCATTAGCGCTGCCGACTACATCTCATTGCTGGGCCTACGTGAACGGATGATTCAACGCTGGTCTGCGCAGACAGCGGCCTTCGACGCTGTCCTGATGCCGACGGTGCCCACAGTGGCGCCCACGTTGGAAGCACTTGAAGATGACGGCGAGTATGGGCGTGCCAATCTGTTGATGCTGCGCAACCCCACCATCGTGAACGTCTTGGACTGCTGCGCAGTGTCGCTGCCGTGTCACGAACGCGGTGCGGCCCCCGTAGGTCTGTCGATCGTGGGTGACCGCCAGCGCGATTGGCAGGTGCTGAGCATCGCGCATGCCATCGAGCAGGTGCTCTCTGCCTAGCGCCTCAACACGGATCGCCGAAGGAGCACGCCATGCAAAGCGCAATCCATTTGAATGCGGCCTCCGCATATCCTGAAGGCACCTTGCCAGGGATCGGGCTGTCCCGATTCGCCAAGGGGCTTCGCGAGCTTTCTTGCTCCAAGGCGACCGTCGAGTGTCGTCACGACCTGCCACTGCGGGCGACTGCGATATTGGATGCGGTGCGTCGTGGGGACTTTCAGATCGGCGAACTTTACTGTGGTGCGCTGAGCGCGGTGGATCGACTCTTCCAGATCGGCTCAATGCCGTTTCAATCGTCGACGCGTGCGTCCGCGATGCAGCTTCTGGCGGTGGCGCGACCGCACTATGCACAAAGGTTTGGGACATTGGGCGTTCGACTGCTTTACGTTTCGCCTTGGCCTTCAACTGGGCTGTGGACGAGGGAGCCGGTCCATTCAAGGATGGACTTCGAAAGGTTGCGAATCAGCACGTATGACGACATGTCCGCAGATGTGGTGCGTAGTGCGGGCGGGCAGGCGGTGCAAATGCCAATCGGCGAGGCCCTGAGCCGTCTGCGCAACGGGCAGTTGGAAGGCGTGCTCTCATCGGGTGACGGCGCGGCAGGCCAGCGCCTCGGCAAGTACCTCCGATGCTTCTACGACATCAAGTACGCAACGCCTATCTCTTTTGCTGTCATGAATGCAGAGCTGTACCTCGGTCTGACAGTCGACCAGCGACGGTTTGTTGATCAAACGGCCCAAGCGGTCGAGCGTTCGCTCTGGTGCGACTTGGATGGACGTATCCGTCGGAACCATAGCCACATGATGGCTGCCGGCGTCCAGGTGTTCTCGGAACTTGACGCGAAGTTGAAGCAAGCTCTGTGGGAAGGCGGACACAAGGCGATCAATCAGTGGGAGCAGGGCGCCTGTGACCGGACTGCCTCGATCCTCGGAGAGTATTTCCCGTCGCCTCAGGGTAGGTAGACTGCTCCCGTAGCAGCACCCTCTTCGTGGTGGGCGCGCTCATCGATCCGGCGAATGCGTATCCTGTTCGGGGTAGCGTGCCAGGAAGGCTTCGTGGACCTGATGATTCTGGTGGTTAAGGGGCCGAGCTCGATCTTGCGGGCGGGGCGCACGGCCGGCTTCTCGCGCGTCCGAAAGGGATCGGCTGATACGGATAAATCAGATGAGCAAGACTTCAGCTGTCTGGTTCTTCTTCCCACGACGTTCGGATTTATACCTCTGGAGATCGATCATGATCAAACGCTCTGAAATCTTTGACTACGCCAAAAAGAAGTACAACGCCAAGCCCGATTACCCCTTCGAAAAGTACCGCAGTTATGCAGTCCTCCGCCATTCGGATGATGACAAATGGTTCGGGCTGGTGATGAACGTCCCCAGAGAAAAGTTGGGCCTGAAAGGCGAAGGCGAGGTCGATGTCCTTGACATCAAATGCCACCCGGCGAATGTCGATGACCTCAAGACCAAACCCGGCTTTCGGCCGGCCTATCACATGAACAAGGAACACTGGCTCACCGCCGTTCTCGACGGCTCTGTATCGAAGGAAGAGATCTTTTCCCTTCTCGATGAGAGCTACGACCTCACGAAATAGGTCGCTGACGTAGGGCCACCCGGGCAGCGTCGCCCTTGGGGGGCGGCACGTCGTTCCACGTCCCACCTAGTCAGGAGTTCATCATGAAAACGATGCGAGCAATCGTCCTGTACAAAGCCGGTCCACTCGAAAACCTCATTCTGGAGGAGCGTCCTGTCCCGGAAATCAAACCCGGCTGGGTGCGGATCCGGATCCGAGCCTTCGGGGTAAATGAATCCGAAGTCACCACCCGCAAGGGTCTGTCCTCGCCCGATGTAACCTTGCCGCGCATTCCCGGAATCGAGTGCGTCGGTGAGGTTGATGAAGCGCCCGCCGACAGCGATCTGAAGCCGAGACAAAAGGTCGCCACCATGATGGGCGGTATGGGGCGTTCGTTTGATGGCTCCTATGCCGAGTATGTCGTGGTGCCGGTCGGCCAAGTCATTCCGTTCGAGACGGGTCTGCCATGGAATGTCGTCGGCGCCTTGCCGGAAATGTTCCAAACGGCCTATGGATCGTTGACCACGGGCCTTGACCTGAAGGCGGGCCAAACGCTGCTGATCCGGGGCGGCACCTCTACAGTGGGATTGTCGGCCGCGACCATTGCAGAAGCCATGGGCGTCACCGTGATTGCCACGACACGCAATTCTGAACGGACCGAAATGCTACGCAAGGTCGGCGTCCGTCATGTGGTCGTCGATGGTGGGAACATCGCTGAGACCGTGCGTAAGATCGTTCCCGAGGGGGTCGATGCCGCACTGGAGCTTGTCGGCTGTGGCGTTCTGGCCGACACACTGAAGGCGGTCCGCGTTCATGGAACCACCTGTTTTACCGGGGCCCTGGGCGACCAATGGACGATGCCCGTGTTTGACCCGTTCTCCCTCATTCCGTTCGGCGTCCGGCTGACGTGCTATGGCGGTAAGGCGACTGATCTTCCTGCCGACGTGTTCAACTGCCAGCTTGAAGCCATCGCTGCGGGACAGATGAAAGTTAGCGTCGCCAAAGTCTATCAAGGGCTCGAAGGCGTGCGCGATGCGCAATCCGACCTGGAGGCCGGTAGCACACCAGGCAAGCATGTCGTCGTGCTCGACTAACGACAGCGTATCAGTTCATCTTTACGTAGTGGTCCAGTCGATGGGGTGCACTCCAATCCGCGGTCAGAGGTCGGGGGACTCCAGCACATTTGAGGCAACTCATTCGAGGACATTGAGTGCCGGAATCTTTGAAAATGCTTCGGCGATGAAATCCATGAATACGATGGCCCGCTTCGGAAGAAGTCTGTTCGCCACATAAACGATTTGTATGGGCACGGGCGGATTGGCATATGCCGTCAGCAGCAATTGCAAATTGCCGCTCTTCAGCCCTTCCTCGAACAGCCATTCCGGCCCGTATCCGACTCCTAGCCCCGCATTGACAGATTCGCGTGCGGCCTCAGGGGAACTGACTCGAAGCCTGCCGGTTACCGGAACATCGGCATCCCGGAAACGCCAGGTGGCACCGGACGACAACAGGGTGTAGATCACGCAATCGTGCCCGCGCAGGTCCTCGGGAGTGTTGGGGACCCCGCGTTGAGCCAGATATTTTTTACTGGCAACGCACACGCGCTCGAACAAACCGATGCGGCGCGCGCGCAGTGCGCTGTCTGCCAAATGTCCGATCCGTATTGCGAGTTCGGCCCCTTCATCGACCAGATTGACATATCGATCATTGGTCTGGAGATCCAGCGTCAATCCCGGGTAGCGTTCCAGGAAAGCGGGCACATGCGGCAACACGAATGCATAGCTCAGCGCGGTTGGACAGGCAACGCGCAGCAATCCGGACGGATCCACGTTCTCCTTGAACGACGACTCTGACTCGTGCACGGCGTCAAGAATTCGCCGGACTTCCGCGTAGTAGCGCTCCCCCTCCGGCGTGAGGGCGAGCTTGCGTGTTGATCGATGCAGCAGCCGGGCTTGCAAATGATCTTCCAGTGCCGCCACGTACCGGCTGACGTTCGGCTGTCCCAAGCCCAGGTCGCGACCCGCAGCCGAAAAGCTGCCCGTCTCCACGGCGCGAGCGAAGCAAGTCATCAACAGGAATCGATCCAAAGCGAACTCCTATTCATGCATCTCAAGCATGAATAATATACAAAAATGCTATCTTATAAAGATTTTGACATGAGCGCATAGTTCTTCACACGGCAGGTCAGCCAACGTTGGTTGACCACGGATCACCTAAGGAGAATTTCATGTCCCGCTTGCAAGGCAAACGTACTCTCATCACCGGCGGCACCAGCGGCATTGGCCTTGAAACGGCCAAGCAATTCCTTGCCGAGGGCGCGCGTGTCATCGTCACCGGCGTCAATCCGGATTCCCTCGCCAAGGCCCAGGCGGAATTGGGCAGCGAAGTTCTGGTGCTGCGCGCCGATTCAGCCAGCGTGGCTGCGCAGAAGGAGTTGGCGCGAGCTGTCCAGGCTCGCTACGGTCAACTCGATATCGCCTTCCTCAACGCTGGCGTATCCGTTTGGATGCCGATCGAAGAGTGGACGGAAGAAATGTTCGATCGCTCGTTCGGTATCAACGTCAAGGGGCCGTACTTCCTGATCCAGGCCTTGCTGCCTGTCTTTGCGAGCCCCGCATCGGTGGTGCTCAATACGTCGATCAATGCGCACGTCGGCGCGCAGCGTTCGTCGGTTTATGCCGCGACCAAGGCTGCGTTTCTGAACATGTCGAAGACGCTTTCGAGCGAACTGCTCGGACGCGGAATTCGCGTCAACGCCGTCAGCCCCGGCCCGGTCGAAACGCCGCTGTACGACAAGCTCGGCATTCCCGATGACTACCGCACGCAGGTCAACAAGGACATCGCCGCAACCATTCCGTTTGGCCGTTTCGGCACGCCGGAAGAAGTCGCCAAGGCAGTGCTGTACCTGGCTTCAGACGAGTCCCGATGGACGGTCGGCTCCGAAATCATCGTTGACGGTGGCCGCACGCTCAACGGCTGATCGCAATCCACGCTCAAAAGGAACTCCCGCGAGCACTCTTTCCACTTCGTGCCGCTCGCAGATCTCGGCGCCACAGTGCTTCGCATCGACCGGACCGAGCCGGCCGACATCGGCATCAAGCGGCCCGCGCGTTACGACCTGCACCGCTGCACCGCTGCAACGTCTTCATGCGCGTGTTAAAGAGACAGCTATAGGATATCCAAAGAAGACTGAATACGCGCAATATGCTTTGCGATGGATACAGCGGCTGCCTGTTGGTCTGCCCTCGACATCCGGCTGTCGATTGAAGATGTGGTGATGGCACCCATCACAGAGCCGGTCGCATTTCGCATCGCCATTCCTATGCCGATGACACCCGGCACGTTGTAGTGCCCGATGACGGAATGACCGCGGCGTTCGGTTGCACGAATCAGCGCACGTAGCATGGACTCCGTCAGTGAACCGTAACTGCTCAACCGCTTCGCGTTTGCGCGGATGCATTCGTTTCGCTCGTCCAGGGGTAATGTCGACAGGATGGCGAGACCACCTGCCCCAGCACCCAATGGATTTCTGCTACCGACATTGACTGTCAAAACCTGCACCGGGTACGAGCCAACCACACGGGCAAGGCAGATCGATTCGTACCCGATGCGACCAATGAGAAACGCGCTGTTTCCCGTCTCCTCTGAAATAGCCCTGAGCGCTGGTTCACACACTGTCCTCAGGTCGGCTCGATCAGCGAAGGCGGCTGCCATCTGGCGGCAGTAATCACCCAGCACATAGCGTTTTGACCCATCGGGGCGTTTCAACAAGCCCTGCCTTTCCAAGGCCTGGACTATGCGATGCATGGTGGGTCGTTCTAGCCCGCTAAGCGCGACGAGTTCGGCCACCGTCAACCCGTGGGATCCATGGGCGACCACCTGCTTCAAAACACCGATTGTGCGATCGATGCTCTGCGTTCCGCGTGAGTCTGTACTGGTCATGATTCTGATCATAGCGTGGACAGAGTAGGGCCGTGAAAGGAGAGGCCAAGGAGGGCCAAATGCGCAAGCGTCCGGAGAAAAACATCCATATGGTGGACATGGAAGTTCCGTCGCTGAGAACCCGGAACTACGATTTGCCCCAACAAGTTCGAGATCCATCCCGATCGCTCTCCGCCCCCCAACCACTGAAATGGAGCACCGCATGACTGACACGAGCAAGACCACTGACCGTAAATACTGGCGAACCGCTATCGCCGACCCGACTCCGCATGAAGGTACTTTGGTCAGGGGCTACGACGTCCTCACGGATCTTGTCGGCAAGATCGACTTCGGAGCCATGGTGTACCTGCTCTACAAGGGAGAGCTTCCCAAGGGCAACGAGTCAAAGATCATCAATGCCATGTTCATTGCGGTGGCCGATCACGGTATTTCACCGTCCTCGACAGTCACCCGATTCGTACAAGCCGCAGGCGTACCGATCCAATGCTCGGTCGCGGCCGGAGCCATGATGTTCGGCGACGTTCACGGGGGCGCCGGAGAAGAGTTCTCCCGCTACATCCAGGAGCTGGTATCCGAGGCTGCCTCCAGTGGACGCAGCTTCGAGGATGTTGCGGCTGAGTACGTTGGCAACCACAAGCGGCTGGATGGCTTCGGACATCCGCAGCATCCCGAGGGCGATCCTCGCGGGAAGGTGCTGTTCGCTCTCGCCGAGGAGTATGGGCTTGCAGGTGACCACGTTCGGATGACTCGCGAGCTGGAGAAGGCGCTGATCAAAAAGAAAAACCGACCGCTGCTGGCAAACATCGATGCGGCGGTTGGAGCAATCATTTCGGATATGGGAATCGACTGGCGGCTGGCTCGCGCCTTCATCGTCGTTCCGCGGACTGCCGGCTTGTTCGCGCACGCGTTCGAAGAGTCCGTGCGCGAACCCGGCTGGCGCCAGATCACCCTCGACCAGGTTGAGTACGACGGCCCCGCCCGCCGCAAGAACGAAAAACCCAGCGCGATCTGATCGCGCCTGCTTCAACACCGCCGCAGTCGTCGGCACCCCGCTTTGACACTCTTATCACTTGGATTGGAAGACTATGACCACCCGTGTCGCAATCGTTGGAATTGGCATGACCTCGTTCGGAAAGTTCATGGACCGTTCGGTCAGGACTTCTGCCGAAGAGGCGGTTCGCAACGCCCTGGCTGATGCCGGCATCGGCGCCGAGCGCGTCGACCGCGTCTTTTTCGGCAACGCGGCAGCCGGACTCATTACGGGCCAGGAGATGGTGCGTGCGCAAGCCGCCCTGCGGCACACCGGCCTGCTCGGCAAGCCGATGGTCAGCGTCGAGAACGCCTGCGCGACCGGCAGCACAGCCTTCCACCTCGCCTGGCACTCCGTCGCCAGCGGCCAGTCAGACGTGGCCATGGCTGTGGGGGCGGAAAAACTGAGCCACCCCGACAAGGCCGTGTCGTTCGGCGCGTTCGGAGGCGCGGTGGACAAGGAAGATGTCATGCCGGCACACATCGGTTCCGGCAGCGGATCCATTTTCATGGACATCTACGCGGAACGCACGCGGCGCTACATGAAGGCGACCGGAACGACGCCGGAGGACTTCGCCCGGATCACCGTCAAAAGCCGGCGTGCCGGCGCGCTGAACCCGTACGCACAGTTCCGCAAGGAGACGACGGTCGAGGAGGTCCTTGCCGCCCGCATGATCAGCGAGCCGCTGACACTTCCAATGTGCTCATCGATCGGGGACGGTGCGGCCGCGATCGTTCTCGTCTCGAGCCGCGTCGCGGCACAGCTGACGGGATGCCGGCCGGTATGGGTTGCAAGCTCCGTCCTGCTGTCCGGGATGGCGGACTCCACCAAGCCGAGCGCTTCGGTCAGCGCCGCGAAGGCCGCCTACAAAGAAGCGTCCATCGGGCCGGACGAGGTCCACGTCGCCGAAGTCCACGACGCATCGGCGCCCGGCGAGCTCATCAACTACGAAGTCGTGCAATTCTGTCCAGAGGGACAGGGCGTCGAGCTGCTGCGCAGCGGTGCAACGGATATCGGCGGTCGGATCTCCGTCAACCCGAGCGGCGGCCTGCTCAGCAGGGGCCATCCGATCGGCGCCACCGGTGCGGCTCAGATCGCCGAGCTGGTCCAGCAGCTGCGCGGCGAAGCGGGGGCACGGCAGCGCCATTCCGCCAAGGTCGCACTGGCGCAGAACTCGGGCGGCCAGGTCGGCCACGAGTCCGCGGTAGCAGTCGTGTCCATCCTCACGGCTTGAAGGAGGCTGCAATGACACAGCGACTGCAAGGCAAAGTGATCGTGGTAACCGGCGCGGGCGCTGGCGTGGGTAAGGAGATCGCACTCGAAGCCGCGCGCCAGGGTGCACGCGTGGTAGTGAACGACCTGGGTGTGGCCATGGACGGCGCAGGTGGCAGTGCAGGACCGGCCCAGCAGACGGTCGAACAGATTCGCGCCGCAGGTGGCGAGGCCAGTGCGAACACCGACAGCGTGGCCGAGTGGAATTCGGCGCAACAGATCGTGAAGCACGCGCTCGACCTGTACGGACGCGTTGACGGACTGGTGAACAACGCGGGCAACCTGCGCGATGGAATCTTCCACAAGATGTCGGAGGAAGACTTCGACGCGGTGGTGAAGGTGCACCTGAAGGGCTGTTTCAACATGGCCCGTGCTGTTGCGCCACATTTCAAGAGCCAGGACTCCGGCGCCATCGTGCACATGACGTCGACCTCGGGGCTGATCGGCAACGTCGCGCAGGCCAACTACGCCGCCGCGAAGATGGGCGTTGTCGGCCTGTCGAAATCGATTGCACTGGACATGGAGCGCTTCAATGTGCGGTCCAACTGTATTGCGCCATTCGCATTCACCCGCATGGTGAGTTCGATCCCGACCGACACCCCCGAGGGGCTGGCCCGCACGCTGGTCAACCAGCGCATGGAGGTGGCCAAGATCGCGCCCTTCACCTGTGCGCTGCTGACCGACGAAGCCAGTGGCGTGACCGGGCAGATCTTCGGCGTTCGCAGCAACGAGATCTACCTGTTCTCACAGCCGCGGCCGATCCGCACCGCACACCGCAGCGAGGGCTGGACGGTCGATACCTGCCTTGAAGTGGCGCTGCCGATGATGAAGCCCTCGTTCTTCCCGCTGGACAAGTCGCGCGACGTCTTTACCTGGGATCCAGTGTGACGGGACAGAGCCAACCACCAGGAGACAAGCGATGAGTGAAGACACGCGCGACATGCTGCATGAAGCGGCGCTTCGGATATTCGCAGACAAGCCCAAGGACCTGTGGGCCGTTTTGCAGGAGTCCGGATTCGACAAGGCTTTGCTGGCTGAGAGCAAAGGCGGAGCCGGTGTGAGCTGGGCAGATGCCTGTGGGCTGCTGTCGCTTGCGGGTGAGCATGCCGCGGCCGTTCCGCTGGCGGAAGCGATGGTTGGACACTGGCTGATGGACCACGCCGGCGTCGATGGCGCGGGCTCGCCGACCATTGCCTCATCTGCTCAGTCCGAGCAGATCCGGGTGGGGGTTGGGCGCGACGGCAAGCGCGTCGATGGCATGCTTCGCCGTGTGCCGTGGGGCGACGCCTCTACGCATGTCGCGTTCATCGTGGGGTCCGGCGCAGGCGCGCAACTGATCGTCGTTGCCCGTGATGCGGCGGGCGTATCTGTCACTTCAGGCTGCAATCTGGCCGGCGAGCCGCGCGACACGCTGGTGCTCGAAGGGGTCGTGCCCCAGGCAGTGGTCCCGGCGCCGTTCGACGCGCGTGAGTTGCTCTGCCTTGCAGCCATCCTGCGCAGTGCCCTCATGGCCGGCGCGATTGAGCGCACCCTGGGTCTGGCCGTCGAGTACGCCAACCTTCGCGTGCAGTTCGGCCGACCGATCGGCAAATTCCAGGCGGTGCAGCAGAACATCGCACTGCTGGCGACGCAGGCGGCAGCCGCGCGTGCAGCCGCCGAAGCCGGCAGCGAAGCGATCGATGAATGGCTCGATGGGGTAGGCGAACCGCTCACGCAGAGCATTGCCGCCGCCAGCGCGAAGATCCGTACCGGTGAGGCAGCAGGCCATGCCTGCGCAATCGCGCACCAGACCTTCGGCGCCATCGGCTTCACCGAAGAACACGAACTGCACCAATTCACCAAGCGACTCTGGTCCTGGAGAGACGAGTTCGGCAATGAGGCGTTCTGGTCTCGCGAGTTGGGCGAGCGCATCCTGGCCGGGGACGCGGGGCAGTCTCTCTGGCGCGCCATGGTGCCCATGGCCAGGCCAGTGCGTGTCGCAACAGCACGGGCAGGAGCCGCACGATGAACAAGCTTTCCTTTCCGCGCCCGCGGCATTCCGACATCGGTGAGGCGCTGCGTGCCGAAGTCCGGGACTTCGTCGACGGCTGGCACGGTAATCGTCACGGAGCCGCTTCCTTCGGCGGCTTCGATCCCGAGTTCAGCAAAGCGCTTGGCGAACGCGGCTGGATCGGCATGGGCTTTCCCAAGCGCTATGGCGGAGGCGGCTACGGACTGATGGAGCGCCTGGTCGTTCTGGAGGAACTGCTGGCCGTGCGCGCACCGGTCTTTGCGCATGCGGTGGCCGAGCGCCAGAGTGGGCCGTTGTTGCTGCGATTCGGCAGCGAGCGCCAGCGCGAGGAAATCATTCCACGGATTGCCGCTGGCAAGTGCTACTTCTGCATCGGTTTGAGCGAGCCGGACTCAGGCTCGGACCTCGCCTCGGTGCGCACGCGTGCCATCAAGGTGGACGGTGGTTGGCGAGTCAATGGCGCCAAAATCTGGACCTCGAGCGCGCACCGCACGCACTACATGATCCTGCTGTGCCGCACGGCGCCCGCAAGTGAGGTGCGGCAGGCTGGGTTGAGCCAATTCCTAGTCGACATGAAGACGCCTGGCATCACCTGCCGGCCCATCGTCAACATCGCCGGCGACCACGATTTCAACGAAGTCCACTTCCAGGATGTGTTCCTCTCTGACGATGCGCTCATCGGCGTCGAGGGCCACGGCTGGCAACAGGTCACGAGCGAGCTAACGTTCGAGCGCAGCGGCCCTGACCGGTTCATGTCCCACATGGGCGCGGTGGAGGAATTCGTCGCCGCGCTCAAGCAGCAACCGTCGGCCGAGGGAGCCCGGACCATAGGGCGTCTGGTCGCCCACCTCTCGACGCTGCGGCGGATGTCGCGATCGATCGCCACGATGCTCGCCGACGAGCAGGATGCCCCACTGCATGCGGCCCTGGTCAAGGACCTCGGTTCCTGCTTCGAGCAGGAGATTCCCGAGACACTTCGGCTGGTTCTGCCGACCGAGCCTGAGCTTGGCGCCACCAACGGCTACAGCGCCGCGCTGGCCAACGTGATCCTGCACGCACCATCCTGCACGATCCGCGGCGGCACGAAGGAAGTGCTGCGCGGCATCGTCGCCAAGTCCCTTGGACTGCGCTGAGCAGATCCGATCCAACTCCCAACATCCAATTCTCGAAGGCTACACATGGAAACCGCACTGAACACGGAAGAACTCGATCAGCAACAGCGCGACTCGGTGCTGTGGTTGAAGCTCAATCGACCACAGGCGTTGAACTCGCTGACCCTGGCGCTCGTCACCGCTTTGACGCGGGCCATCGAAGATGCCCAGGGCGATCCGGAAGTCCGCGTCATCGTTCTGACGGGCGCAGGCCGAGCCTTCTGCGCCGGCGCCGATCTGAAGGACCCGGCCCGGAGCCGTCCGGAGAGCGGTGCCGAGTTCGTGAAGGCGATCGGCGGCCTGACCGAACTGATCGAAGCGTCTGCCAAGCCTGTGATCGCGGCCATCAACGGGATCGCAGTGGCGGGTGGACTGGAGCTGGTTCTTGCCTGCGACCTCGTCATCGCTGCCGAGTCCGCCCGTATCGGCGATGCCCATTCGAACTACGCCCTGTTTCCAGGCGCGGGCGCGACCGCGCGTTTGCCGCGCAAGGTGGGACTGAACAACGCCAAGCTCCTCATGTTCACGGGCGACATGCATCCAGCCAGTGAATGGAAGGCCTTTGGCCTCGTCAACCTGGTCGTCGCCGACGACGGCTTCATCGGTGCCGTGGAGGTTCTGGCCAGGAAGCTCGCAGCCAAGAGCCCGCTGGTGCTGGGCCGCATGAAGCAGGCGCTCAATGACGCGCTGGATCAGCCGCTGTCCATCGGGCTGCGCTATGAGCGCGCCCTGAGCAACTTGCACCACTTCTCTGCGGACCGGGTCGAAGGGCTCGCGGCCTTCAAGGAAAAACGCCCACCTCGGTTCACAGGCAACTGAGTCTTCGCCGATGTGCGGTGACTTGATATCGACGACTTGAAGGAGACAGAGTATGGAACCGAAAGACAAAGGGCCGCTGGCCGGCATCCGGGTGATCGACATCGGCACGATGGTTGCTGGCCCCGTCGCGGCAACTTTGCTTGCAGACCTCGGTGCGGACGTGATCAAGATCGAGCAGCCGGGCCGCGGCGACTCTCTGCGCCACATCGGGCCGTCGGTAGGAGGAGAAAGCCTTTGGTGGAACGTCGAAGGGCGCAACAAGAAGTCCGTGACGCTCGATCTGCACCATTCCGAAGGCCAGCGGATTCTGAAGGAGATGTTGAAGCACGCCGATGTGCTCGTGGAGAACTTCCGCCCCGGCATTCTGGGCAAGTGGAACCTCTCGTGGGAACACCTGAAGCAAGTGAACCCAAGGCTCGTCATGTTGAGCGTTTCCGGCTATGGCCAGACTGGCCCGTATGCCAACCGCGCAGGATACGACCGCATCGCCCTGGCGATGGGCGGCACTCTGAACGCCACGGGCTATCCGGACCGGGCGCCGGTCAAGCTGGGCACGGCGATGGCCGACTACTCGACCGCGTTGTTTGGCGCTTTCGGAATCATGGTCGCGCTCTACCACCGGGATATGCGTGGCGGCGAAGGTCAGCAGATCGATCTCTCGTTGTACGAAACGGTGTTCCGCTTCACCGACGTGATGGTCACGGCGTACGACAGGTTGGGACTGCCACGCGAGCGCACGGGCAACCTTCACTTCGCCGCAGCCCCGGGCGACCATTTTGAAACCTGCGATGGACGCTACATCGTCCTGACCGTGTCCAACGACCGCATGTTCGGCCGGCTGTGCGAAGCCATCCCGGCCCTGGGCGGTCAAGAGCGCTATTCGACCCATGCGAAACGCACGGCCTGCGTCGAGGAGCTCAACGTCATCGTCGCCGCTTGGATCAAGTCGCTGCCGGTGTTGGAGGTGTGCCGGATCCTTGAAGAGAAGGGCCTCGCATACTCGTTGATCTACTCGATCAAGGATATCGTCGCAGACCCGCATTACGAGGCCCGGGGCACCATCGCCAGCGTCGAGCACCCTCAGATCGGCGAGCTCAAGATGCCGGCGGTGCAACCGCGGTTCAGCGGGACACCGTCTCCGCAGATCAAGCCAGCGCCCGCACTGGGTGCGGACACCGACGAGATCCTACGCCAACTGGCAGGGCTCTCGGCCGGGCAGATTGCCGAGTTGCGCCAGGCGGGCACGGTCTGAGGTGCTCAACGCCATGGAGACACCCATGACCAAGTCCCAGGTCGATGCAGTCGTTCAGGATCCGGCTAGCGTGATAGCGGCGATCGAAAGCCGCTTCTCATGCCGCGCGTTCTTGCCCGACAGGCCGGTCTCGCGCAAGCAAGTCGAGGACATCCTCCGGATCGCGAGTTGCGCGGCGTCCAGCACGAACACGCAACCGTGGAAGGTGTACGTGCTGCAGGGCGATCGTCAGGATGCACTTGTCGCACAAGTGTGTGCTGCGCACGATGCGACCCGTGCCGATTCCTCCCTGACCGCCGAGTACGGCGAGGTGGACGGCTACTACCCCTCAGAGTGGGTCTCGCCTTACATCGACCGGCGCCGTCACAACGGCTGGACGTTGTACGGTCATCTCGGTATCGGAAAAGGCGACAAGGACAAGATGCATGAGCAGGGACAACGGAACTACCGCTTTTTCGACGCGCCGGTCGGCCTCATGTTCACTATCGACCGCGTCATGGGCCGCGGCTCGCTGATCGACTACGGCATGTTCCTGCAGACGCTGATGCTGGCGGCGCGCGCCTATGGCCTGCACACCTGCCCCCAGGCGGCGTGGAACAACTGCGCAAAGATCGTCCTGCCGTTCATCGGCGCGGATGCCGGCGAAATGCTGGTGTGCGGCATGGCGCTCGGCTACGCCGATGAGGCTGCAGCCGTGAACACCTACAGAACGCCGCGAGAGGAGGTGGAGAGTTTCACCCGATGGATCTGAGCCGCCCTCCTGAATTCAATGCCTCAGTTTGGACAGGGAGCGTTGAGCGGGTCTACCGCGAGTTGAGGGTCATGCGGACCTTCGAGCACGCGAACGAAATCCAGCGCGTGCTCGCTAAGCAGCTTTTGGAGGCATATATCAATCCGCCACATTGTGGACACGTGACTCCTGGGGGCTTCGATAAGACGGGCAGCAGCTTCCGGGGCTGGCTGTCGCGACGGCCGTGTTGCACCAAGGCTTGGAGGGAAGCGATGGAGCGTTGATCGCTTTAGTGCCCCCCCTTTCAGCCGTGTTTGAAGCCACTTTCTTGGCGAAAACATCCACGTTATGGACGTCGTACTTTCGATTCGCAGCGCCAACACTACGATTCATCGACTTTGGCTCCGGTCTTGGCTGACTGCCATTAGCCCAAGCGAAGTCCACGTCATTTAAAGAATTACGGATCAACCGAAGGTGAGACAAACCCATGAACTTCCACAGCACTTCGTCGAGCCGCCGCAACTTCCTGTTGGGCGCCGCAGCCGCATCCCTGTCGCCCCACTTGTCCTTCGCCCAGGCCCCGGCCTGGCCTACCCGAGCAGTGAAGATCGTGGTGGGCACCGGCCCTGGCTCCGGGACCGACACGATCACGCGCCTTCTAGCGCCGAGGCTGGAAGCGATCTGGAAACAGCCAGTCATCGTGGAAAACAAGGCGGGTGCGGGGGGCATCATCGGCACCGAGTACACGCTGGCTGCAAACGATGGCCACACGCTTTTGATGGCCAGCCCGAGCATGCTCTTGGCGAAGTACACGACCCGCAACCTCCGCTTTGACCCCCTGACGGACCTGATCCCGGTCTACCGTGTCTTCAACACTCCGGTTGTGTTCGTCACCAATGCGAAAACGGCGCAGCGCGCGAAGACGATGGCCGAGTTGGTGGCGTTGAGCAAGTCCTCGCCGCAAGGAATATTTTTTGCCGGAGCCGGACGCGCGTCGTTCTTCAACCTTGCGATGGCGGTTGTGGCGAAACCGATGGGACTGCGCTACACGGCGGTCGACTTCACAGGCATGGGCCCACTGACCATGGCACTCATGCGCGACGACACGCAACTGGCCATCAGCGGGCATATCTCGGTGAAGGGCCAACTTGAGTCGAAGGAGTTGCATGCGCTCGCGGTGATCGACAGCCATCGGCTCGCCGCCCTGCCGGATGTACCTACGCTCGAAGAAGCAGTGGGCTACAAGGGCTTCCTGCCCGTATCATGGGGCGGGATCTTCGTGCCCAAGGGCATGCCTGCGGATGCGGTCAACGCCATCGCGCGCGCCTTCAGCACCTTGTATGCGGACGAAGCGTACCGCAAGTCGTTGGAGGCTCGCCTCTCAGGCACCTTGCTCCAGTCGTCGCCGGCACAGTTCGCCAAGGAGTACGCGGAGGAAGCGAACGGGTGGAAGAGCACGTTCGCGACGCTGGGGATCGTTCCGGAGTAAGAATGCATATGCACGACGGTCTTGTGCGCCGTAGCCCACGGCGTTCGGTCTGCTCCGGCACCCGTGATTCAGGGACTGGCGTGACGATCATCGTCTGACAAGATATGTGCTGCGGTCACTTCCACGCGGTCGGCACCTCTTGCCGCCATTCGATCTGGAACACGCCAATGGCGTCGGTCCAGGCCATGCTCGGCGGCGATGCCGGACCACAGGGTTCGACAGAAGCCGCCCAGGTTGCCGAGGTCGGCGCGAAGGCACTGGAGGTTCTGCGCAAGTCCATCTCCGTAGACGTCCACACGCACGGCGGACCGCAGGGCATCTACTCTCCTGCACCGCCTAACGGCATGCTGGCCGCCGATATGCGGGCCGGGTCGCTTGCTGCAGTGTGCTTGTCGGAAATTCCGGATGAACCCCTTCTTGGCAGGAATGCAGCCGGGGTCGTTTGCCTAACCCGTTTGCCTGAGCCGGGTGAGCTCTATAGGCACCATCTTGAACGCCTCGCCTGGGCCGACGACATGGTGACGCACCACGGCTTGCAGCGCGCATTGACGGCAGCCGATCTGGCGGCGGCCCACGCCGCAGGCCAGCCGGCGCTGATTGGGGGCGTCGAGGGCTTGGACTTCATGGACGGAAAGCTGGAGCGGCTGGAAGAAGCCCACCAGCGCGGCATCCGCTCCGCTCAGCTTGTGCACTTCACCCCGAACGATGTCGGTGACTTCCAGATGGGCGCGGCGACGCACGACGGGTTGACCGAATTTGGCGCCGAGGTGATCCGTGGCTGCCATCGCTTGGGCATGATCGTCGATGTTGCACACGCCACCGAACAGACGACCAAGACTGCGGCGAAAGTCTCCACCAAACCGCTGTTGCTGTCGCATACCGCGCTTGCCGGTTCCCGAGCGATGGCATCGACCCGACTGGCCGCCCGTTGCGTGAGTCCGGACCACGCGAGGGCGATTGCAGAAACCGGGGGCGCCGTCGGAATCTGGGCAATCTTTCCTGACGTTGACAAGTACGTCGAGGGACTGAAGGAAATGGCCGACGTCATCGGCGTGGACCATGTCTGCGTGGGGACCGATCAGCAGGTTGCCCCTGGTGTGCTGCAGGACTACTCACAGTGGGTCAACCTGATCGCGGCGATGCTGCGCGGTGGGTTCACTTCCGACGAAGCGGGGAAGCTCGCGGGTGGAAATTACATGCGCGTCTTCCGTGCCGCGGTGGGATGAAGCGCTCAAAAGGTCGGAGAATTTCATGAGCACAGATGCTGTGACCCGCGAGGAGTTGCACCACCGCGACGTAGACATGCGCTTTTACCGTCGCAGTGACGGCCTGTTCGAAGTCGAAGGCCGTCTGGTCGACACCAAGACGCACGCGTTTCGTCGCTTGCTGGCCGAGGAGGACGCTCCGCCAGGGCACCACCTGCACGACATCACAGTTCGCCTCGTGCTTAACTCTGAACTCGAGGTTCGTGCTGCGGATGCAGAGATGTCGGCGACGCCTTTCAACATCTGCCCGGGGGCTGCAGCTGCGCTGCAGGCGCTTGTGGGTCTCGGCATCGGGAGGGGCTGGAACAAGCGCGTACGCGAACTGCTTGGGGGCGTGGCGTCCTGCACGCACATTGTGGAGCTGTTAGGCCCCATGGCCACGACCGTACTGCAAGGCATCGCGCCGCTACGAATCGTCTCGACGGACGATCCTGAAGAGGACGCGCAGCACCGATTTCGTGTGGACAGTTGCTACGCGTTCGCGGCAGAACGCGAGGTCGTGGTTCGCCTGTTGCCACACCTGCAGCGCGAGAAGCCAGGGACGTCGATCTAGCCCTTCTATCAAACTCAGAGGTACGTGCATGACTTGTGAAGCGATCGAGTTCACGCGGCTGGTTCGCGACTACGAGATCGCCCACGCGAGCCGGGATCTGCTTTCAGCAATGGAGAACACATGAGCAACAGCCACCTGATCCGTCTCGGCAACACGGGGCTGCAGGTCTCGCGCCTGTGCCTTGGCACGATGACCTTCGGATCCAGTGCCGACGAAACCGAGTCGGTGTCGATCCTCGATGCCGCCACTGATGCGGGTGTGAATTTCATCGACACGGCGAATCGATATCCGAGTGATGCGTCGGACGAGCGCAAGGGGACCACCGAGCAAATCATCGGCAAATGGCTGAAGGGCCGTCGCGAAAGTTTCATCCTCACGACCAAGGCCGGGGGGCCGATGGGGCCGATGCCGTGGGATGCCGGCACGTCCAGAAAGCACCTCCTGAGCGCCATTGACGCGTCGCTGACGCGGCTCGGCACTGACTACGTAGACCTGTTCCAGTTGCACCGGGACGATTCCACTACACCGCTCGACGAAACGCTCGAGGCACTTAACACCATCGTGCGCACCGGCCGGGCGCGCTACGTAGGCGTCTCGAACTGGGGCGCGTGGCGCGTAGCGCGCGCACTTGGACGGAGCGAGGCACTGCAGTTGGTGAAGCCTGTCACCGTCCAGCCTCGGTACAACCTTCTGTTTCGGCAGTTCGAGCGCGACCTGTTTCCCATGTGCGTTGCGGAGAACCTCGCCACGCTCTGCTACAACCCCCTGGCCGGTGGCTTGCTGACGGGCAAGTATCGCGGCAAGACACAGGCCGATGCGTCGACGCGCTTTGGCGCAGGAAGCACCGCAGCCGCATACAGGCAGCGGTACTGGCACGATAGGGAGTTCCAGGCAGTGAACCGCATCATGGATGTGGCTCGGCTTGCTGGCCTGGCGCCTGAGCGACTTGCAGGGGCATGGGTACTTGCACAACCTGGCGTCACTTGCATGGTCCTCGGGGCGAGCCGTGCGTCGCAGTTGCCTGAAGTGCTACGGGCCGTCGATACAACGCTCGACGATCAAGTCTCGCAAGAGCTGGACGCGATTACGCGGGAATTCCGGCTCGGTGACGCACCGCCATTTTGATCGTGCTCGTTTTCATTCAACCAAGAACTGAAAGCGCTTTATGCAGTTCGATGACGTCGTCCTCGGCTGACCTGACGATGCCTTCCTCTCCAACGCGGTGATCTCCGGGCGCAGAAGCGTCACCGAGGCCAGAGTCTTTATGAGTTTTAAAGAACCGAACACATGATCGATACCTTTACCGATACCACTACCGCTCCCCAAGCGATTCGCTCCTGGCTGGGCATCCCTTACGCCACCGCAGAACGCTTCCGCCGACCAATCCCGCTGCCGTTCAACCCGGACCTGCCCTACGACCAGAAGGGGCCTGCCCCGATGCAGGCCGGCGATACAGGCTGGCTCGAGGCCGACAACGGCTTGAGCGAGGACTGCCTGAATCTCAACGTCTGGGCACCAAAGGACGCCGGTGACAAGCCGCTCCCTGTGATCGTCTACATCTTCGGCGGCGGCTTCGAGATCGGTGCCAACACCCAGACCACCTCGAATGCCTCTGGCCTCGCCGCAACCGGTCGCGCTATCGGGGTATCCCTGAACTATCGGCTTGGCCCATTCGGGTGGTTGTCGCTTTCTCAGTACGGCGGCGTGTTCGCGGATGCCACCAACCTGGGCCTGCAGGACATCATCACCGCGCTCAAATGGGTGCGAGAGAACATCGCCCGGTTCGGCGGCGACCCTCGGAACGTCACCGTCACCGGTCACAGCGCCGGCGCGTATTCCACGATCGGGCTCCTCGCCGCCCCGGCCGCCGACGGTCTCTACCGTCGTCTCGCTGCGTTCTCCGGCGGTGCATCCCGGATCGTTCCGGCTTGGTGGGCCGAAGAACTCGCGATCACGTTTCTGACTGAACTCGGCATCGCGGACGATCCACAACAACTGTTCGCTCTGGATGCGAAGCTCCTTGCCGAGACACTCATCAAGGTCAGCCCGCGCGATATCGGCGATAGACATGGCATCGACAACACGACGATCGGCATCGTGAACGACCATGCTCAAACCGGGGCCGTTCTCGCCGACACCCCGCTGCGCGTCCTCGAAGCCGGACGTCTCCGCGACGTCGACATCCTCTTCAGCACCGCGACAAACGAGGCGGACTGGTGGGTTATCAACGCGACCGAGAAATTCGACCCGGGCAGCATCGACAACCTCGTCGACGAGCTCGTCAAGAAGTCGCGCATCCCCCGCAGCCGTGCCCGGCGCATCGTCGCGGCGTACGACGTCAACGGACGCACTCCGGTCGAGGTGCGCGGGGCGCTCTTCACCGACTACTTTTTCACCTTACCAGCCGCACGCGCGGCACTCGCCCACGCCGCCGCAGGCGGCAACGCCCACCTGCTGACCGTGGGTCCTGTCGAAGGAGCGCACGCGGTACACGGTACGGAAATGTACGGCATCGTCGGCCAGCAACGCCCACGACAAAGCAGCGAGCAAGCTATCCGGGACACCTTTGTTCGCGACGCGCTCCTGGACTTCGCTGCGGGCAACCATGACCGGCTTTGGAGCGCCGTGACTACGGAGCCAACCGCGCACGGCGTTGGCAACCCACCATACGATCCCTCCGCGCATGCAGCCGAGGTCTTGCGCACATTCAAGGGCATCGAGCGGACCTGACCTGCATATGCGGCATGAGCGGATGTGAGAGGGCGACTCGAGAAATTTTCGCCCCGCCTCTACCCATTGCATCCGAGTTCGATAGCCTACGACACGCGCCACGCTTAGTAAAACTCGAAAGGCCTATGTGACCACTAATATCCCGCTTCAGCTCGAGCGCGACGGTGCGGTGGCCACGTTGCGCTTCAACCGTCCAGCCGCGCTCAACGCCATCGACGTGCCGATGGCCAACGCCTTCCTCGCCGCCGCGCGCGAGCTGGCGGCCGACAGAAGCGTGCGCGCCGTGCTGCTGAGCGGCGCGGGCAAGGGCTTTATGGCCGGCGGCGACCTCGGCGTGCTGAGTGCCGACCCGAAGCAGGGCGCGGCCGACCTCATCGGCCCGCTGCACGAGGCGCTGACCGTGCTCGACGCCATGGACGCGCCGCTCGTCGCGCAGGTGCACGGCGTGGCGGCCGGCGCGGGCCTGAGCCTGATGCTGCAGGCCGACTTCGTGCTCGCGGCCGAAGGCACGCGCTTCAACCTTGCCTACGTGAACATCGGCACCAGCTGCGACGTCGGCGCCTCGTGGGCGCTGCCGCGCCTCGTCGGCATGCGCCGCGCGCTGGAGATCGCGATGCTCGGCGACACCTATGACACCGTCGCCGCTGAGCGCATGGGCCTCATCAACCGCGTGGTGCCGGCGGCCGAGCTCGAATGCGAAGCGATGGCGCTCGCGCAGAGGCTGGCCAAAGGCCCGACCGTGGCGCTCGGTAACCTGCGCCGGCTGATGCGCGGCTCGCTCGATCGCGACCTCGCAAGCCAGCTCGACGCCGAGTCCGTCGCGTTCCAGACCTGCGCCGCCACCGACGATTTCCGCGTCGGCCTCGACGCCTTCTTCGGCAAGAAGCCCGCGGCCTTCACCGGCCGCTGATCAAAGCTGATGGCGTCAAAGGCACAGGCGGCCAGTTCGGGGCACCACAGGATGCCCAGTTGACAGGTCGCATGGCCCGGCACGACTCCCGGAGACCGAGTTGCAGCCCGCCTGCGATAGTGCGCAGCGTCAGCATGCCGCACACCCATCCACAAGATCCCGCCAGCGCAGCAGGGTGCGCCGCAGTATCGCGATCTGATCGTCGCTCGCATGTCCGCCTCAAGAAGCCGGCGCGGTTTCGGTAGAAGCCCCGGGATCGCGTGGATCACGGCGCGAGTGTGATCTCCCGCGTTCCGGTCCCAGTCGTTTGCCCTCGACGAACCACCCCGCAGCCGCTCTAACGCATCGACGAGGCTGAAACCGTAAGCCACATACAACCGCATCTCCGGCATTGGCGTTGGTTGAGGTTGCCACTAGCACTCGTCTGCTGTACGGGCTCTCGAGGCCGCGGGCACTTCGCTCAATCCTGCGCGACTCCAGCATCAGGCGAGACGTCGCGTCACGCACTCAGTCGGCGAAGCCTTGGTGAAGGAAAGAAATGTTGTCTCCTGCATCCCTAGATGGTCAAGCACGCATCGAAGCGCCAAGCCGAGAGGCGCGGCTTGGAAGCTCGTAGAGAAACGGACACTAGGCCTCAGGCGTCTTCGCCCTTGAATCGCTTCAGCCCCTTGAAGATCAGCGGTGCAACCAGCGCAAACAGCGCCAGCGCCAGCAGCGTGGCCGAGCCCGCATGCTTGAAGAACACCAGCCCGTCGCCCAGGCTGATCTGCAGCGCGCGCCGGAACTGGCTCTCCGCCATCGGCCCGAGGATGAGCCCGACGATCATCGGCGCCACGGGGTAGTCCCAGCAGCGCATGAGATAGCCGCAGATGCCGAATGTCACGAGCATCACCAGTTCGACCGTGGACGGGTTTGCAGCGAGCGTGCCCATCACGGCGAACACGAGAATGCCCGCGTAGAGCCATGGCTGCGGCACCTTCAGCAGGCGCACCCACAGGCCGACAAGCGGCAGGTTCAACACCAGCAGCATCAGGTTGCCGATGAAAAAGCTGGCGATCAGCCCCCAGACGAGATCGGCATTGGTCACGAAGAGCAGCGGACCCGGCACCAGCCCGTATTGCTGGAAGCCCGCGAGCATCATCGCTGCGGTGGCCGATGTGGGAAGCCCAAGCGCCAGCAGCGGCACCAGCGTGCCCGTGGCGGCCGCGTTGTTGGCCGCCTCCGGGCCCGCCACGCCTTCGATCGCGCCCTTGCCGAACTGCTCGGGCTTTACCGCGAGCTTTCGCTCGAGCGTGTACGACAGCAGCGTCGGTACTTCGGCGCCGCCCGCGGGCAGCGCACCGATCGGAAAGCCCAACCCGATGCCGCGCAGCCATGGCTTCCATGAGCGCTGCCAGTCTTCCTTCGTCATCCAGAGCGAGCCGCGCACAGCCTCGATCTTTTCCTGCACGCCGGTGAAGCGCGAGGCGATGTAGAGCGTTTCGCCCATCGCGAAGAGGCCGACGGCCAGTGTCGTGATCGACACGCCGTCCAGGAGGGCAGGAACGCCGAAGGCCAGGCGCGACTGGCCCGTGAGCTTGTCGATGCCGACGAGGCCGAACACCAGCCCCAGCGCGAGGCTCGTGATGCCGCGCAGCACCGAGTCGCCGAAGGTGGCCGACACCGTGACAAAGGCCAGCACCATGAGCGCGAAGTAGTCCCACGGGCCGAACCGCACCGCGAAATCGACGAGCCACGGCGCGAGCACCGAGATGCCGATCGTCGCGATCAGGCCCGCGACGAAGGAACCGATGGCCGCCGTGGCGAGCGCAGGCCCACCGCGCCCGGCTTTCGCCATGCGGTGCCCTTCGATGGCGGTGGCGATCGAGGCCGCCTCGCCCGGCGTGTTGAGCAGGATCGCCGTCGTCGAGCTGCCGTACATACCGCCGAAATAGATGCCCGCAAACATGATGATGGAGCCCGTCGGATCGAGCTTGAAGGTGATGGGCAGCAGCAAGGCCACCGTCAGCGACGGGCTGATGCCGGGCAGGATGCCGACCAGCGTGCCCAGCAGCACGCCGATGCCGGCGAAGAGCAGGTTGCCGGGCTGGATGGCCACCAGCAGGCCTTGGCCCAATAGCGTGAAAACTTCCATGTGGCCCCTTAGCCGAGAAACAGGCGCTCGAGCGGCCCTGCCGGCAACGACAGGGATAAGGCCCTGGTGAAGAAGGCAAACACGATGGCCGCGAGCAGAAAGCCGATAGCGGGCGACTTGATGCGAATGGGTTGGCCGAAGGCCCGCGCGGTCGCAACAAAGAGCCAGGTCGAGCCGATGACGAATCCGCCGCCGAGCTGCAGGATCAGGATCATCCCGATAAGCCCGCCGAGCACCCAGCCCAGCGCCGCGCGGTTGGTGAGCACGGCGCCGAGCTCCGACGTCTTCTTGCCGTGCAGCGCAGCGCGCATGCGAAAAGCCTTGGCGACGTGCGCGAGCCCGAGCACAACCAGCAGCAGGGCAACGATGCGCATCGCGACCGTCGGCCCGACGCCTACCGCCTGCGCGGGCGCCATCAGCGTCACGTCGTAGCCGATGACCGCGGCCAGCCCGAACAGCACGGCGCCGACCGTCGCCGTCGCGTGCCAGCCCGGACCGTTGGTTTCCGAATCGCTCATTTCACGAGGCCGATGGAGCTCAGCACTTCCTTGACGCGTTGCTGATCGGACTTGAGGAACGCGGCGAAGGCGTCGGCGTCGAGGTAGGCGTCGTCCCAGCCGCGAGCCTTCGAAATCTTGGCCCATTCAGGCGACTTGAGCGCCTTGTTGACGGCCGCCACCAGCGCAGCCTTCTGCGACGCGCTGATCGCCGGACCCGCGACCACGCCGCGCCAGTTGACGAGTTCGACGTCGATGCCTTGCTCCTTGAGCGTGGGCACGTCGACGCCTTCGATCCGCTTGGCCGTCGACACGCCGAGGGCGCGCAGCTTGCCGGCCTTGATCTGGCTTTCGAACTCGTTGTAGCCGGACACGCCCGCGGTCACGCGGCCGCCCAGCATTTCGGCCAGCGCTTCGCCGCCGCCCGAGAAGGGCACGTAGTTCAGCTTTGCCGCATCGCCACCGGCCTGCTTGGCGATGAGTCCGGCCAGGATGTGGTCCGCGCCGCCGGCCGAGCCGCCGGCCCAGACGACCTTGGAGGTGTCCGCTTTCACGGCCGCTGCAAGATCCTTCAGCGTCTTGTGCGGTGAATTCGCAGGCACCACCACCACCAGCGGGTCGCCGGTCATGCGGGCGATTGGCGTGACGGCATCCAGGCCGACCGGCGCCTTGTTGGTGAGCACGGCACCCACCATTGTGATGCCCATCACCATCAGCTGGTTGCCATCGCCCCTGGCGTTGTTCACGAACTGGGCCAGGCCGACCGTGCCGCCCGCGCCCGGCACGTTGACGACTTGCACGTTCTTTGCCGCGCCAGTGGCGGTGAGCACCTGCTGCAGCGAGCGCGAGGCGCTGTCCCAGCCGCCGCCGGGGCCTGCCGGCGCAATGATCTTGAGATCGAGCGGCGCCTGCGCCACGGCGGGCGCTGCAGCAATGCCGAACAGCATGGCCGCGGATGCGGCGAGCAGGGCGCGGCGATTCGATGTGGACGAGAGTTTCATGAAGGTCTCCTGTGGATTTGGCAAGGAGTTATTCCGCGACGATCCTTGCGCTGTCGACGATGCGCGCGTATTTGACCGATTCGGTCTTGATGAAGTCGCGGAACTGGGTTTGCGAGAGCGGCATGGGCTCGCCGCCTTGCTCGCGCAATCGTTTGATCAGGTCTGGGTCGCGCAGGGCCGCGGTGACTGCCTCGTTGAGCTTTGCCTGCACGGCGGGCGGCGTTCTCGCAGGCGCGAAAAGACCGAACCAGTTGTCCAGGTCGTACGAGGCCGTGGGCGGGAACTCGGCGATTGCCGGAATGTCCGGTGCAAAGCCCGCGCGCCTGGCCGAGGTCACCGCCAGCGCCCTGACCCGGCCGCCCTTGATGAACGGAGTTGCCCCGGCCAGGCTCACGAAGGTGATGTCGACATTGCCCGACGCCACGTCGACCAGCTGGTTCGACGCGCCCTTGTACGGCACGTGCTGCATCTGGATGCCGGCCAGCGACTGGAGCAGCTCGCCGTTCAGATGCTGCGGGTTGCCGACGCCGCTCGTGGCATAGGTCACCTTGCCGGGGTTCTTCTTCGCGTAGGCCACCAGTTCGGGCAGATCCTTGGCCTGGAACGAGGGGTTCGCGACCAGCACATTCGGCACTCGCGTCACGGCGGTGATTGGCGCCAGGTCTTTCTCCGGCGAATACTGCATCTTTGCCTTGTAGACCAGCGGATTGATGGCGGTCTCGCCGGCCGAACCCAGCAGCAGCGTGTAGCCGTCGGGCGCGGCCTTTGCCACGAAGGCGGCGCCGAGCATGCCGCTGGCGCCGGGCTTGTTGTCCACGACGACCGACTGCTTCAATGAAATGCGCAGCTTCTCCGCCAGAAGTCGCGCCATCGCATCGACGCCGCCGCCGGCGGAGAAGGGAACCACGATGGTGACGGGCCGCGTGGGGTAGTCCTGCGCGAACGCTGAGAGTGGGAGCGCGGTGAAGGCCGCGGTGGCGCACAGCAGCGCCCGGCGTTGAATCGATTGCATCTGGGTTCCTTGGTGTCGAAGAGGCGCCGCGGGCTGGGGGCGGTTCATGCGGAGAAGACCATGCAGACCGGGCTGCCCGACTTGACCGAGGCACCGGTGGGCTCGAGCGTTCCGGCCACAGGGTCGACGGCCAGCGTCACGATCGAGTCGCTGTCCTCGTTGAGTACGAACATGAAACGGCCGTCCGGCGTGAGCGCGAGGAAGCGCGGCGTCTTGCCCTGAGCCGACACGGCTTCGATGAACTTCAGCGCCCCGGTGCCAGGGGAGACACTGAACACCGCGATGCTGTCGCTGCCGCGATTGGAGGCATAGAGAAAGCGTCCCTTCGCATCGATCTGGATTTCCGAAGCGCGGCTATTGCCGGTGAAGCTCTCCGGCAGTGCGGAGAGCACCTGGAAGGGCGAGAGAGCCCCGGTGTCGGGCGCAACGCGGTAAGCCGTCACAGTCGAGTCGAGTTCGTTGACCACATAGGCGAACGGCGCGCCCGGGTGAAACGCGAGATGGCGCGGCCCAGCGGCTTCACGCGTGGCGACGAACGGCACCGGCGCCGGCGTCAGGCGGCCTTCTTCAAAGCGGAAGCTGAACACCCGGTCCAGCCCCTTGTCGGGCACGACGACGAAACGGCCGGTCGGGTCGAAGGGATTGAAGTGCGGCTTTGCCTGCTTCTGCTCCACGCGGTGCGGCCCCACCTGGCCTTCCAGCGTCAAGAGTTGCGTCAGTTCACCCAGGGAGCCATCGGCGTTCACGGGCAGCACCGCCAGGCTGGCGCCAATGTGGTTGGACACCACCATGAAGCGGCCAGTCGGGTCCAGTGCCAGGTGCACCGGGTTCTTGCCTTGCGTGCTCTGGCGGTTGATGAAGGTGAGGAGGCCGGTACCACGGTCGACCCTGAAGGCGCTGACTTCGCTCTCGTCGCCATGCACTGTGTAGAGGAACTCGCCGGTGGCGTTCAGCGCAAGAAAGGAAGGATTGACCAGGTCTCGGGCAATGTCGACCAACTCCAGCGTTCCATGCGCGGCATCGACCTTGAAGATGCTGATGCCGTCGCCCCGCGCGTTGCGCTCCCGGGTGGTGCGGCTGCCGACGTAGGCGTACATGGAGGGTCTCTGGATGGAGGAAGAAGGAAGGCTGCGGGTTTGCACTGAATTGCATTTTATAAACAACAAATGCAAAATTGGCTCATGGAAAACACTGAGACGTTCTGCATGCGGCTTGTCGTGGCCGGGCAGGAGTACCTCGCCGTCGATCTGCCGGCCCTCTGCAATGACAAGCTGAGTCGCCTTCCGGTCGTGTTGCGGCTTTTGTTGGAAAACGTCGCGCGCAACATGCAAGGCGCCGAGAAGCAGGCCGCGCTGGCCTCGCTTCTCGCGTGGGCCGCCACGGGCACCAGCGAGGCGGAGATCGCCTTTCAGCCGGGGCGCGTGCTCATGCACGACACCACGAGCACGCCTGCGCTGGTAGACCTGGCCGCCATGCGCAGCACGCTGGCCGAGGCCGGCGTGGACCCGTCGGTGCTGAACTCGAGCCTGCCGGTGGACGTGTCGGTGGACCACTCGCTGGCCGTGGAGGCCTTCGCGCGCAAGGACGCGCCCGAACTCAACATGGCTTTCGAGATCCGGCGCAATGCGGAGCGCTATTCGTTCCTGCGCTGGGCCTCGAAGGTGCTCAGGGGCGTGCGTATCCACCCGCCCGGCACGGGCATCATGCACACCATCAACCTGGAGCAGCTGGCGACCGTGGTCGCGGTGGAAGAGGGCGGCGGCGCTCAGTGGCTGGTGCCCGACATGATGATCGGCACCGACAGTCACACGCCCATGGTCAACGGCGTCGGTGTCCTGGGCTGGGGCGTGGGCGGGCTGGAGGCGCAGACCGTGATGTTCGGCATGCCGACGATGCTGCGCATTCCCGACGTGATCGGCGTGCGGCTCACGGGCGCGCTGCGGCCCGGCGTGCTGGCAACCGACCTGGCGCTGACAGTGACGCAGCGCCTGCGGGCCATCGGCGTGTCCGGCGAGTTCGTCGAGTTCTTCGGCCCCGGCGTTTCAACGCTCACTGCGGGCGAGCGCAGCGTGGTGGCCAACATGGCGCCGGAGTACGGCGCGACCACGGGTTTCTTTCCGGTCGACGAGCACACGCTCGACTACCTGCGGCAGACGGGGCGGACCGCTGCCCATATCGAACGCGTCGAAGCATTCAACCGCGCGACGGGCCTCTGGTTCGATCCGGCTGCGGAACCGGTCTACACGCGAGCCATCCACATCGAGCTCGACGCGATTGAAATGCACATCGCCGGTCCGCGTCGGCCGCAGGATCTGCTGGGTTTCGGCGACAGCGCATCGGCCCTGGCCTCTCTTGGCTTTCGGCCCAAGGTGGCGGACGCGCACATGCCGCGCTATCCGGTGGCCATCGCTGCCATCACGAGCTGCACCAACACCTCGGACCCGCGTCTGTTGATCGCGGCGGGCCTGGTCGCACGCAAGTCACGGGCACTCGGACTGCAAGTGCCGCCCTGGGTCAAGACTTCGCTCGGCCCGGGATCGCCCGCCGCGGCGGCCTACCTGGAGCGTGCCGGCCTCATCGAAGACCTGTCGGCCGTGGGGTTCGACATCGTCGGCTACGGCTGCACGACCTGCATCGGCAACTCCGGCCAACTGCCGCAGGCCATCCAGGAGGCGGCGGCCAGGGGCGCAGTCCATCCCGTCGCCGTGCTCTCCGGCAACCGGAATTTTCCGGGGCGCGTGCACCCCGATCTCGACCTCGGCTTTCTCATGTCGCCGCCTCTCGTCATTGCCTTTGCGCTCGCAGGCGACGCCGAGCGCGATCTGCGCGTGGACCCGGTGCAGGTAACTGCCAGCGGCAAGAAGATTCACCTGCGTGACCTCTGGCCTTCGCACGAGGAGATCGATGCCGCGCTGATGCAGTCGCAGGATCCCTCGGACTACCCGCGCGCCTTTGCGATGGCCACCGCCAATCCGCTCTGGCATGAGCTCGCTGCACCCGACTCCGAGCTGTACAGGACGGCAATCGCCTCGTGATCGCTGTGCGCGAGGGGGCGCAGGACACGGTGAACCAGGTCGGGCAGGAGATCACCAAGCGCAACGCGAGCATTCAGCCGACGCTGACGATCCGACCGGGGTTTCCGGTTCGGATGATGGCGAACAAGGATCTTCTTTTGCGGCCCTACAAGCCGTTGTTTTTTTCGCGGGGGGACAAGCAATGACCAGGGGTACGCGTCGATTGAGCATAGGTGCGCTTCCGCGTGCGGAAACCGTGAAACTGACGATCACTGTTTCCGTTGAACTGAAGGTACAGCTCGATGCCTACGCTGAAGTTCACAGCCGGCTGCATGGGCCAGTCGATACAAGGGCACTGATTCCCTACATGCTCGCCGCGTTTGTTGCGCGTGACAGAGGATTCAAGGCCCTCAGAGGGCACAGGACGCCATCGACTAGTTAGGCATATTGCCGCAACGATGCGGAGCGGTGGCAACGTGTCGTGGGCATCACAAGACACGAAGACTGAGCATCTGATTGGGGAAGATTGCTTCAGCCTTCCGCTCCAGAACTGCTTCGGAAAGGCATTTGTCGACGGCGAAACTCCATCGACGTGCATTCGGCCTCGCGTTTGAAGAACTTGACGAAGTTGGACAGGTCGTTGAAACCAATGCGTTCGGCAATGTCCGAGACAGGCAGTTCCGTGTGCGCCAACAGCCGCTTGGCCTCGAGAACGATCCGCGCGGAGATGAAGGCCTTGGGATTCATGCCCACCGAGTCCATCGTGGCGCGGGCAAGGCTTTTCTCGGAGCACCCCATGCGCGCGGCATATCGAGACGCATGATGCCAAGTGGCGAAATGCTTCTCCACGAGCAGCTCGAACTCCTTGAAACGTTGCGATGCAGGGCTTCGAGCCGGACCATGTGCTTCGTTCTGCGCATGGATGATGCGAATCCTCGTCAGCAATGCACAGAGCTGGAAACGCAGCAGTGCGTGCATGTCCTCTGCCGCTGCGCCCATTCGCGTGTCGTCGTGCATCTGCGCGATCGCGCGGGTGACCATGGCCGCTTCAGTGTCGGCCGGCACCAGATGGGTCGGCAGTCCGTCCAGATCGGAAACGCCGGTTTGACTGGCCTCGATCAGGGACGAAGGCAAAAGAAACTCGGGCCGAAACAGGACCAGCCATCCGTCCCAATCTTCGTCGGGTCCGAAGCTATGGGCCATGCCCTGTCGCACCAACAGCAACGAGCCTGTTGCACAGGGGACTGACCCGAAGTCCACAAGTTGCGTGCAAACGCCTCGGGTGACGCAGAGCAGCGTCAGGAATGCATACCGATGCGTTGAACCCAGGATCTCGGTGCCGACTCGCCGCCGCAGGTCGGACACGCGGAAGATTTCCAGATCGAGTGGATAGTCTCCGTCTGGCTGATAGTCCAGGCGTTGGATCTCGAGGACGCGCCGTCCCTTTTTAGTCATCGCTCGATTCCGTTAGTCGAAGCTGCTTGGACTGATGTCCAAAATTGGCAATCATTAGACCACTCTCAACCGTGACGCGCTCAAACCCAAGTCCGATAATTCCAATCAAGCAAACGAAAAGGACGCACCATGAACGGAAACGCCAAGGAGATCGCCACGACCCTTCTCGCCATCGAGAAGGAGATCAACGAACGCTGGAACAGGGGCGATGTCGACGGGGCCCTGGAGGTCTACAGCGACGATGTCACCTACTTCGACCCGATGACTGAGAAGCGGTTGGAAGGCCACAAGACTGTTGAGGCCTATTTCCGCCAGTTTTTCGAAGGCAAGCTCAACATCCTGCGCAACGACTTTCTTAACCCGCAGGTGATCGCGAGCGAAGCTGGCGACATGGCCCTGGTGAGCTACAACCTGGTCAACCACGTTTCCGACGGACAAGGCGGTGAGAAGCTCGGAAGTCCCTGGAACGCCACCATGGGTTACCGCAAGATCGACGGACGCTGGCGCGCCGTGCATGTGAATTGGTCGTTCACACGCCATCCGACGGCCATGCAAGGACTGATGGCCTGAATGCAGCCATGGCCGGCCGTGCGCGTCGAGAGCGCGGCCGGGTCCGATCCTGCGGTCGTCCCCACGATCGTGATCTTCAAGAATAATGCGGAGGTCAATGTATTGGCTCATCACCTGAGCAGGATCGAGCAATCATGTCCAGACCCGCGCGCCGAGCGCTCGCCGCCACAGCCCCGAGAACCGAGCCGAGCTGGCGAGAACAGGAACACCTGCTTCTCGGCGAGGTGATGCGCCTTGTAGGCAAGAGCTTGGCCCCCGACGTCGTGTTTCGGGAAATGCTCCATCTCATGTCCGAGCTTCTCGGTCTGAATCGGGGACGGGTCGTGCTCCTGGACTCCTTCGAAAAGGGAAGCGACCGCTCGTCGCCATTCGAAGAGGCTTCGATCCACTTCGCCTACGGGCTGACGAAGGCCGAGATGTCCCGTGGCCGGTATGTGGTCGGAGAGGGCATCACGGGCGCGGTCCTGTCCACCGGCCAGACGAGCATCGTGCAAAGCATCGATGCCGACCCCCGGTTCCTCAACCGTGCCGTCGAACGCTCGCGGCTGCCTCAAGAGACGGTCGCGTTCATCGCGGTCCCCATCGAGCTGGGCAAGACAACCATCGGCGTCCTCGCGGCGCACCGCATCCGGCGCAGGAATCGAGCGCTCAGTGAGGACGTTGCCGTTCTCCGCCTCCTGGCAACGCTGTCGGGTCAGCTGCTGCAATTGCGCCAACTGGTTCAGGCGCAGACGAGAGAGCTCGAATCCAGGAATGCCTTGCTGAGCCAGGCGCTCGAGTCGGCGACCGCTCGCTACGGCATCATCGGGCGTTCGCCTGCGCTGCTGCGCGCGCTGGCCGAACTCGAACGGGTGTCGCAGGCTTCGGCCAGCGTTCTCCTTCTCGGCGAATCAGGCACGGGCAAGGAACTGTTCGCACGAGCGCTCCACCTCGCCAGTGCGCGACATGACGGACCGTTCATCAAGGTCAATTGCGCTGCCATCCCTGAGACGCTGTTTGAATCGGAGCTGTTCGGCCATGAGAAAGGCGCGTTCACCGGGGCGTCGACCTCACGTGCCGGGTGGTTCGAGCAAGCCAATCAAGGAACGATCTTCCTCGACGAGATCGGCGAGATGCCGCTCGCCATGCAGGCAAAGCTGTTGAGAACCCTCCAGGAGGGAACCATCATTCGCCTTGGCGCCAAGCGAGAGATGCCCATCAACGTGCGTGTGGTTGCGGCCACCAACCGGGACCTTGCCGTCGAAGTGGCAAGTGGAAATTTCCGGCAGGACCTCTTCTATCGCCTCAATGTCATTCCGATCAGCCTGCCGTCTCTCGCGCAGCGTCGCGAGGACATCCGGCCCCTTGCGCTGCATTTCCTGAACAAGACCAACCAGCAGAACCAGCGCAATGTCCACTTCTCGCCGCAGGCACTCGACGCATTGGAGGAGCAGGCGTGGCCGGGGAACATCCGTGAACTCTCCAACGTCATCGAGCGCACGGTTCTGCTCACCGATCAAGCGATCGTCTCTCGCAAGGAGATCGAGACCTGGCTCCCCGAAACCCACACTGGCACGACCACCGTTCGCAAGCGTGACGCCCATCCTGTCAAGCCGGGGTCGTCGGGCGCGCCTTTGGTGAGGGAGTATCGGCCGCACAGTTCTCACGACGCCGAGGACCTGCGCAACGCGATGCGGCTTCACGGTGGAAACCAGTCTCGTGCGGCGCAGTCTCTTGGCCTGACGCCCAGGCAGTTCGGCTATCGATGGCACAGGCTTGCTGCGCAAGAGAGCACCTAGCCGGAGCCGAAACGGCGAGATGCGGTGCCGTGCGTTGCGATGCGCGGCTACAGTGCGTTGATGGGGATCTTGAGGTAGCGCACACCGTTGGCTTCCATCGGTGGTAGCTCGCCACCACGGATGTTCACCTGGAGGGATGGCAGGATCAGCGCCGGCATACCCAGTGTTGCATCGCGGCGCTGGCGCAGCTCAACGAACTGAGCCTCGCTGACACCTTCGCGCAGGTGAATGTTCGTGCTGCGCTGCTCTTCGACCGTGGTCTCGGCGCGTGGTTCACGCCCGGCGGGCGGATAGTCGTGGCACATGAAGAGCCGCGTCGCCGATGGCATGGCCAGAATCCTTTGCGCCGAGCGGTACAAGCTGCGTGCGCTGCCACCGGGGAAATCGCAGCGCGCACTGCCGACATCGGGCATGAATAAGGTGTCTCCCACGAAGACAAGCTGCGGCGTGCCGTCATCGGCCTCGATCACGTAGGCCATGTCTGCGGGGGTGTGGCCCGGGACATGCATGGCGCGAGCCCGAAGAGCCCCGATGCAGAACACCTCGTCGGGTTCGAACAGCCGTCCAAAATAAGAAGCATCGCACTCAAGCTCTACCGGCAGGTGGAAGATTCTCTGGAATGCGCGCTGCACGACACGAATGCCGGAGCCGATCGCCACGACGCCCCCCAGGCACGCTTGGAGGTAGGGCGCGGCCGAGAGATGGTCCGCGTGGGCATGCGTCTCGAGGATCCACTCGACCTGGAGGCCATGCGCCCGCACGAACTCGATCACGGCATCGGCCGACTGCGTTCCCGTCCTGCTGGCCTTGGGCTCGAAGTTAAGCACCGAATCGATGATGGCGCACGCACCGCCATCCTCGGCGTACAGAACGTAGGTGAATGTGCAGGTGTCCAGGTCGAAGAACGCATGGACCAGAGGTCGAGGAGATTCGATCATGGGTCCATCGCTCTTGCGCCTCAGCCGGAACGGGCGCTGCAGTTCATTCGCTCAGTACTGTTTGTAGGGAAGGAACTTGCCGCTCATCACGATGCGGACGCGATCACCCGCAGGGTCTGCCTCCCGTTGGAGGTCCATCTTGAAGTCGATCGCGCTCATGATGCCGTCACCGAATTCCTCGTGGATGAGCGCCTTGAAAGTCGTGCCGTAGACGTTGACCATTTCGTAGAAGCGATAGATCAGCGGGTCGGTCGGCACCGCGGTAGGCAGCGACCCCTTGTACGGCGTGACCATCAGCCACTTCGCTTCCTCGTCGGAAAGGCCGAAGATATCTGCAAGCGTGCCAGCCTGCTCCTTGCTCAGCGTCATCTGACCGAGGCACGCGGACGTGACCCATTCCTTGCTGAGTCCCACCTTGGCTGCAATTTCCGACCACTTCAGGCCCTTGGAAACCTTGGCAGAGATGATCTTCTCGGTGACGTCGATACGGTTCATGAATATTCTCTCAATGACAGGTGATGGTTTGAATGGTCAGACGACGCGCTGTAGCTGAACAGGTTTGACAGCGATCGGTTCTTCGACCCCCGGCTCGGCGAGGTCGATCGCTTGAAGGCCAGGGGTCACGAATGGCGGCTTCAACGGAGCACGTCCGCCGGAGAGATCCTTGGACCTTGCGACCAGAAAATCGACCAGGTGGTTGCGGATGCGGTAGTACTGCGCATCGCGGTGCAGCGTTGCACGCTGGCGGTCCGCAGGCATGGTGTTCACGACGATCTCCGCGACACGCGCCCGTGGCCCGTTGCTCATCAGCAGGATCTTGTCGGCCAACAAGATGGCCTCGTCGACGTCATGCGTGATCATGAAGACGGTCTGGCGGGTTTCGCGGCAGATTCGCAGCAGCTCGTCCTGGATCGTTCCGCGGGTGAGCGCGTCCAGCGCACCGAACGGCTCGTCCAGCAGCAGCATCTTGGGTTGGATGGCAAATGCGCGAGCGATGCCCACGCGCTGTTTCATGCCGCCCGAAAGCGCGGAGGGCTTCTTGTCGATTGCCTGATCCAGGCCGACCAGCGTCACGTACTTCTGCACGTGCTCGTCGACCTGCTTGGCGCTCCATTGCGGCCACTTGCTGCGCACCGCAAAGGCGATGTTCTTCCTGACTGTCAGCCATGGCATCAGCGCGTGCCCCTGGAAGACGACGCCACGGTCGAGGCTGGGTCCGGCGATCTCGCGGCCACTCATGATGGCCACACCCGCCGTGGCCGCCTCGAGGCCGGCAAGGACATTCAGGATGGTGGTCTTGCCGCAACCGGAGTGGCCGATGATGCAGACGAACTCGCCCTTGGCCAGTTCGAAGTTGACGCTGTCGAAGACGGGCTCCGCCCCAGAAACGTAGGTCTTCGCCAGGTTCTCGATCTTCAGGAAGCCGCTTGCTGGTTCACCGCTCCTGTATTCATTCGGCATACGTCACCGCCTTCTGCGCCTTGGCAAATACAAGATCCAGCGCCATGCCCACCACTCCGATGGCCAGGATGGCGAAGATCACGTTGGTGAGCGAGAGGTTGTTCCACTCGTTCCACACGAAATAGCCGATGCCGGTCCCTCCGACCAGCATCTCTGCCGCCACGATCACCAGCCAGGCAATGCCCATGCTGATGCGCATGCCGGTCAGGATGGTGGGAGCGGCGGCCGGCAGGATGACTTCGATCGCCTTGCGAATCGGTGTGACTTGAAGCGTCCTCGAAACATTCAGCCACTCGCGCCGCACACCGGCCACGCCGAAGGCGGTGTTGGTCAGCATCGGCCAGACGGAGCAGATGAAGATGACGAAGATGCCGGAGATCGATGAGTCCTTGATGGTGTAAAGCGCGATGGGCATCCACGCGAGCGGGGAGATTGGCTTGAGCAACTGGATGAACGGATCGAGCGCACGGTAGGCCAGTGGACTCATGCCAATCAGAAACCCCAAGGGAATGGCGAAGAGCGCCGCCAAACTGAATCCGAGCCCGACGCGCGCGAGCGAGTACGAGATCTGAAGCCCGATGCCCTTGTCATTGGGGCCGTTGTCGTAGAACGGGTCTGACAGATGTCCGACGATCGCGGAGCCCATCTGCGCGGGAGCGGGGAATGCGGACTTCGAAGGCGCACCACCGTCCGCCTGCGGATCCTTGCCCATGAGCTTCGCGTACTCGCTCTGCTCGGCTGTGAGCGTCGGCGCTGCGGTCTTGGTGGGCAGCGTGGCGGTGTACCAGATGGCGAGAATGAACGCGAGGAAGAAGGCAGAAAGAAGCGCTGCCTTCGCGCGAAGTGTCTTGGGCCCGTTCATGCCGGCGTCTTCCTGATGGAGAAGCTGTCTGCATAGGCTTGCGCCTTGTTCGGATCGAAGGTCTTGCCCATGATCTCGTACTTGGGATAGGCGCTGCCGTCCGATGCCTGTTGGCCGATTTCTCGCATGGCCCGCTTGGCATCGGTCAGCAGGAACACTTTCTCCGCGACCTGTTTGTAGTCCACATCTCCCTTGATGTAGCCCCAGCGCTTCATCTGCGTCAGCATCCAGACGGCCATGCCTTGCCAGGGCATGGGGTCGAAGTCCACGCGGGCAGGCACGTTGACGATATTGCCCAGGCCGTCGGCGTACCTCCCGGTCAGCACCTGGGTCAACACGGCTTCCGGCTGGTTGAGATAGGCCTGCGGCGCAACCACCTTGGCGATGAGCTCCCGGTTCCTGGGATCGCGGGCCATGGCGGCGGCGGTCAGCACGGCGCGGTACAGCGCCGCGAAGGTGTTGGGGTTCTTTTGGATGAACTCCGTCGACGTACCGAAGGCACAGCAGGGATGGCCGTTCCAGATGTCTCGCGTCAGCAGATGGATGAATCCCACTTCTTCCACGACAGCCCGCTGGTTGAAGGGATCCGGGCCGAGAAACCCGTCGATGTTTCCGGCCCGCAGATTGGCGACCATCTCCGCGGGCGGAACGACGCGCAGTTGAACGTCGCGCTCAGGGTCCAGGCCGGCTTCGGCCAGGTAATAGCGAAGCAGAAAGTTGTGCATCGAATGCTCGAACGGAATGGCGAACTTGAAGCCTTTCCAATTCCTGGGATCGCGATTGGACTTGTGCTTGAGCGCGAGGGTGATGGCTTGTCCATTGATGTTCTGGATCGTCGCCACGTTCATCGGTTGCGGGTTCGAGCCCAGCCCCATGGTGATCGCCAATGGCATGGGCGACAGGAAGTGCGACGCGTCGTACTCGCGATTCATCATCTTGTCGCGCACCAGTGCCCAGCCCGCCGTCTTGACGACCTGGACGTCCAGGCCCTGCTTGCTGTAGAAACCCAGCGGCTCGGCCATGATGAGTGGCGTAGCGCAGGTGATCGGAATGAAGCCGATCTTGAGGTTCTTCTTCTCGATGGCGCCCTTGTCCTGGGCCATCGCCTGGAGGCTGGCGACCGGGAGCACGCTGGAGATCGCGGCCATCGCGGTTCCCTTGCCTACGGCGCGCAGGAAGCGGCGGCGCACGGCATCTTGCGGGAAGACGGCCTTGACCAGGCTCGCCTCGATGAAGTCGTTGGAGTAGTCCTCGAACGCGGCGGTCTGGCTGCGCCGGACCAGCTCCCTGGTGGCGGATGCGGCGCTTGCGGCTTCATGCGCCGCTGCGGAAGCATGTCGGCCGCATGCGCAGCTCATCATGAGCGGCGCATCGGCATCGTAAGGGTCGAAGTAGCGCATGGGAGCTTTCTGAGGTTGACGATGAAGAGATGCGTGGGTGGCCTGTGGCTGCGTCAGGCCGTGAACCTGCGAGAGCCTGTCTTGACGCGTACCAACGGGCGAACGTGCGTGTAGGTCGGTGGAGCACAGCCTGTCAGGTGGGCGGCGATGACTTGCGCCTGCCGCGCAATCGGCTCGATGAAACGCGTCGCTCGACCGTCGATGCTGATGCAGTCGCCGAGCGCAAAGATGTTCGGCACGCTGGTTCGCAGGGCATCGGCACTGACCGAGATGCCGTTGTTCCAGGCCAGGCCGGCGCTCTGTGCCAGGCGACCGGGCGTCTGCAGCCCGGTGGCGGCCAGGACGTGATCCCCGTTCAGAACGAGGGCACTGTCCGTCTCCACGCTCATGCCGAAGTCTGTCTTCTTCACCTGCTTGACTCGGGTGTTGCCCATGAACTCGATCGCGAGCGGCGCCCAGGCGTCGAGCAGGTCTTGGGACGACTGCGCAGGCAACAGGTTGGCCAGAGGCCGGTCGGCCACGTCGAGCAAGACGACCGCGTGGCCCGCCAGTGCCAGGTCATTGGCCAGTTCGCAACCCACCAGGCCTGCCCCTACAACGATGATTCGCTGCGCGTCTCCCGACGCCTCCACGGCTTGGCGGAACCTGGCGTAGCACCGCAGGTCGTTGATGGCCCAGCACAGATCGGCTGGCAACGCGGGGTCCGGGCGCGGCGCTGCGCCATGGGCAAGCACCAGGCTCTTGTACCTGACACTGCCCCTGGTCGTGCGCAAGGCATTCGTTCCTGCGCAAACGCTGATGGCGTGCGTTTCGGGCATCAGGCGTACCTTCAGGCGGGCGGCTGCTTGAGCGCCTGTTTCCTTGACCAAGGCTGCAAGGCTGATGGCCCTTGCCAATGCGACGGACAGAATCGGCTTGTCGTAGACGTCGCCGCTGCAGCTCGTCACGAGGGTGATGGGCATGTTGGCATCGCGCTCGCGCAGAACGCGTGCCATCTGCCATCCGGCGGCCCCTGCGCCGACGACGACGACGCCCGGTTCATCGCGGCGGCCGTGCCCGGCGTGGCTGGGCGAGCCCGCTGGCGCCACTCTGGCCTGCGGCACGTAGATCTCGAAGTCCGCCTTGCCCACGCCGCACAGGGGGCAGGACCAGTCGTCCGGAATATCCTCGAAGCGTGTGCCCGGCACCAGGCCGCTGTCCGGATCGCCGGTCGCCTCGTCATAGATCAATCCGCACGCCCGGCAGATGTACTGGCGAAAGGCGGCCGCCGCGTCGGCCCCGCGCACGGCGAGGGCAGGGGCGCTCATGACGGCGTCACCGGGCTGCTCAGCCGGGCCATTTCTCGACGCAGGTGCTTGATCGCCGGCGTGACAATGGCCACGAAGTGGGACTCGCGAACCCTGCGCTGCACCGCAGACGACAGCAGATAGCCGCGCGCACCTTGGTGCATGAGCGCGGACTGGGCCGACCGCAGCGCGAGCTCGGAGGCGTGGGCGCGCACGTCCAGCACGTCGAGCAGGGCAGGCTGGCCACCCTCGTTGGCAATGCGGGCCAGCGCGAACGTGCGATCGGCCAGGGCATCGAGTTCGGCCTGCAGGTCGGCAGGACGATCCTCCAGGAACTGGTTCACGTGGGCGAGCTGCTGCTCGACATCCCACATCGAGTCGATCGCACCTTGCGAGACGCCCAGACCCATGCCGACCTGCAGAAGAATGAACTCGGCACGGATCCGATCGAGGAACGGGCGTACGGGGTCGGCCATCATCCGATCACTGCCGACGAAGAAGTTCGTGAAACGCACGCCCCAGGTTCCTGTGCCTTCCATGCCTGCAAAGGATGGGCATTCGCGCAACTCGATCGCCGGGTCGTCGCACGGCACCATGAACATGATCTCGTGAGATGCTTCGCCGCTGGCGAAGACAGTGGCTGCGCCGCCGAAATAGTGGTCCTTGCCCAGGTTGCTCACCCACGGCAAGGTGCCGTTGACCACATAGCCACCTTCGACCCTTTCAGCCTTGAGAAGCATGGGCTCGATGCCGGTCATGGCCTTCATCGGGTTGCTCAGCGCCGTGCCGCCGAGCGTGTCGCCGCGAACATGCCGCTCGAAGCGTTCGCCCCGGAAGACTGGATTGCCGCACTTCTCCATGTAGAGCGTGCAGGCCGATTGGCACCACACCATGAAGCCTGTGGCCCCGCACACGCGTGACACCTCGGTGATGGCCTGAATCGCCGCCACGAAATCGGGCTGGCCGTCCAAGGACGTCTGGGCTCGGTAGGCACCTGCCTTGCCGAGTTCGCGCAGGACGCTTTGCGGGTAGGTGCCAATGCGGTCGATTTCGTCGACCATCGCTGCAAGCGATCCGTTCGCCACCGCCCGAACGGCATCGAGCATTTGCGCGCGGGCAGGCCCTGCATCGGTTGCCGCTGCCGCCATCTGAAGTACCGCTGACATGGTAGGCCGGTCCCGACCGCTCAGGCGAGCGCGATGTCGAAGGGGATGGGGTTGCGCATCGTGTTGGCAACCGGCGAATACATGTTCGCGTGCTTGACGATGTCGTCCAGAACTTCGCGCGGTGCGTCGCCTTCGACGAGCACCTTCACTCGAATCTGCTGGAAGCCCATTTCCAAAGGCTGCTTCTGCGCTCCGCCGGCGCCCCAGGCCGCGGGATTGCCGATGTCGCCTTCGAGGAAGATCTCGAGTCTGGTGAGCTTGACGTTGCGGTGCGTTGCAACGGCAGTGATGCCCACGCACAGGCAACCACCCAGGCCCGACAGCACAATTTCGCCCGGGGCGGGTGCCGTGTCCTGGCCGAACAGATGCGGCGGCTCGTCGACAATGACCGGCGTGTGGTCACCGACGTAGCTCAGCGTACGGAACTTGCCATCGACGATGGTGTGGACCTTGTTGGTACCGCGGGAGCTGGGGTTGTTGCGCCCCTTTTCCGCGAAGGCAAGCAGGCCTTCGCGATCGATAGGGCGCAGGTAGGTCTTGAGGGTGGACTGGCTGGTTTCGGCTGCGCGTGCAGGGGACGTGATGGTCATTGGTGGCTCCGGTGTATGGTGCCTTCCCAAGCGCAAGAGCCATGCCACGGGGCCCATCGTCCCCGAGTGCGTCTAACCCCTTGTTTTTCTTGAGTATTTTCTCGTTCGCATGTCTGGCGCCAACGACTCGACAGGAGAGGCTCTACAAATTGTCCGACCGAATGTCGACAATTTGTCGAACCGCGGATCGGCCGACATTGGACGAAGTGCGAGATCAAGAACAGCGCCGTGCTCATCCACGACGATGTGGCCAGCACGATGGGCAATGTGCTGTTCACCGGTCCTGACGGCAAGATCACCACAGTCGACAAGACCTGGACTTTCGTGAAGGACGATGCGGGCAAGCTGCGCATCGTCGTGCACCACTCGTCGCTGCCTTACGCCAGCCGCTGAGCGACTGGTTTCAGTCTCGGCAGGCTCCGGTTTGATTCGGCATCCATACGCAAACATCTTTCTTGGATCGTTCGCGCAGCGTGATCAAGTCGGGGCGTCAAAGGGCGGTACTGTTGCAGCCGCTGGAAGTGTTCCGCGTATTCGCATGGACTGAGCTGACTCCCTTGTCGACATCGAGTTGCGTTAAAGTGAGTGCTCGACCAGCACGGTCGAGCACAGTGTCGGCATTCCGACCCCATGCATGTGCTAGCGCGCATGCCTCGCAAACAGTATTCCCACGATGACAAGCCCCACCTCGATCCTCACGCCCTCGTGGCAACGCCCTATCTATATGGCCTTGGGGTGCGTCAGCCTCGCCATCGGAATCGTCGCGCTCGTCGTGCCCTTGATTCCGGGCATCGTTTTCCTCGCGCTTGCCGCTGCTTGCTTTTCACGCTCGTCACCCGCGATGGACAGGTGGCTGACGACGCACCCGCGATTCGGCAAGCTGATCACCAACTGGCAGACTTCTGGGGCAATTTCACGTTCTACGAAGTGGGTCATCACCGCCAGCATGGTGGCAAGTTTCTCTCTCATATTTCTGGAAACACAGTCGCGCGGCATCCAGGTTACTGTGGCGATCGTCATGCTTGCCGTGCTCGTCTACGTCTGGCGACGACCGGAGCAGCCGAGCATGCCCACAGCGGTCTAGACATGATGGTCGCCGCCCAGTAGACAGGCGACCGGTCTCCAACATCGTAGGTTGCATCCAAGGACGCAGAGCTACACGCTGCGACTTACGTCGTCAGCAACAAGGAGACCGACCATGCAAGAGCGAAGATTCACGTAGGTTTGGATGTCCGCAAGGACAGTATCAGCATGGCGGAGCCCGATATACGAGGCTGGCCCGGCGATTTCGCTATTTGCGCGCGGCGGACAAAGCGTTCAACACCGAAATGGTCATTGCCCCCACTGAGGTCTTTATCGAGGTTTCTGCGACCGGTGCGAAATAGGGGGAGTGATTCGCTACCACTCCTCTGCCATCGGACTTCGCAGAAACGATTGCCCGTGGGTCAAGGCCACCTATGAAGAAAAACATTGCCGGAATGCCGGCTTCTGTGAACGCCGAGAAGTCTTCGCTCGCACCAATCGCCGGGACTTGCACAACCATTTCACCAAATGCTTTCCGAAGCTCCGCTATGGTGCCATTCACCAGTTCCTCGCTGTTGATAACGGAGCCCGTTGCTGCGCCGAACTCGATCGTCGGTTCTGGCGCAGCCGCCATGGCCGCTGCCGCCAGCGCCGTGCGACGTACGCCTGCTATGAGCTTTTCGCGAACTGCCGGCTGGTATGAACGTATGGTTCCACGCACAAGAACTCGATCCGGAATGATGTTTCCCGCACTTCCGCCCTGGAAGGCTCCTACCGTTACGACACCGAACTCCGTCGGCTCCTTCTCTCGGCTCACCACAGTTTGGACGTCCTGCACAAACCGCGAACCGATCACGATGGGATCAATAGTTCGCTGAGGTGCCGAACCGTGCCCACCTATACCTTTGAACACGATCTCAAAGCTGTCGGAGCTGGAAGTAATTGGACCTGCACGAAAGCCGATTTGACCGGCAGGAGAATCCGATACGTGCAGGGCAAACGCGAAGTCAGGACGGGGAAAACGTTTCAGCAACCCATCGTCAATCATTGCTTTGGCGCCAGTCCCGAGCTCCTCGGCCGGTTGCGCGACGAACAGCAATGTGCCTTTCCATCGATCCTTTAACGAAGCCAGAATTCGTGCTGTTCCGACCCAGCTTGCCATGTGCACGTCATGGCCACATGTATGAGCGACAAAGGTCTGGCGGCCGTTCCATTCGACCTGGACCTTGCTGGCGTATGGCAGGTCGGTCTTTTCTTCCATGGGAAGTGCGTCCAACTCGGTCCGCACCATCACCGTTGGACCGGGACCATTCTTGTAGACCGCAACCACACCCGTGCCACCAACCTTCTCGGTTACATCGAAGCCCGCACGGCGCATTTCGTCAGCGAGTTTCGACGCGGTTCGAAACTCCTTGAAGCCCAACTCAGGATGCGCGTGAAGGTCCTTGTAGAGCGACTCAAGCGAAGGATACTCGCGGTCGAGGAGGGCCGTGACGCCGATCCCAGGTCCAGGAGCCTGGGCAAACAAAGAGGTCGAGGCTCCCAGGCAGCAGATTGCAACTCCGAGGCGAAGCGATCGCTGTATCCAATGGAAGTTCTTCGCAAGTTGGCGTGGCATGTCCGCTGGTCCTAAGGATGTTAGACAAATGAGAGGGGCGCAGTTGAAAGTTGCCTGCTACACGGACAAGCGCCATACCGCTTCGGTCAGTCTTGTCCGCACAGGTCAACCTGCGCATAGTCCTTAGAAACGTTCGTGGCGTCTATTGAGCATGCTTAATATGTGCTAGCGGAGAATCGAATAGTGACCTGCGTCAGTCGACACCCAACACGGCGTTGTTGGCGTGCAGGCGCGTGTCGCCGCGGATTCGATTCATCGTCACCGTCATGGCCTGCAACCCGCACGCAGCCGGCAATCACTCCTCCAGGAACAAGTCGGCGACGGTCGAGCGGAGCCATTGGTTGGCAGGGTCCTGCTGATAGCGCTCGTGCCAGTGCTGCTTGATCGAAAACGACGGAAACTTGAACGGCGGGGGCAGTGCCTTCACCTTCGCGATCCGCACAAGCATTTGAGCGACGCGTTCTGGAACGGTCGCTACCAGATCGGTATTCGCCAGCAGGTTACCCACGCCGGGCAGTGTCGGCAGAGTTAACGTCACTGTGCGTGCGACGCGCTGGCGCGTGAGGGCCTGTTCGACCAGTTCATGACCGGTGCCGGGTGCAGTGATGACTACGTGCTTCTCGCGCTTGAAGAGGTGCTCGGTCAAGCGCTGATTGATGCGTGGATGATCTCGCCGGACGACGCACGCAAATGTCTGGTCAAACAGTTTCTGCTGGTAGAAGCCGGCCTCCAGTTCGGGCATGAATCCCACTGCGAGGTCGGCCTCTCCCGATTCCAGCAGCCTGGGTGTTTCGGAGGTGATGCGAAGCACTTCGACACGAACGTCGGGCGCGAGCTTGCCTACCTTGTTGATCAGTGATGGCAGGAACTCAAGGTGGCTGATGTCCGTCATCGCGATATGAAAATGCCGCGAAGATGAAGCTGGATCGAACACCACCTGCTGCTGCGTTGCGGCTCGAAGGAGCTCAAGCGCCTGCCGCAGAGGGGGCGCCAGAGCCACCGCGTGCGGCGTAGGCATCATGCCGCGGCCCGTGCGCACGAACAGAGGATCATTGAATTGCCGACGCAGTCGTGCGAGCGCCAGGCTGACCGAGGTTTGAGCGATCTCGAGATTCTCTCCAGCACGCGAAACGCTGCGCGTCTTGTAGATCTCATCAAAGACGGCAAGAAGCTTCATGTCCATTATTAAGTTTCCCGCTAGCGATTATTGATCGGAGTGCATCGACGTAATGATGCTCCGTCGCTAGATTCGAGGCAACTTGCAGGGCGCCGATCACGGACCATCGCGACCCGCTTCTTCCACCTCTGGAGACACACATGGACAACCGCAGAGCCATTCTGGTGTTGGCAAGCGCCGCACTGATGACCACAGCATCCATCGCCTCAGCGCAGGTCTGGCCCAAGGGCCCCGTACGGGTGGTCGTACCTTTCGACGCCGGCTCAACCCCCGACCAAGTAGCTCGCGCGGTTACGGACAGGTTGGCGGCGCGCCTTGGTCAGCCCATGGTTGTTGAGAACAAGAGCGGCGCCGCAGGAAACATCGGCACCGATGCCGTCGCGAAAGCGGCGCCTGACGGGCAGACCATCGGGGTCAGCATCGCGGGCCCGCTGGCGATCAACCCGCTGCTCTTCAAGAAGATGCCTTACGACCCGGCCCGGGACCTTGAGCTGCTGACCGTGGCCGTTTCGCAGCCATCGGTGTTGGTTGTTGCCCTCAAGCATGTCGTCAGCAGCCCGAAGGAGTTGCTCAACCTCATGAGGCAGAGCAAGGCGAACTTCACCTTTGCGTCGATCGGTGCCGGGTCCGTTTCTCACCTGGCCATGGAGACTCTGGGAGCCGGAAGTGGAGCCGATGTGGTCCATGTGCCTTATCGGGGCTCTGGCGCCGCAGTGACTGCGGTGCTGGCGGGTGAGGTCGACATGGCCTTGCTGCCCGCCGCTGCGGTCATGCCTCATGTGAAAGCTGGAAAGATCCGCGCCTTGGCCGTGGCTTCGGCCAAACGCTCTCCTTCGCTCCCGGAATTGCCGACGCTGGCCGAAAGCGGGCTTCCCGATGTCCGGGCCGATGCCTGGATCGGCTTCATCGCACCGGCAAAGACACCGGTGGCGATTGTGCAGAGGCTGCAAGAGCAGATCACCCAGGTCCTGGCCGAGCCAGCCGTCAAGGACAGGTTGCGATTGCAGTACATGGACGTCGTTGGCAACACGCCGGCCGAGTTCCGCGCGTTGCTGGCAGCGGATATGGCGCGCTGGAAGCCCGTGATCCAGAAGCACAACATCCAGCTGGACTGAGGCAGGAGAATTTCATGAACTCCGTGACACCCGATCTCGTTGGCGTGGCCGAGCCCGCCCGCTCCGTTCCGCTTTTCGGAGAGTTTGATGTCGTCGTGCTCGGGGGTGGGCCCGCCGGCATTGCTGCAGCGAGTGCTGCGGCTCGCAATGGGGCCAGCGTCCTGCTGGCTGAGCGCTATGGATTCCTGGGCGGCATGGGAACGGCCGCTGGCGTCACCAACTTCTGCGGCTTGCACGCGAATGTGTTTGGCGATATTCGCCGAGTAGTCCATGGAGTCGCCTCGGACCTGCTTGAGCGGATGCGCGTCTTGGACGGCCTGAACGAGCCGCACCTGATCTTGGGAAAGACGTTCGCCCAAGCCTACGACATGTCCGCGTTCAAGTGCGCGGCGGATGGGTTGCTCGTGTCCGACCGGGTCCAGTTGCTGTTTCATGCACTCGCCGCCGGCATGGTCAAGGCGGAGGACGGCAAGATCGACGCGGTTCTGCTCGAGACCAAGTCCGGCCGCGTCGCGGTGCGCGGGCGAACATTCATTGATTGTTCGGGCGACGCCGATCTGGCGCACTGGGCCGGCGTGCCCACAGAGAAGGGTGACGAGTCGGGCCACTTGCTCTATCCCACTTTGATGTTTCGGGTGGGCGAGGTGGATGCTGAGCGCGCCGGGGAGGCATGGAAGACGATCCCCAAGCTGATGGATGAAGCAGAGGCGTCGCGCGAGTTCAAGTTTCCGCGTCGCGGCGCCATCGTGCGGCCGATGAAGCGAGCCTATGAATGGCGCGTCAACGTGACTCAGCTAAAAAAGCCGGACGGTTCGGCCACGGACGGCACGGATGCGCGCTCGCTCAGTGAGGGCGAGATCGAAGGGCGCCGTCAGATCGTTGACTACATACGCTTCCTGCGCGAAAAGGTACCAGGCTTCGAGAACGCGTATGCGTTGGACATCGCGCCGCAACTCGGTATCCGAGAAACACGGCGCCTTGTGGGCGAATGCATGTTGACCGCGGATGATGTCCTGGGATGCGCGGATTTCGACGACAGCATCGGTGTCAACGGCTGGCCGCTCGAGAAGCATGTCGCCGGTGATGTGCAGTGGATGTGGCCTCCCATCCCCAATTGTCGCGGCTACAACCAATTGCCGTATCGCATGCTGTTGCCACGCCGTTCAAGCGCGAATGGCGTGGAAAACCTGCTCGTCGCCGGCCGTTGCGCTTCCATGACTCACGATGGTCAGTCTGCGGCCCGCGTGACGGGCGCCTGCTTCGTGATGGGTCAAGCCGCTGGCACTGCGGCCGCTCTGGCACTGCAAGCCGGCTGCTCACTGTATGACCTGAACAACCGGCAATTGCAGGACCGGCTGGTTCAGCAAGGGGCGTTCCTTGGCGACCGTGAACGTCCTTGAGTCGCTTCTGCCATCCGCCTTTTCTCCAGGAGACTGCCAAGTGACAATTTCCCCAGCGCGCTGCCTTGTTGCAGGAGCGGCGGCTTTGCTTCTTGCGTCATGTGGCGGCAGCGCTTCATTGCAGGCGCCTCGGCTCGCCGAAACAAACGCCGCGCAGGCATGCCAAGCCCTTGCCAAAGACCTAAGACTTGAAGGCAGCGCCGTCGACGCCGCGGCGTACCTTCCGGCGGGATTCGTCCCTCCCGGTTCGTCAACCGCCTTGACCCAGCCCTTTTGCCGGGTGCAACTCACGTCCAGGCCGTCCGCCGACTCGGATATCAAGTCCGAAATCTGGATGCCGGCGCTCGGCGCCTGGAACGGGAGGTTCCTGGCCGTCGGCGGCTCGGGTAGTTCCGGCTCCATCATGTACCCGGACATGAGCTCGGGGCTGACTAAAGGATATGCCACCCTCTCCACGGACAACGGCCACCAGGGTCAGAACCAGATATTCGCCGTGGGGCATCCTGAGAAGGTCATCGACTTCGGGCATCGGGCGCAAGCAGTCACGGCGGTGGCGGGTAAGGCGGTGACCCAGGCGTTCTACGGAGGAGCTGCAAAGAAGGCTTACTGGCTCGGCTGCTCGCAAGGCGGCGGGAAGGGCATGATGCAGTCGCAACGATATCCCGAGAACTTCGACGGCATCGTGGCCGGAGCACCGGTGTTCGATTGGGTTGGAAGCCAGTTCGCCGCTCCATGGGTGGCGGTGAAGGGAATGCGGGACCCGAGCTTGCTGGTGCCCCGAGCGAAGCTGTCCGCGATCCACAACGCCGTTCTCGCCGCGTGCGACAAGGACGATGGGTTGGTCGATGGTCTGCTGCAGCAGCCGCAGCGTTGCACGTTCGATCCATCGTCTATGGCGTGTCCGGCGGGCACGGACAGCAACAGCTGCCTCACCCCCGGGCAGGTGACTTCGATGCAGCGCTACTTCGCACGCGTGACGCGGCCCGATGGACGGCAGATGTACGCTGCGTTCCCGCACGGTTCCGAAGGCGGTTCCCCTTGGCTCGGCGCTACGGCTTCCAATGGCAACTGGGCCGGTTTCTGGCCCAACGTGGTTTACGAGAACCCGTCGTACAGCATCGTTGCCAACCTGAACGTGGACACCGACGTCGACTACAACTTCGCGTCGAACAAGCTCAGTGCGCACTTTGACGCCGTGAGTACGGATCTCACCCGATTCAAGGACCGCGGCGGCAAGCTGATCATCTGGCACGGCTATAACGACCCCGCCGTATCGGCCTATCACACGCAGGACTATGTTGAGGCCGTCAACGCGCGGTACGGCGCAAGCCGCGCCACCGAGTTCCTGCGGACTTTCTTTGCGCCCGGCGTCAATCATTGCGGCGGCGGCGAGGGCCCTCAACCGGACCCATTCGACCTGCTCGACAAGATGGTCGAATGGGTGGAATCGGGTATTGCACCAACCTCTGTTCTGGCAAGCCATCGAACTGGAGCAGTCGTGAACCGCACGATGCCGCTGTGCCCGTATCCTCAGCTCGCGAAGTACAAGGGAGCGGGTGACGTGAAGGACGCTGCCAGCTTCGCCTGCGTGGCGCCGTAGAGAGCACCGAGAACAAGGGGGCTCTTCAGGACTGCGCCCTGTTCGACAGTCGCGCTCTTGTGCCGGGCAATTTCGCCTTTGACTATGAAGTCCCCGTCCGAAAGCGATGCTATTTGCTGTTGAACGATCGCGGCTGACCGAGAGGTGAGTCCCCACGGATCAACATCTCCCAGCAGGGCAAAAGACGAGGACACAAATGATCCAATGTAGTCAGCGACGCGAAGTATGGAGGACGTCAGTTTTGTTGGGTTGTTACGAATGGCCGGTGTGCGGTAGTCAGGGCCTTTCGACGAACGAGAGGTTTTGGCCGACTGGAGATGTTCCAAGTTCGCTCAGGCGATAGGGCGCAATGTCCGCTAGCGTCTCGCCCGCCGCCGGGACCCAACGCAAACCGCGGCCGCTGAATCTGCTGGCCCTCGTGTCCTCGCACTCTGCTGAATATTTCTCAGGTTCCCCAGAATGCATCTTCAAGCGCTTGATCACTCGAAAACAAGCGGACCTCGACGATCTGGCCGTTTTCGATGCGCAAAAGATCCACTCCCGCTTGGTCGAGCTGTATGCCGTCGCGCTCAGCTTTGAACTCAATGTTGATAGCGACCCAGCTGCCGTTCTCCATGAAGTGATCAGCGCGCGAAATCGTGAAAGTCCCGCCCGATACTTCCATCATGCCGCCGAGCATTGCCCCGACTGCGGACATTCCGCGATGCGTACCGGAAAACCGGTTTTTGCCAGGTTGATGCCAGACAACATCAGGAGAGATGAGGCTGGCCAGCAGGGCCTGGTCACCGGATTGCGCCGCGTGAATGTAGTTCTTCGCAATATCAATTTGAGACATGGCTTTCTTGTCCTTCGGTTGTGTTGTTGCTGGTCATTGTCGAAGCGCGGGCGAGCGAAGTCACGGTAGCTCTCGGAGAAGAAATGATCATTTTTGGACATGCTGGGGCAGCGTCGAACCGCTGAGACGAACGAGCCAATGCCACGAGCCAACAGCAGATCGCCGATATTGGACGGCTCGACTACCGTCCTCGGGATTCCTACCGGTGGACTTGGAGATTTCTCCCACTTCCGACCGGTCGCGACGCGGTAGCGAGAAGAACGTGCGCGCCTGCGGGTAGAAGTGATACTGCCGGTGCGAGCACAGGCAGTTCAACGCTCGAAGTCTCCATTCAGTCTTGCAAGTTCAGGGCTGTCTTGGCTCAAGTGTCAGTTCCTTCTGCTGGCGTTCAGCTGAGCTTCGGACGTTTGGACCGGTCCCCAGGGCTCGGGCGGCTTACCCTGGCGTGCGCGATCCAGGTCGACACACGCCGATACCCGATCACGATGCCCGTCACGCTGACCAGCAGTCCTCCCAGGCTGAAGACGATCAGCACGGCGTCTCGCAAGGCCTCCGCCCGCAGCATGGCCGGCAGGTCCCAGCTGTGCAGGAAACTGAAAAGCCATCGACCCACGCGCTGCGAGCTGTCGGCGCTCAGCGCCACATCTCCGGTCCGCACGTCGAGGTACACCCAAGTGTCGTGAGGATCGCCGAAGCGAAGCTGCATCACCGGCAGACGGCGCCCCGCGGCACCCATCATCGCTTCGGGCTGTCTCTCGTAGTAGTACGCGTCGTAGTGCTCGAGTTCCTCCTGGGTCAGGATGGGCGCAGCAAGCAGCCGCCTCGCCGCATGCGCGAGGTCCGCCCGAGGCCACCTGTCGAGCACGCGATACCGGTCGTTCTCCTGCACGACCAGGCGAGTGTCGTTGGCGGCATTGCGCGCAAGAATGAACGGGCGGCCGTCGAGGACCCGCCATTCCAATTCGCTTGCAGCAAAGCGCGAGGCTTCCAGAAGCCTGAGTGCCTGTGCGACCGGAATATCCAGCCGCCCCGCCCCGGAGGCGTCTCCACGGTACTGCGCCATGTCAGGACGGGGGCCCCTGGCGTCGAAGATGCCAGCCGGGTTCATCGACATCAGGCCGCTGAAGATCCATGTGAAGACGATCGACGCGAAGGCCAGTCCCAGCACGTGGTGCCAACGCAGATGGAACTCGCGGTAGGGAGAACGGGAGCCCGACTTGTAGCGGCCACTGAAGCGCCAGCGCCAGATGCCAGTCACCGTCCCGGTCACTGACGTGAGGACGCACACAGCGGACAGCACGATCACGGTCCAGCTCCAGACGGGGTCGACGGACCGGTCGCGGAACATGTAGGCCCAGTGCAGCCACGCGCCGACGTAGTTCCACATCCGCTGCGCGCGCGGCGCATCCATCACCACCTGGCCAGTGACGGAAGAAACGTACAGCAGCGTGTGCGCCGCATCGCCCATCTGGACGAGGTGCAGCGGGCGGTGTGCATCGAGGCCGCGCGAGTGCGTCCATCTGTCCTCCTTGACGAGTCCCACGTATTCACCCTCGCTGCCACCGACGAAGAGCCGTGCCGCATTCAGCGCCGAACCGGCATCGGCCGGTGGCACCGGCTTCCCTTCGGCGGCGTCGACGAGCAGGTATTTGCCATCGGCCATGCGGAGGCGGTAAGTCGCCCGTCCGTTCACGCGGGTCAGGACGACTTCCTGCGCGCGTCCGCTTGCGCCGGTCGCGGACAGCGCCACGTCGACCGGCACGCAGCACCTGGTGGGATCGAGCGCAGGCAGTGTCTGCATCCGTTCCCATGGCGTGAGCTTCGGGTAGCCCACGAACAGCATCACCACGCCGCTCACGAACCACAGTGCCATCAGCACGCATGCCCCCACGCCCGTCCAGCGATGGACGAGGTAAGTCAGGCGCTTCATACGCTTGCCCAGCGACATCTTGAAGCCCCTGCGCTCAGAACCGGTGGTGGGCGGTCAGCTCGAACCGGCGCCCGTCTCCGACAAGCCATTGCGTGTTGGTGTAGTACGCCGTCGTGTAGTAGCGCTTGTTGAAGACATTGAAGCCGCGCAGCGTTACCGTGGTGTCGGGCGTGACCTGCCACCGGAGCGCCAGGTCCGTCGTGGTGTAGGCAGGCAGGGTCAAGGTGTTGGCGTTGTCCGCATACCGCTTGCCGACGTAGCGCAGGCCGGAGCTCAGCGTCCATTTCGGCAGGAAGTTCCAACTCACCCACACGTTCGCAAGCCGCTTGGGCACATCGGTCGGCACATTCCCCGCACGCGAAACGGCAACGCCCCGCACCGCTTCGGAGAAGTCGTCGTACCGCGCGCGCAGCACGGCCGCGTTGGCATCCAGCTGCCAGCCGGAAGCGAAGGCCATGGCGACGTTGGCTTCGAGTCCCCGCGACGAGCGCTGGCCGACCTGGATGCTCTGCGCTGGGTTGTTCGGATCCCGCGTGACCAGGTTGTTCTTGGTGATGTGGTACGCCGCCAGGCTCCATTCACCGCGCTGGTCCCAGAACGTCTGCTTCACGCCGACTTCGGCCTGCTTGCCCGTGGAGAGATCGAACTTGCTGTTCGCCGGCGACAGCATGAGCAGCCCGCTCACGGGGTCCGCGGCCTTGGCGTACTGCGCGTACAGCGCAAGGTTCGGGACGATCTCGAACACGGTCCCGATGCGCCACCCGGTGTGGGAGAAAGACTTGTCGAACGCCGCCGTGCCGGCCACCAGGTCGCGGCGCGAGATGCGCGCGTGGTCGTGGCGCAGGCCCGCGACCAGGGACCATCGATCGCTCAGTTCGAGCCGATCCTCCGCGAACACCGCCGACTGGCGCGCCTCGTTGCGGTAACGGGGGATGAAGGGCACGCCGCTGACGAAGTAGCCAGGGATCGGATTCAGTGGGTCGACGGACGGCGACGAGCCGACGTAGGTGTTGTTCGTGTGCGTGAATGAGCTAGAACTGATGTCGAACCCCACGGAAGCCTGGTTCTTCAGGCCGAACAGAGTGCCTTTGAACGTCGCATCGGTCGTGTTCCCCGTCTGCGACTGGTCGTGCCGGATCTGCGTGTTGCCGGACCGGTCGATCAGGCCTGTTCGCGGGTTGTAGGCATACGACTCCGCGTTGCGCCAGTAGCGCTGGCTGTCGATGCGGTACAGGCGGCTTCGCACCGTGGTGTCCGCGTTTGGCGTCCATTGCGCCGCCAGTTCGGTCCAGTGGTCCCGGTACTGGATGGTGCTGTCGCCGACGTTGTAGTTCTTCTCGCGCAGTGCCGGGAGCTGCTGCCCGTTGATCAGCGGTGTTCCGAAGTAGCGCATCGGGTTCTGCCTGCCCTGGGCATGGCTGAGCCGCAGGCTGAACTCGGGAGAGACATCCAGTTGGACCGCCCCCGAGAAGGTCCGGTTGCGCGAATCGCCCCTGTCCACCCAGCCGTCGGAGCGGTCGCCGCTGACGTCCAGCCGGTACGACAGCTTGTCGTTGATGGCCCCGCCGCTGCCGAAGCCCATTCTTTGCGTGTCGTCGGTTCCAAGAGTGGCCTGCACCTCGTTCTCGATCGGCCCGCGGCGGGGCTTCCTGGGAATCACGTTGACCACGCCACCGATGGCGCCGTCGCCGTAGATGACCGATGCCGGCCCACGAAGAACCTCGATGCGATCGATCGACCAGGTGTCGAACGGAAAAGTCACGCCGACACCGCCGTACTGGCGCGTGCCGTCGTACAGCCGCATCACGGAGGTCGAATCGGTGAATCCGCGCGCCGCGAGGGAAGAACCGCCGTTGCCGGGATGGGCCAGGCTGCTGATGCCGGTCGAGCGGGTGATGGCGTCGACGACGTTCGCATCTCCGCGCTGCTCGAGCTGCTCGCGCGTGATGGTGCTCACGCTCGCCGGTGTCTGCAATGGCGTGGTGCCGAGGTTCGAGCCTGTTGCGACCGGCGCGCCAAGGCCGCTGTCGCGGGTGGCGGTGACCGACACGGCAGGAAGCGCGGGCTGTTCGTCGGCTGCATGGGCCGGCGTCGCCAGCCACGGAAACGCCGCGCCCAGCGCGAGCGGAAAAATGGTCTTCTTCATGGATGCTCTCTGCGGCACCTATCAGGGGTGCCGGCTTGTCTGCGGAAACGAAAGAGGCTGCGCGCGCCGCGGTGGTCAGAAGACCGGTGCAGGCGTCACGCGCGTCGGAATCTCGATCGGGTCAGCAGAGAGCGGGAGGGCCGCGCGCGGGCAACGGCGCGGCGGTGGCGGCGGCGAGACGCGCGGCCGGAATCGACTGGACAGCGTGGCCCAGCGGCAAGATGCCAGGGAGATCGCCCGTCTGCGCCAGGGGCGGTGGTGCGCCGGTCAGCATGCACATCGGGCAGTCGAGGTGGCTGGCGCCGAGCTCGCGTGCGCCGTCATCGGTCTGTACGATCACCTTGATGGCGCCCGCAGCCGAACAGACCAGCTCCATCTCTTGTGGATGGACCATGGGCGATGCCACTGCCACGCCCAGCGACAACACGAACCAGGCCAGCACGAAGCGGACGAGATTGCGGGCGTGACGCAGGGCGGGCATGCGGTGGATTATCAGTCAGGCGAAAGAAGGGTCGGCGCCAGTTGGAGAATTCCAGGCGGGTAATTGGGATTCCAGCATTCGCGTTCAACATGGAACGGCTGAACGCGTAGCTTTCACTTGAGCCCTTCGAGCAAAGAAGGAGAAAAGCCTGCTATTTCATCAATAGCAGGCTTTCAAAAGGTGACCAGGGGCCGCGCTTCGAGCAATTCGAACGCCGAACATTGCGAACTACGAATCCGAAGCCAACTCTGGAAAACTACGACGCTTGGTGCTTGCAGACCTTGCCGCCGCTTCGATCTTCGCCTTGACTTGAGTGGTAACGCGCGGGATGCCCTTGCTTGAGACATTGAACACGCGGCCGGGCGCGGCCTTCGCTGCCTTTGCGGGCTTCCTGATGGCTGTAGGGCTAGTCATGGGGACCTCCGACAGAGAATTTCTCACCCGTATAGGTTAGCAGTTTGCGCCAGGACCTGCTGCCGGGCCGCAAATCGAAGGTCATCAGGCGCTGTGATCCTTCCGTCTCCCACCATGTCGGATCGACGTCCAGAATATCCTGGACAGTTCGACAGCCCTGCAGGTGCGGCGCACCGCGCTGCTCATCGGGTAAGAGCGCAGCGTCAAAGCCAAGCTTCGGCCATACCTTGAACCCGACATGGCGCTCCTGGAACCCCTTGCCGCCCGCGGCGATCAGTGAGATCTCGTCCAGCCCGGCCAAATGGGCGGTGATGGCACCCAAGGTGAACGCAACCGCGCCCAGACCGTGGGGCGTCTGGTGCTTGTCCAGGAAAAAATGGTCGATGTGTATTCCCTCGATGAAGAGACCTGCGGTGCCGGTCTCTTCACTGAAGATCCCCGATCTGTTCTTGTGGCCCGCCTGAATGACCTTGGCATTGATCACCGTGAAGTACATGCCTGGCGGCGCATCGTCGCGCCCCGGCCGTCTTTCGGCCTGTCCGTGCACACGGCTGCCGTCGAAAACGGAGAACAGGTGGACGAACTCCAGCGTCGACAACGTACCGAAAGCGAAGTCAAAACTGTTGGTTGGGCCCAGCTCAACGCCATCAAACCTGACGCGCGTGCCGGTCAGGTAGCTCCGTGTGATTTCGTGGGCAAGCAGGACTTGGTGCAAGTCGGCCAGGTGTGATCGATAGAAGGGCGTCTGTTGAAGTGGCACGATCCGAAGTCAAACTAGATTGAAGCGCTCAGGCCGAGGGCTTCATGTTCATGATGCGGCTTTGCAACTTGCGAGGGGTGAGCCGAGTTGGGCTGTGGGGCACGGCGCTCTGGGTTGTTCCACGCGCCCAAAGCGATGTCCGCAGGCGTGGGGCCAGTGGGTAGATCAAGCGACGGTGGAATGTGCTTGGGCCGGACGCCGCGCAGGTGTTCCGGCCTCAGATGGGTGTATCGCTTGAGCATCTTCCAGTCCTTGTGCCCAGTCACCAGCGCAGCCTGTTCGATGGTGAACCCCGCCTCGAACAGACGACTGGCTGCTTCGTGCCGTAGATCATGGAACTTGAGGTCCTTGATCTTCAATTCCTTGCAAGCTCGACGGAAAGCGGTCCCGACGGAGCGGCCGTTGTACGGAAAGACAAGGCTGCTGTTCCCGGAGAACGGTTTCTGCTCCTCGAGAATGGCCCAGGCATCGAATCCCGTGACATCGAGCAGCGGCACTTTCTGGTCATTGCCGTTCTTATCTCGTGGGTCTTTCCGGTCACGCACAATCACGGTACGAGTCTTGGCATCGATGTCCTCCCATCGGATGCGGCAGATCTCGTCCTGGCGCATCGCGGTGGCGACCGCGAACCGCATGATTCGCCCCAGCGGGATGATCTGCCGTGAATTGCTGGCGAAGTAATCGGCAAGCGCCTGCAGTTCGTCGAGGGTAGGGCGGCGGTCTCGTTCCCGCCCCTTGCCGACCAAGCCCAGGCGCTTGAGCGCGATGCGGGCCAGATCGATGGGCTCTACCGGGACGCGAACCCCGTGAACGGCCGCCGCGTGAGAAACTACCAGCTTGATGTAGCCGATGTCCATGCTGATGGTGACGGGGCCGGCACCTTCCTTGGCGCGGTCCTTGCCGAACTGGATGAGCCGCTCGCGCGTGAGGTCCTTCAGCTTCAGCTTGCCCAGCTTCGTCTTGAGCGCATCGAGGGTGAAGGCCTTGGAGCGCCGGGGCGCTCGCAGCACTTCCTTCATGTCGGTGACGTGCAAATCGATCAGATCGCCGAAGGTGGTCGGGTCCTTGACCTTTGAACGGGTGGCAGGCTCGCCCAGATCGATGCGGCGCTCGGTCGCGAGAGCCCATTCCTGGGCGTCCTTGTGCCGCCGAAAGGTTTCGCTCGCATAGACACCCTTGCGGCGGACTTGCGCGCGCCAGTTGCCGGACGGAAGCTGCTTGAAGGTGGACATTTCGTGTGCGCTATGTGTGCACTGACAGGACGAAATGGGGCGTATTCGGGCGTTTTGGAGTGCACACGAGCGTGCACACGAGGGGTTCTAAGTGTATGAATGATATCGCTAAGTCGTTGAATTTAAAAGAAAAAATCGTCTCAGTCGCTCCGATGATGGATTGGACGGACCGCCATTGCCGTTACTTCCATCGCCTGATGTCGCGCCATGCGCTGCTCTATACCGAGATGGTGACCACCGGCGCGCTGGTGCATGGCGACGTCCCGCGGCACCTGCGCTTCAACGAGGAAGAGCATCCCGTGGCCCTGCAGCTGGGCGGCAGCGAACCGGCCGATCTCGCGCATTGCGCGCGGCTCGGCGAGGAGTGGGGCTATGACGAGATCAATCTCAACTGCGGCTGCCCCAGCGAGCGCGTGCAGCGCGGCGCCTTTGGTGCCTGCCTGATGGCCGAGCCGGCGCTGGTGGCCGATTGCGTGAAGGCCATGGTCGACGCCACCCGCCTGCCGGTCACGGTCAAGCACCGCATCGGCATCGACAAGATCGAGAGCTACGAATTCGTGCGCGACTTTGTCGGTGCGGTGAGCGAGGCCGGCTGCCGCGGCTTCATCGTGCATGCGCGCAACGCCTGGCTGCAGGGCCTGAGCCCGAAGCAGAACCGCGAGATTCCGCCGCTGCGCTACGAGCTCGTGCACCGGCTGAAGCACGAATTTCCGGAGCTGGATTTCTCGATCAATGGCGGCATCTCGGCCAACGCACAGGTGCACGAGCACCTGCGGCTGCTCGACGGCGTGATGGTCGGCCGCGAGGCCTACCACAACCCCTGGTGGCTGGCCGAGTGGGACGCCGAGTTCTACGGCGCCGCGCCGCAGCCGCTGACGCGCGAGGACGTCGAGGCGCTGATGTGCGACTACATGGTCCGCGAGGCGGCCGAACATGGCACGCAGTGGTCGTCGATCGCGCGCCACATGCTGGGCCTGCGCAACGGCCTGCCCGGCGCGCGCCGCTGGCGCCAGGTCTGGAGCGACCATCGCCTCAAGACGCGTCCGCCGCACGAAGTGATGGCGCTGGCGCACGAGCCCGCGGCGCAAGAGGCCTGAAGCCGCGCGGCCTCAGGCTGCCATCAGCGTGGCTTCGGGCACGTCCTCGATGGTGGTGCGGCGCAGCTCGCGGCGCTCGCCGATGTCGTAGCGCCGGCCGCGGTGCAGGGTGCTGCGGTTGTCCCACATCACGAGGTCGCCCACCTGCCATTCGTGCGTGTAGACGAATTCGCGGCGCGTTGCATGCTCGAGCAGATCGGACAGGAACATGCGCCCCTCGGCCACCGGCCAGCCGATGATCTCGCGTGCATGCACGCCCACGAACAGCAGCTTGCGCCCCGAGCCCGGGTGCGTCTGCGCCAGCGGCCACACGGCGGGTGGAATGGCTTTCTTCTGGTCGTCGGTGTAGGCCTCGTCGCCCAGCAGGATGCGGGTGTGCAGTGCGTAGTGCTCGGCGCACAGGCCCTCGATCTCCGAGCGGGTGCGCTCGGGCAGGGCGTCGTAGGCGGCGCGAAGATCCGCGAACTCGGTGTTGCCGCCCCAGCTCGGCAGCACCAGCGCGTGCAGCATCGAATAGGCGGCGCGCGGGTCCTGGAAGGAGCTGTCGCTGTGCCAGAGCTGGTTCGCAAAGTTCGACAGGTTCTTGGGCGAATCGCGGCGCGCCACCTTGCCTTCTGCATCGACGTTGGAGATGTCGATCAGCCGTTCGTCCTCCAGGCGCTCGGGGCGCTTGAAGACCTTCTTCAGGCCCAGGTCGAGCGGTCCGAACGACTTCGCGAAGTCGATCTGCTGCTGGCCCGTGAGCGGCTGTCCGCGCCACACCAGCACGGCATATCGGTTCATGGCCGCGTTGATCTGCTTCACCTCGGAAGGCGAGAGCGGCTGCCTGATGTCGATGCCGCGCGCCTCGGCGGCAAAGAGCGGGTGCAGGGGGGTGAGTTCGAGGGAGGACATGGGTCTTGCCAATGAGGATGGAAAATGGCGATGCCTATTCGGCCTGGATGCCGGCTTCGGCGATCACGCGCGACCAGCGCTTCATCTCGCTCTGGACGAAGGCGTCGAACTGCGCGGGCGTGGAAGCCACCACCTCCATGCCCTGTTCCTCGACGCGGCGGCGCATCTCGGGGTCGTGCAGCACTTTGGCGGTGTCGGCCTGGATCTTCGCGACCACCGCAGGCGGCGTGGCGCGCGGCGCAACGAAGCCGAGCAGCGCGCTCACGTGGAATCCCGGCAGGGTCTCGGCCACGGTCGGATAGCCGTAGCCCGGAACCCGCTTCTCGCCGAGCGTGGCGATCATCTTCATCCGGCCCGCCTTGACGTATGGCAGCACCGAAAGAAAAGGGTCGAACACGAGGTCGAGCCGCCCACCCAGCAGTTCGGTGTGCGCCGGCGCGCTGCCCTTGAAGGGCGCGTGCAGCATGTCGAAGCCCGCTTCGCGCTTGAGCAGCTCGGCGCCCAGGTGCGTGGTGCTGCCGGCGCCGGGCGTGCCGTAGCTGAGCTTGCCCGGGTTCTTCTTCGCGTAGGCGACGAGTTCGGCCAGCGTGCCGAAGGGCGCATCGGGCCGCGCCACGATCGCGAGCTGCAGGTTGGCGATCTGCGTGATGCCCGCCAGGTCCTTCACCGTGTCGTAGGGAAGGCTCTTGCGCAGCGATGGATTGACCGCAAAGGACGAATTCACCATGCCGAAGGTCAGCCCGTCGGCCGGCGCCTTGGCGACGAAGTCGACGCCAATGGCCGTGCCGGCCCCCGGCTTGTAGTCGACGAGCACCGGCTGGCCCCACATCTCCTGCAGCTTGAGCGAGATCAGGCGCGCCACTGTGTCGGTCGGCCCGCCGGGCGCGAAGGGAACGATGAGCTTGACGGGCCCCTTGGGGTAGCCGCCCGCGTCGCCCGCGGTTGCCGCCGGGGCGGCGGCCGCAAAGCCGGAGAGCGCCAGGCCGCTTCCCGCCAACAGCAGCAGGCGCCGGTCTCGCGAGGGAAGAAGGGCGGTTGAGCCGCCAGCGGAATGTCTCGAATTTCTGTATAAATGGAACATTGTTTCGAAATAATGATTCCCGAGCGCCGTCACGTCAACCGTTTTTTGCTGAAGAATGAACGAACATCTAAAAAAAAGGGTTTGGATACATGAATGACGCGATTGGCGGCAAAGAAGAAGTCAGCGCGCTTGCCAGGGGGCTGGCCTTGCTCAAGGTCATCGGAATGGCAGCCGCACCCATCAGCAATCGCGACCTGGCCGAAACCACCGGCATCCCCAAGGCCACCGTGTCCCGCCTCACGGCCACGCTGGTGGCCGCGGGCTACCTGAAGCAGTCGCAGGACAGCGACCGCTTCAGCCTCGGGCCCGCGCTGCTCGACATGAGCAGCCGCTACCTGCGCCACTTCGACCTGCGCACGGTGGCCCGGCCGCATCTCTCGGAGCTGTCCGAATTTGCCGGCGCCAGCGTCCACATGGGCGTGCGCGACGAGCTGGACATGCTCATCATCGATTCGCTGCGCCCCCGCTCCGCGCTGATCAGTTCGCGCATCGAAGTGGGCTCGCGCATGACCATTGCCACCTCGGCCGCGGGCCGCGCCTACCTTGGCGCGCTACCCGCCGCCGAGCGGGCCGAGGTGCTCGAGCAGATCCGACTGGAAAGCGGCGAGAACTGGCCTTCGATCGAGCCGCGCCTGATGGCCGGGCTCGACGAATACGCGCGCCTGGGCTATTGCAGCTCGTTCGGCGAGTGGCATCCGCACATCCACGCGCTGGGCTTTGCGCTCAAGGGCCCGCGCGGCGAGCGCTACGGCGTGAGCTGCGGCGGCCCCGCCTACCTGCTGCCCAAGGACGTGATGCTCGGCCGCGTCGCCCCCAGGCTCCTCGAAACCGCCCAGCGGATCTCCCAGGAAGCCGGCACCGTCAGCACCGACTGATCCCCGCCGCTGCCACGGCTCCCTTCGTGAAACACCGGGGATCCGGCTTTGCCGGTCCCCTGGTGTTGCCCCCGGAAGGGGGTTGGCGGAGCGACACGAAGTGCGCGAAGACTGGGGGAGAGCCTAATTCGCGGCTTCCAGGCCGTTCGTGAAATGCTCGCGCATCCGCGCCATCGCCGCCGCGGCATCCCGCGCCTCGATGGCCGCCATCACCGACCGGTGCTCCGCGAGCGATTCCGCGATGCGCCCCGCCTTCAGCAGCGAGTTGTGCCGGTTGAGCTTCATCACCTTGCGCAGGTCGGCCACCATCTGGTCGCGCCACTTGTTGTTCGCAATGGCCAGAAGGCACATGTGGAAGCGCTCGTTGACCGCAAAGAAATGCTCGCGGTCTTCCTTGCCCGGTGCGCCTGCCGCTTCGAGTTCGGCATGCAGCGCCTTGAGCTCCGCGCGCTGGGCCTCGCTCGCGCGCTCGGCCACCACGCCGGCCGCATCGCTTTCCAGCAGCGAGAGCAGGTGGTAGACGTCCGCCAGGTCCTGCTCGGACACCTCGGTGACGTAGGCGCCGCGCCGTACCTTCATGGTCACCAGGCCTTCGGCGGCCAGCACCTTCAGGGCTTCGCGCAGCGGCGTGCGGCTGATGCCGTATTCCTCGGCCAGCTTGAGTTCGTCGATCCAGCTGCCCGGCTCGAGCTCGCGGCGGAAGATCCGCTGGCGCAGCAGTTCGGCCACCTCTTCATAGAGGGCGCGCGGGGTGAGGGTGAGGGCGGACATGGGGCGGACTGTACCGCAAAAACGGGTTTGAATTAATAATTACGGATCGGTTAGACTCGCGGCCGGCTTGCAAATCCCTTGCAGGCGAATTTGCGACTACCCTGCAAGACACTGCGAAAAGCCCCCTCATGAGCAGCAAACCCGAACCCACCTTCAAGCCGGCCAACCTCGACGACTGGGCCAAGGCCGCCGCCAAGTCGGCACCGGGCGGCGACCTGGGCGCGCTCAACTGGCTCACGCCGGACGGCATCACCGTGAAGCCGCTCTACACCGCGGCCGACCTGCAGGGCCTCAAGTACACCGACACGCTGCCCGGCTTCGAGCCCTACCTGCGCGGCCCACAGGCCACCATGTACGCGGTGCGCCCCTGGACCATCCGCCAGTACGCGGGCTTCTCGACCGCCGAGGAATCGAACGCCTTCTACCGCAAGGCGCTGGCCGCCGGCGGGCAGGGCGTGAGCGTGGCCTTCGACCTGGCCACCCACCGCGGCTACGACAGCGACCATCCGCGCGTGACCGGCGACGTCGGCAAGGCCGGCGTGGCCATCGATTCGGTCGAGGACATGAAGATCCTGTTCGACCAGATCCCGCTCGACAAGGTGAGCGTGTCCATGACGATGAACGGCGCCGTGCTGCCGGTGCTCGCGGGCTACGTGGTCGCGGCGGAAGAGCAGGGCGTGAGCCAGGACCAGTTGAGCGGAACCATCCAGAACGACATCCTCAAGGAGTTCATGGTCCGCAACACCTACATCTTCCCGCCCGCGCCGAGCATGCGGATCATCGGCGACATCATCGAGTACACGGCGCAGAAGATGCCCAAGTTCAACTCGATCTCGATCAGCGGCTACCACATGCAGGAAGCCGGCGCCAACCAGGCGCTGGAGCTGGCCTTCACGCTGGCCGACGGCAAGGAGTACGTGAAGACCGCGCTGGCCAAGGGCCTGGACGTCGACGGCTTTGCCGGGCGCCTGTCCTTCTTCTGGGCCATCGGCATGAACTTCTATCTCGAAGTGGCCAAGATGCGCGCCGCGCGCCTCTTGTGGTGCCGCATCATGAAGGAGTTCAACCCCAAGAACCCCAAGAGCCTGATGCTGCGCACGCACTGCCAGACCTCGGGCTGGTCTCTCACCGAGCAGGACCCCTACAACAACATCGTGCGCACCACCATCGAGGCCATGGCCGCGGTGTTCGGCGGCACGCAGAGCCTGCACACCAACGCGCTCGACGAAGCGATTGCGCTGCCTACCGAGTTCAGCGCCCGCATCGCGCGCAACACGCAGCTCATCATCCAGGAAGAGACGCACATCACGAATGTGGTCGACCCCTGGGCCGGCAGCTACATGATGGAGAAGCTCACGCAGGACATGGCCGATGCGGCCTGGGCCATCATCGAGGAAGTCGAGGCCATGGGCGGCATGACCAAGGCGGTGGACAGCGGCTGGGCCAAGCTCAAGATCGAGGCCGCCGCCGCCGAGAAGCAGGCGCGCATCGATTCGGGCAAGGACGTGATCGTCGGCGTCAACAAGTACAAGCTCAAGAACGAAGACGCGATCGACAGCCTCTCCATCGACAACGTGATGGTGCGCGAGCAGCAGGTGGCGCGGCTGCAGAAGATCCGCGCCTCGCGCGACACTGCGAAGGTGCAGGCGGCGCTCGATGCGCTCACCGAGGCTGCCGAAAACGGCACCGGCAACCTGCTGGCGCTGAGCATCGACGCGGTGCGCGCGCGCGCCACGGTCGGCGAGATTTCCGACGCCCTCGAAAAATCATTCGGCCGCCATCGGGCCGACACGCAAAAGGTGACCGGTGTGTACGCAGCTGCCTACGACTCGGCCGAAGGCTGGGAAACGCTCAAGACCGAAATCAACGCCTTCGCCGAGGAACAGGGCCGCCGCCCACGCGTGATGATCTCCAAGCTGGGCCAGGACGGGCACGACCGCGGCGCCAAGGTGGTGGCCACCGCGTTCGCCGACCTGGGCTTCGACGTGGACATGGGGCCGCTGTTCCAGACGCCCGAGGAATGCGCGCGGCAGGCCATCGAGAACGACGTGCATGCCGTCGGCGTGAGCACGCTCGCGGCCGGCCACAAGACCCTTGTGCCCGCCATCATCAACGAGCTCAAGAAGCAGGGCGCCGACGACATCATCGTGTTCGTCGGCGGCGTGATTCCGCGGCAGGACTACGACTTTCTCTACGAAGCCGGCGTCAAGGGCATCTATGGTCCGGGCACGCCCATCCCGGCCAGCGCCAAGGACGTGCTGGAGCAGATCCGCGCGGCGGTTTCGGCCTGAGAAGCAGAGCGTGGGCGATCTCTTGTCGCGGCTGTCGCTGCAGCCGGTTGAATCCAGCGATTTCGAGGCCATGCTGGCCCTGCGCGTCGATGCGATGCGCCCCAGCCTGGAGCGCGTGGGGCGCTTCGACCCGGCGCGCTCGCGCGAGCGGCTGCAGGCCGGTTTCGTCGTGCCCTTCATGCACCACATCGTGCTCGACGGCGAGCTGCGCATCGGCTTCGTCACGCTCAAGCCCGAGGGCGCGGATGCGCTGCGGCTGGACCACCTCTACCTGCGCACCGGCTTCCAGGGCCTGGGCATCGGCGAGTGGGTGCTCGAGTGGGCCAAGTCGCAGGCGCGCGAACAGCGGATGGACATCAAGCTCACCGCGCTCGTGCAGAGCGATGCCAACCGCTTCTACCTGCGGCACGGCTTCGTGCTCGAAGGCGAAGAGGGCGTCGACCTGCACTACCGCTGGCGCGTGTCGTCCCCGGAGGACGCGTGCTGAACAAGCCGGCGGCTGCACTGGAGCGCGCGATTGCCGAATCAGGCGGCATGGCGCAGCGCCGCGCGATTGCCAAGGCCATCACGCTGCTCGAATCGACCCGCGCCGACCACCGCGCGCAGGCCGATGAACTGCTCACCGCCCTGCTGCCGCGCACCGGCCATTCGTTTCGCCTCGGTATCTCGGGCGTGCCGGGCGTCGGCAAGTCGACCTTCATCGAGACACTGGGCCTGCTGTTGATCGGCAAGGGCCACCGCGTGGCGGTGCTCACCATCGATCCCTCGTCCACCGTCTCGGGCGGCTCCATCCTTGGCGACAAGACGCGCATGGAGCGGCTCTCGGTGCACGAGCGCGCCTACATCCGCCCCAGCCCCTCGAGCGGCACGCTCGGCGGCGTGGCCGAGAAGACGCGCGAGGCCATGCTGGTGTGCGAGGCCGCAGGCTACGACATCGTGATCGTCGAGACCGTGGGCGTGGGCCAGAGCGAAACCGCCGTGGCCGGCATGACCGACATGTTCGTGCTGATGCAGCTGCCCAATGCGGGCGACGACCTGCAGGCCATCAAGAAGGGCGTGATGGAGCTGGCCGACCTCGTCGTCATCAACAAGGCCGACATCGACAAGGACGCCGCGACGCGCGCGCAGGCACAGATCACCTCGGCGCTGCGCCTCTTCGGCCACCAGGGCAACCCGGACCATGCGCATGCGGCGCACGACGCGCACAGCGGCGCCGAGGTGCGCTTCTGGCTGCCCCAGGTGCTGCAGCTCAGCGCATTGGCCGGCACCGGCGTCGACGCCTTCTGGGATGCCGTCACGCAATTCAGGCAGCTGCAGAGCGCCAACGGCAAGCTCGCCAGGCGCCGCGAGAAGCAGGCCACCGCGTGGATGTGGGAACGCATCGACGCCGGGCTCAAGCAGGCTTTCAGGCAGCACGCGCAGGTGCGCGAATTGCTGCCGCAGCTCACGCGGCAGGTGGCGGAGGGCGCGCTGCCCGCATCGACGGCGGCGCGCCAGCTGCTTGCGGCGGCCGCCATCACCGCCAGGCCATGACCCCACACCAAATTCAGGACCACAGCTTCGGAAGCACACCATGCAAGAACTGATCGAACAACTCGAAAAGCGCCGCGCCCAGGCGCGCCTGGGCGGCGGGCAGAAGCGCATCGACGCGCAGCACGCCAAGGGCAAGCTCACGGCGCGCGAGCGCATCGAGCTGCTGCTCGACGACGGCACTTTTGAAGAATGGGACATGTTCGTCGAGCACCGCTCGGTCGATTTCGGCATGGCCGAGCAGAAGATCCCGGGCGACGGCGTGGTCACGGGCTACGGGATGATCAACGGCCGCCTCGTGTTCGTGTTCAGCCAGGACTTCACGGTCTTTGGCGGTGCGCTCAGCGAAGCGCATGCCGAAAAAATCTGCAAGGTGATGGACCAGGCCATGAAGGTCGGCGCGCCGGTCATCGGCCTCAACGATTCGGGCGGCGCGCGCATCCAGGAAGGCGTGGCGTCGCTCGGCGGCTATGCCGACGTGTTCCAGCGCAACGTGATGGCCTCCGGCGTGGTGCCGCAGATCAGCATGATCATGGGTCCGTGCGCGGGCGGCGCGGTGTACTCGCCCGCCATGACCGACTTCATCTTCATGGTGAAGGACTCCAGCTACATGTTCGTCACCGGCCCCGAGGTGGTGAAGACCGTGACGCACGAGAGCGTCACGGCCGAAGAGCTGGGCGGCGCCGTCACCCACACCACGCGCAGCGGCGTGGCCGACATGGCGTTCGAGAACGACGTCGAGGCGCTCATGATGCTGCGCCGCCTGTACAACTACCTGCCGCTCAACAACCGCGAGAAGCCGCCGGTGCGCCTGGGCAACAACGGGCAGGGCGATCCGGCCGACCGGCCCGACTACTCGCTCGACACGCTGGTGCCAGACAACCCCAACAAGCCCTACGACATCAAGGAGCTGATCCTCAAGGTGGTGGACGACGGCGACTTCTTCGAGCTGCAGCCCGACTACGCGAAGAACATCGTGATCGGCTTCGCGCGCATGGAAGGCCAGACCATCGGCATCGTGGCCAACCAGCCGCTGGTGCTCGCGGGCTGCCTGGACATCAAGAGCAGCATCAAGGCCGCGCGCTTCGTGCGCTTTTGCGACGCCTTCAACATTCCGGTGGTCACTTTTGTCGACGTGCCCGGCTTCATGCCTGGCACCGGACAGGAGTACGGCGGCATCATCAAGCACGGCGCCAAGCTGCTCTACGCCTATGCGGAGTGCACGGTGCCCAAGATCACCGTCATCACGCGCAAGGCCTACGGCGGCGCCTATGACGTGATGGCCTCCAAGCACCTGCGCGGGGACGTCAACCTGGCCTGGCCGCGCGCCGAGATCGCGGTGATGGGCGCGAAGGGCGCGGTGGAGATCATCTTCCGCGAGGACAAGAACGACCCCGAGAAACTCGCCGCCCGCGAGGCCGAGTACAAGGCGCGCTTCGCCAATCCCTACGTGGCGGGCGCGCGCGGCTACATCGACGACGTGATCCTGCCGCACGAGACGCGCAAGCGCATCTGCCGCTCGCTCGTGATGCTGCGCGAGAAGAAGCTCGAGAACCCGTGGCGCAAGCACGGAAACATCCCACTGTGAGCGGCACGGAGAAGAAGAACATGTTCAAGAAGATCCTGATCGCCAACCGCGGCGAAATCGCCTGCCGCGTGATCCAGACCGCGAAGAAGATGGGCATCCTCACCGTCGCGGTCTACTCCGACGCCGACAAGGAAGCCCGCCACGTCGAGTTGGCCGACGAGGCCGTGCACATCGGCGCCGCGCCCAGCCGTGAGAGCTACCTGCAGGCCGACCGCATCATCGAAGCCTGCAAGAAGACCGGCGCCGAGGCCGTGCATCCGGGCTACGGCTTCCTGTCGGAGAACGAAGCCTTCGCGCGCAAGGTCGAGGAAGAGGGCATTGCCTTCATCGGACCCAAGCACTATTCGATCGCGGCCATGGGCGACAAGATCGCCTCCAAGAAGCTCGCGAACGAGGCCAAGGTCAACACCATCCCGGGCTGGAACGACGCCATCGAGACGGCCGAGCGCGCGGTCGAGATCGCCAAGGACATCGGCTACCCGGTGATGATCAAGGCCTCGGCCGGCGGCGGCGGCAAGGGCCTGCGCGTGGCCTACAACGACAAGGAGGCCTTCGAGGGCTTCACCTCGTGCCGCAACGAGGCACTGAGCAGCTTCGGCGACGACCGCGTGTTCATCGAGAAGTTCGTCGAGGAGCCGCGCCACATCGAGATCCAGGTGCTGGGCGATTCGCACGGCAACGTCATCTACCTGAACGAGCGCGAATGCTCGATCCAGCGCCGCCACCAGAAGGTGATCGAGGAGGCGCCTTCGCCGTTCATCAGCGACGCCACGCGCCGTGCGATGGGCGAGCAGGCGGTGCAGTTGGCCAAGGCCGTGAAGTACCAGAGCGCGGGCACGGTGGAGTTCGTGGTCGGCAAGGACCAGAGCTTCTACTTTCTGGAGATGAACACGCGGCTGCAGGTGGAGCACCCGGTGACCGAATGCATCACGGGGCTCGACCTTGTCGAGCTGATGATCCGCGTGGCGGCCGGCGAGGAACTGCCGCTCACGCAGGAACAGGTCAAGCGCAACGGCTGGGCCATCGAGTGCCGCATCAATGCCGAGGACCCGTTCCGCAATTTCCTGCCTTCGACCGGCCGCCTCGTGAAGTTCCAGCCGCCGGCCGAGACCATGTTCGCAGCCGACACCGAGCGCCTGAACGGCGTGCGCGTGGACACCGGCGTGTACGACGGCGGCGAGATCCCGATGTACTACGACTCGATGATCGCCAAGCTCATCGTGCACGGCAAGGATCGCCAGCATGCGATTGCCCGCATGCGCGAGGCGCTCAACGGCTTCGTGATCCGCGGCATCAGCAGCAACATCCCGTTCCAGGCCGCGCTGCTCGCGCATCCGAAGTTCGTGGCGAGTGATTTCAACACCGGCTTCATCGCCGAGCACTACGGCAAGGGCTTCCATGCGGAAGACGTGCCGCACGCCGATCCGGCTTTCCTGATTGCGCTTGCGGCCTATGTGCACCGCCGCTATCGCGCGCGGGCCTCCGGCATCAGCGGACAGCTCGAAGGCCACGGCGTGAAGGTGGGCGAGCAGTTCGTGGTGGTGGAGCTGGGGCCGGAGGGCAAGCATGTGCACCATCCGGTGTCGGTCACCGACTTCCATGGCAAGACCGGCGCCAGCGCCGTGGCCGTGGGCGGCAAGAGCTACAAGATCGACAGCGGCTTTGCGCTCGGCGCCATTCGCGTGCAGGGCATGGTCAACGACCGGCCCTTCACCGCGCAGGTCGAGCGCGGTGCCGGCAAGAACCCGCTGGCGCTGCGCGTGTCCCACGACGGCACGCAGATCGAGGCGATGGTGCTGTCGCCCCTGGGTGCGCGCCTGCTCGAACTGATGCCCTACAAGGCCCCGCCCGACCTGAGCAAGTTCCTGATGTCGCCCATGCCGGGCCTGTTGGTCGAGGTGTCGGTGCAGCCGGGGCAGCAGGTGCGGGCTGGCGAGAAGCTGGCCGTGATCGAGGCCATGAAGATGGAAAACGTATTGTTCGCCACGCAGGACGGCGTGGTCGGCAAGATTTCGGCGGGCAAGGGCGAATCGCTCGCCGTCGATCAAATCATTCTGGAGTTCAACTGATGGGTGCCAACGACTTGCAAACAACGATCACGCTGCACCGGCCCGCCAAGGCCGTGGCGCCGCAAGGCCCCTGGACGGTCGAAGCGATTCAGGCGCTGCTCGACAAGCCGCTGATGGACCTGCTGTTCGAGGCGCAGACGGTGCACCGCCAGCACTTCCCCGAAGGCGACATCGAGCTGGCGACGCTGCTGTCGGTCAAGACCGGTGGCTGTCCCGAGAACTGCGGCTACTGCCCGCAGTCGGCCGAGTTCGACACCGGCGTGAAGGCGCAGAAGCTCATGGAAGTCGACGAGGTGGTGCGCGCCGCGCAGGCCGCCAAGGACGCCGGCGCCACGCGCTTTTGCATGGGCGCCGCATGGCGCGCGCCGAAGGACCGCGACGTCGAGAAGGTGGCCGTGCTGGTCGAGGCCGTGAAGGGGCTGGGCCTGCAGACCTGCGCCACGCTCGGCATGCTGGAGCCGCACCACGCGCACCAGCTCAAGGCCGCGGGCCTGGACTACTACAACCACAACCTCGACACCGCGCCCGAGTACTACACCGACGTGGTCGACACGCGCACCTACCAGGACCGGCTCGACACGCTGGCCCATGTGCGCAGCGCCGGCATCAGCGTGTGCTGCGGCGGCATCGTCGGCATGGGCGAGCAGCCGGTGCACCGCGCGGGACTGATCGCGCAGCTGGCCAACCTGGATCCGTACCCGGAGTCGGTGCCGATCAACAGCCTGGTGCGCGTGCCCGGCACGCCGCTGGCCGATTCGGAGCCGGTCGATCCCTTCGACTTCGTGCGCATGATCGCGGTCGCGCGCATCACAATGCCGACCGCACGCGTGCGGCTCTCGGCGGGCCGCCAGCAGATGGGCGATGCGGTGCAGGCGCTGTGCTTCATGGCCGGCGCGAATTCGATCTTCTACGGCGACAAGCTGCTCGTCACCGGTAACCCCGACGTCGAAGCCGACACGGTGCTGCTGCGCAAGCTCGGCCTCAATGCGCGGCAGGTGCAGGAGCAGCCCGAAGGTTGCGCCGCATGACCACCGCCGCCGCACGCCCCTTCAAGGTGCTGGGCATCCAGCAGATCGCCATCGGCGGCCCCGACAAGCTGCGCCTGCAGAAGCTCTGGGTCGACATGCTGGGGCTCGAGGTCACGGGCACCTTCAAGAGCGAGCGCGAGAACGTCGACGAGGACATCTGCTCGATGGGCAGCGGGCCGTTCAAGGTCGAGGTCGACCTGATGCAGCCGCTCGACCCCGAGAAGAAGCCGGCCGTGCACACCACGCCGCTCAACCACGTGGGCCTGTGGATCGACGACCTGCCCAGGGCCGTCGAGTGGCTCACCGCGCAGGGCGTGCGCTTTGCGCCCGGCGGCATCCGCAAGGGCGCGGCGGGTTTCGACATCTGCTTTCTGCATCCGAAGGCGAACGACGAATTCCCGATTGCGGGCGAGGGCGTGCTGATCGAGATGGTGCAGGCGCCGCCCGAGGTGGTGAGCGCCTTCAGCGCGCTGGCCGCTACGCGTTGAGCACCTTCCTGATCGGCGGCTTCACGTCCGAACGCTGAGGCGGCAGCATCGGCTGGTGCTCGCGCGCCGGGTTCAGGATGATCGAGGTGGCGGTTTCGGTGAGGATGCAGAACTTGGTGACCACCGCGTCGAGGTGGCTCACGTCGATGACGGCGATCTCCAGGATCCAGCTGTCGTCGCCGGTCACGTTGTAGGCATTGACGCATTCGGGCGTCTGCTGCACCAGTTCGACCACGCGCGCATAGTCGGCGCGGCCCACGCGGATGATCGCGCGGATGCCGTAGCCGAGCTTGCCGAGGTTCACGGTCGCGCGGTAGCCGCTGATCACGCCCGCCGCCTCGAGCTTTTTCACGCGCTCCGTCACGGCCGGCTGGCTCAGGTGCACGCGGCGGCCGAGCTCGGCCATGGTGAGCCGCGCATCGGCCTGCAGTTCGGCCAGGATGCGGGTGTCATGCGCGTCCAGCGCGGGGTTCAAGCTGAAGTCCATGCAACTCCTTAAAATCGACGGTATGAAACGCAAAGAACCATGAGATGTGCATGGTTGCGAGAAGATTGCTTTCATACCATGGACGGCGTTTCCATACCAACAAGACAACATCGCCATGCCCACTCTCGCATCCCCCGCCCAAGCCGCATCCGGCTCCGCGCGCACCGCGCTGCCGCCGCTGCTGTGGCTCTGCCTGGCCGCCACCTGGGTGGTCTGGGGCTCGACCTATCTCGCGATCAAGTACGCGCTGATCAGCTTTGCGCCGTTCCTGCAGATGGGCTCGCGCTTCCTGTTCGCGGGCGTGCTGCTCGCCGCCTGGATGCGCTGGCGCGGCGCGGCTTGGCCTTCGCGCCTGCAGTGGCGCAATGCCCTCGTGGTCGGCACGCTGATGCTGGGCGGCGGCATGGGCGGCACGGCCCATGCCGAGGTGTCGATCGGCTCGGGGCTGGTGGTGGCCTTCATCGCGGTGGTGCCGCTGCTGATTGCGCTGCTCAACCTGATCTGGGGCGTGAAGCCGACGCGGCTGGAGGCGGCGGGCATTGCGCTCGGGCTCATCGGCGTGCTGATGCTGACGCAGGGCAGCGGCTTCCAGTCGTCGCCAGCAGGCCTGGCGGCAATTTCCATTGCCTGCATCTGCTGGTCGATGGGCAGCGTGCTGAGCCAGCGCAGCCTGCCGCTCGCGCCCGGCGCGATGGGTTTCGCGAGCGAAATGATCTGCGGCGGCGTGGTGCTGCTGGTGCTCTCGGTGCTGTCGGGTGAACAGCTGGTGTGGCCACCGCAGCCCGAGGCGGCAGCTGCCTGGCTGTACCTCGTGGTGTTCGGCTCGCTGATCGCGTTCAACGCCTACATGGTGCTGCTCGCAAGGGCGCCCGCCGCCCTGGCCGCGAGCTACACCTTCGTCAATCCGGTGATTGCGATGCTGCTGGGCGTGTGGATTGCCAACGAGACCGTGACGCGCTTCGAGTGGTACGCGGTGGCCGTGGTGCTGGCCGGTGTTCTGCTGCTGCTCTTCAAGCGCCCGCAGAAGGCGAAAGAGAGCTGAAGCTCGTGCCGTTCAGGTGCCCGGGCGGCGCCAGAAGGCCAGCGTGGCGGCCAGCAGCCACATGCCAGCCGCGCAGCTGCGGTTCAGCGCCTTGAGGCCGCGGCGCGAGAGCCAGCGCACGGCCTGCGTTCCGGCGGCCGCATAGGCCAGCATCACGCAGGTGTCGAGCGCCACGAAGATCGCGCCGAGCAGCAGGTACTGCGTGCCTTGCGGCCTTGTGATGTCGATGAACTGCGGCAAAAAGGCCGCGAAGAACAGCACGGTCTTGGGATTCGACAGCGCCACGAGCAGGCTGCGCATGAGCGCGACGCGGCCATGCGGGCGCACTTCGATGGCGGATTTGGCCAGCGCGGCGCCAAGGTCGGCCCCTTCGCTGCGCCACAGCTTGACGCCGAGCCAGACCAGGTAGGCGACACCCGCCACCCGGATCGCGTTGAAGAGCAGTTCCGATGCGGCGAGCAACGAACCGAGCCCGAGCGCAACCACCGCGATCAGCGTGATGCTCCCGAGCGACGCGCCGGCAATGCCCCAGCTCGCGCGGCGCATGCCGCCGTCGATGCCGTTGGAGAGCGCCAGCAGCATCGTCGGGCCGGGAATGACGGCCAGCGCGAGCGAAGCGACGAGGTAGATCAGCAGCGTGTCGAGGGTCATGGCTTGGCGGCCGGTGGGCGTTGTTGCTGTTGCGAGGCGGCGCGCGCGCGCGCCAGTGCGGCTTCGACGATGGAGCGCTTGCGCGTGTCGGCGGCCTGCGGCTCTGCGACCGCGGGCGCTTCTTGCCCGCTCTTGCGCTTGTCGTTTGCGCGGCGGTGCTCTGCGTGCAGCTTGTAGCGCCGCAATGCGGCCTCGGCCTGCGCCTGCGACCAGGCCTGCCAGCCGCTGCGGCCCGGCGTCTCGACCTCGAGCGAGATGCAATCGACAGGGCACACCGGAATGCAGAGCTCGCAGCCCGTGCAGTGCGCTTCGATCACGGTGTGCATGCGCTTGTTGATGCCCACGATGGCATCGGTGGGGCAGGCATCGAGGCAGAGCGTGCAGCCGATGCACCAGGCTTCGTCGATGACCGCCATCGCGCGCGGGCCTTCGGTGCCGAACTGCGGATCGAGCGGGAGCGGCTCGCGGCCGGTGAGCCGCGCCAGCCTGGCCACGCCTTCGGCACCGCCGGGCGGGCACTGGTTGATGCCGGCCTGGCCGTCGGCCAGGGCTTGCGCGTAGCCGGCGCAATCGGGGTAGCCGCAACGTGTGCACTGCGTCTGCGGCAGTGCATCGTGGATGCGTGCGGCCAGCCCGTTCACTTCCTGCGTGCCGCGGGCTTCTTGGCGGGGGCGGCCGCCACGGCTTTCCTGGCTGCGGTGCTCTTGGTGGCTGCAACGGCCGCCGTGCTCCGGCCCGGCTTGATGCGGTCTTCGGCCGGCAGGCTTTCGCGTGCGCCGGCGCGGCGCTGGGGCTGGTCATGGGCCGCGATGAACTTTTGCACCTTGGGATAGACCAGTTCGCGCCAGCGGCGGCCGCTGAAGATGCCGTAGTGGCCGGCGCCCTTGACTTCGTAGTGCTCGCGGTGCGAATCGGCAATGCCGGTGCACAGGCTGTGCGCGGCCTCGGTCTGGCCCGAGCCTGAGATGTCGTCGAGCTCGCCCTCGACGGTCAGCAGGGCGGTCGAATGGATGTCCTGCGGACGCACGCGCTCGATCTGGCCCTTGGGGTTCTTGACGTCCCAGGTGCCGTTCACGAGTTCGAAATCCTGGAACACGGTGCGGATCGTGTCCAGGTAGTAGTCGGCGTCCATGTCGAGCACGGCGTTGTACTCGTCGTAGAACTTGCGGTGGGCCTCGGCGCTTGCGTCGTCGCCCTTGATGAGGTCCTTGAAGTAGTCGTAGTGGCTCGACGCGTGGCGGTCGGGATTCATGGCCACGAAGCCCGTGTGCTGCAGGAAGCCCGGGTACACGCGGCGGCCTTCGCCCGGGAAGCCCTGGGGCACGCGGTAGATCACGTTGTTCTCGAACCACTCGAAGCTCTTGTTCATCGCGAGGTTGTTCACCGCGGTGGGCGACTTGCGCGCGTCGATCGGCCCGCCCATCATTGTCATGGTCAGGGGCAGCGGCTCGCCGCGGCTCGCCATCAGCGACACGGCCGCCAGCACCGGCACGGTCGGCTGGCACACGCTCACCACGTGGCAGTTGCCGTATTCGGCCTGCAGGCGGCGGATGAATTCCTGCACGTAGTTGACGTAGTCGTCGAGGTGGAATTCGCCTTCCGACATGGGCACGAGGCGCGCGTTCTTCCAGTCGGTGATGTAGACCTTGTGGTCCTGCAGCATGGTGCGCACGGTGTCGCGCAGCAGCGTGGCGTAGTGGCCCGACAGCGGCGCCACGATCAGCACCACGGGCTGGCTCTTGAGCGTCTTGAGGATGTGCGGTTCGTCGGTGAACCGCTTGAAGCGGCGCAGCTCGCAGAAGGGCTTGTCGAGCTCGACGGCCTCCTGGATGACCACGTCCTCGCCCTCGACCTTGACGGACTTGATGTTGAACTCGGGCTTCTCGTAGTCCTTGCCGAGGCGGTAGAGCAGGTCGTAGCCCGCCGCCATGCGCTGGGCCATGGGCAGCTGGCCCCACACCGCGCCTTGGCCATAAAGCTTGGACGCCGCTTGCGCGAAGTCCGAAAACGGCTCCATGAGGGAACGCTGGGCTTCGTAGAGTTGATAGAGCATCGCTGGTCTTGGAGTGGAATGTTGCAATGCAATATATCAGCGCATTCGCTGACTTGCAGGGGGCCTAACCCCTACACCGGCCCTGCCGAAAGGGCCGTTTTTAAGCCACGAATGTGAAGGAATCGCAAAACGCGGATTCCCTCACATCCTGCTGACGGCTAGATGACCTTGGCGATCGACGCGCAGACGTAGTCGATGTTCTTGCTGTTGAGCGCGGCCACGCACATGCGGCCGGTGTCGGTGCCGTACACGCCGAACTCGTTGCGCAGGCGCACCATCTGGTCCTTGCTGAGGCCCGAGTAGCTGAACATGCCGATCTGCGTGGTGATGAAGCTCATGTCTTCCTTCACGCCAGCGGCCTTGAGGCCGTCGACCAGCTTCTGGCGCATGGCCTTGATGCGCACGCGCATTTCGCCGAGTTCCTTTTCCCACAGGGCGCGCAGTTCGGGGTTGCCGAGCACCGCGGCCACCACGGCGCCGCCGTGGATCGGCGGGTTGCTGTAGTTGGTGCGGATCGCGATCTTGAGCTGCGACAGCACGCGGCCGGCTTCTTCCTTGTTCTCGCACAGCACCGAGAGGGCACCTACGCGCTCGCCGTAGAGGCTGAAGCTCTTCGAGAACGAGGTCGAGACGAAGAAGGTCAGGCCCGCATCGACGAACTTGGCGACGGCCGCACCGTCTTCCTTCAGGCCGTAGCCGAAGCCCTGGTAGGCCATGTCGAGGAAGGGCACCAGGCCCTTGGCCTTGACCGCGGCCACGACCTGGTCCCACTGCTCGGGCGTGATGTCGTAGCCGGTCGGGTTGTGGCAGCAGGCGTGCAGCACCACGACGGTGCCGGCCGGCGCCGCGTTCAGGGCGGCCAGCATGCCGTCGAAGTTGACGCCGCGCCTGGCGGCGTCGTAGTAGGGGTAGCTTTCGACCTCGAAGCCCGCATTGGTGAACAGGGCGCGGTGGTTTTCCCAGCTCGGGTCGCTGATCAGCACCTTGGCCTTGGGGTTGAGCTTCTTGAGGAAGTCGGCGCCGACCTTCAGGCCGCCGGTGCCGCCGATGGCCTGGATGGTGGCCACGCGGCCCGATTGCACCGGCTCGCTGTCGGCGCCGAAGACCAGGCCCTTGACCGCGTTGTCATACGCCACGATGCCGTCGATCGGCAGGTAGCCGCGCGCCGTGGGCGCCTTCATCATGTTCTGTTCGGCGGCCTGCACGCACTGCAAAAGCGGCAGCTTGCCGTTGTCGTCGTAGTAGACGCCGACGCCGAGGTTGACCTTGTTGGGGTTGGTGTCGGCTGCAAACTGCTCGTTGAGGCCGAGGATCGGGTCGCGCGGTGCCATTTCGACCGCGGTGAACATAGACATGGAGAAAGTCCTTTGGGATGAAAGCTTCGCTGGCAACCGGACTTGCGCTACGCTTTCCGGTTGCCTTGAATTTTACCGGCGCCATCGCCACCTGTCGGGAACAGCCATGCCAGAGAACAACGAAGCCATAGCAGACCTGAAGAAACTGGACCCGATCGGTCCGGCAAAGCAGGGCGAATTCATCAAATACCCCGGTTCGCCTTTCGAACTTTTCCAGCCCTACCCCCCGGCCGGGGACCAGCCGAAGGCCATCGACGGCCTGGTCGAGGGCGTGCTCGACGGCGAGGTGTTCCAAACGCTGCTGGGCGTCACGGGCTCGGGCAAGACCTTCACCATGGCCAACGTGATCGCACGGCTGGGCCGCCCGGCCATCGTGTTCGCGCCCAACAAGACGCTGGCGGCGCAGCTCTACAGCGAATTCCGCGAGTTCTTCCCCAAGAACGCCGTCGAGTACTTCGTGAGCTATTACGACTACTACCAGCCCGAGGCCTACGTGCCGCAGCGCGACCTGTTCATCGAGAAAGACTCGTCGATCAATGAGCACATCGAGCAGATGCGCCTGTCGGCCACCAAGAGCGTGCTGGAGCGGCGCGACACGGTCATCGTGGCCACGGTGAGCGCCATTTACGGCATCGGCACGCCCGAGGACTACACGCAGATGCGTTTCATCATGCGGGTGGGCGACCAGATCGGCCAGCGCGACGTGATCGGGCGGCTGATCCGCATGCAGTACACCCGCAACGAGCAGGACTTTTCGCGCGGCACCTTCCGCGTGCGCGGCGACACCATCGACGTGTTTCCGGCCGAGCACAGCGAGCTGGCCATCCGCATCGAGCTGTTCGACGACGAGATCGAGACGCTGCAGCTGTTCGATCCGCTCACGGGCCGCATCCGCCAGAAGATTCCGCGCTTCACCGTATACCCGTCGAGCCACTATGTGACGCCGCGCGACAAGGTGCTGAGCGCGGTCGAGACCATCAAGATCGAGCTGGCCGAGCGGCTCAAGGAATTCGTCTCGCAGGGCAAGCTGGTGGAGGCGCAGCGCCTGGAGCAGCGCACCCGCTTCGACCTGGAGATGCTCGCCGAGATCGGCCACTGCAAGGGCATCGAGAACTACACGCGCCACCTCTCGGGCGCCGCGCCGGGCGAGCCGCCCGCCACGCTGACCGACTACCTGCCCAAGGACGCGCTGATGTTCCTCGACGAGAGCCACCAGATGGTCGGCCAGCTCAGCGCCATGTACAACGGCGACCGGGCCCGCAAGACCACGCTGGTCGAATACGGCTTCCGGCTGCCGAGCGCGCTGGACAACCGGCCGCTCAAGCTGGAGGAGTTCGAGACGCGCATGCGCCAGTGCATCTTCGTCTCGGCCACGCCGGCGCAGTACGAGAAGGACCATGCCGGCAACGTGGTCGAGCAGCTGGTGCGGCCGACCGGCCTGATCGACCCCGAGGTCGAGGTGCGCCCCGCAACCCACCAGGTGGACGACGTGCTGGGCGAAATCCGCATCCGCGTCGACAAGAACGAGCGCGTGCTCATCACCACGCTGACCAAGCGCATGGCCGAGCAGCTGACCGACTACCTGGGCGACAACGGCGTGAAGGTGCGCTACCTGCACAGCGACGTCGACACCGTCGAACGGGTCGAAATCCTGCGCGACCTGCGCCTGGGCAGCTTCGACGTGCTGGTGGGCATCAACCTGCTGCGCGAGGGCCTGGACATTCCCGAGGTGTCGCTGGTGGCCATCCTGGACGCCGACAAGGAGGGCTTCCTGCGCGCCGAGCGCTCGCTGATCCAGACCATCGGCCGCGCGGCGCGCAACCTGAACGGCAAGGCCATCCTCTATGCGGACCGGATGACCGACTCCATGAAAAAGGCCATCGGCGAAACCGAGCGCCGCCGCGCCCGGCAGATCGCCTACAACGAGGCCAACGGCATCACCCCGCGCAGCATCGTCAAGCAGGTGCGCGACCTGATCGACGGCGTCTACAGCGAAAAGACCGGCAAGGAAATGGCCAAGCTCGACCTGGAGCGCGCCAAGGTCGAGGACATGAGCGAAAAGGACATCGCCCGAGAGATCAAGCGGCTCGAAAAGCTCATGATGGAGCACGCCCGCAACCTCGAATTCGAGAAGGCGGCCCGGGTGCGCGACCAGCTGGCGCTGCTGCGGGAGCAGGCTTTTGGCGCCTCCGGCGGGGACAATATCGCCGTCCTGCCGTCCTAGGAGGGGGTTCCCGTTTCTTCAAGCGATTCCCGCTGGGGTTTACCCGAGCAGACCTGAAGGTCTTCTGCTATACTTGAGCGAAATACTCAACAACAACAAAAAAGAACTTCGCGATGAAGAACCGATCCCACTGGCTGGTTCACCAGCGCCAGGGGTCGGGCAGGGCGGAGACGAAGTCACCGCGGCCTTGGGGCACGGTGTCATTTCAACGGTAAGCACTTGAAGGAGCTTGCGATGCGTCTCACTACCAAAGGCCGTTTTGCGGTCACAGCAATGATCGATCTGGCGCTGCGTCAGAACACCGGTCCGGTCACGCTGGCTGCGATCAGCCAGCGGCAGCAGATTTCGTTGTCGTATCTCGAACAGCTGTTCGGCAAACTGCGCCGCCATGAGCTGGTCGAGTCGACCCGCGGCCCCGGCGGCGGCTACAGCCTCGGCCGCAAGGCTGCAGATATCACCGTCGCAGACATCATTGTTTCCGTCGATGAGCCCATCGATGCCACGCAATGCGGCGGCAAGGAAAACTGCCTGGGCGAAGCCGGCCGCTGCATGACGCACGAGCTCTGGGCCTCGCTGAACCAGCGCATGGTCGAGTTCCTCGATTCCGTCACGCTGCAGAAGCTGGTCGACGACCAGATCGCCAAGGGCGTGCAGATCGAGAACAAGCCAGTCGTCAAGCGCGCGATTTCCGCGCAGCCGGTGGTCAAGCCGATTCGCGTGAACGCGCCGAATTCGGTGTTTGCCCTCGGCAACGCCTTCGCGAAGTCCTGAAGAAGCCGCGGAGCGCCTTCGGGCGCTGCCGCGAGAAGCCCAGATCAAAGAAACAACCCCACGCCAGCCCGAGCCAGCCATGGACGTCACTCCTCATTTCCCGATCTATCTCGATTACGGCGCCACCACGCCGGTTGACCCGCGCGTGGTCGACGCCATGATCCCCTGGTTGCGCGAGCACTTCGGCAACCCGGCGTCGCGCAGCCACGCCTGGGGCTGGGAGGCTGAAGAGGCGGTCGAGAAGGCGCGCGGCTACGTGGCCGAGCTGATCGGAGCCGACCCGCGCGAGATCGTCTGGACCTCCGGCGCCACCGAGTCGAACAACCTCGCACTCAAGGGCGCGGCCCATTTCTACAAGGGCAAGGGCAAGCACCTCATCACGGTGAAGACCGAGCACAAGGCCGTGCTCGACACCATGCGCGAACTCGAGCGCCAGGGCTTCGAAGTCACCTACATGGACGTCGAGGAAAACGGCCTGCTCGACCTGGACAAGTTCAAGGCGGCGATCCGCCCCGACACCATCCTTGCGAGCGTGATGTACGTCAACAACGAGATCGGCGTCATCCAGGACGTGGTCGCGCTCGGCAACGCCTGCCGCGAAAAGGGCGTGATCTTCCATGTCGACGCGGCCCAGGCCACCGGCAAGGTCGAGATCGACATCGCCAAGCTGCCCATCGACCTGATGAGCCTGGCTTCGCACAAGACCTACGGCCCCAAGGGCATCGGCGCGCTGTACGTGCGCCGCAAGCCCCGCGTGCGGCTCGAGGCACAGATGCACGGCGGCGGCCACGAGCGCGGCATGCGTTCGGGCACGCTGCCCACGCACCAGATCGTGGGCATGGGCGAGGCCTTCCGCATCGCCAAGCTCGAAATGAAGGAAGACATCGCCAAGGCGGCGCGCCTGCAGAAGCGCCTGCTCGACGGCCTGAAGGACGTGGACCAGGTGTTCATCAACGGCGACCTCGAGCACCGTGTGCCGCATAACCTGAACATGAGCTTCAACTACGTGGAAGGCGAGTCGCTGATCATGGGCATCAAGGGCCTGGCGGTGTCGTCGGGTTCGGCCTGCACCTCGGCCAGCCTCGAACCCAGCTACGTGCTGCGCGCCCTCGGCCGCAGCGACGAGCTGGCCCACAGCAGCCTGCGCATGACCATCGGCCGTTTCACGACCGAGGAAGAAATCGACTACGCCATCTCGACCATCAAGCACAACGTCGCCAAGCTGCGCGAGCTGAGCCCCCTGTGGGAGATGTTCCAGGACGGCGTCGACATCAGCACGATCCAGTGGTCGGCCCACTGACGCATTGAACAAAGTTTGAGAGGTACACCATGGCATATTCATCCAAGGTCATCGACCACTACGAAAACCCCCGCAACGTCGGCTCCTTCGAAAAGGGCGACGACTCGGTCGGCACCGGCATGGTCGGCGCGCCGGCCTGCGGCGACGTCATGAAGCTGCAGATCAAGGTCAACCCCGAAACCGGCGTGATCGAAGACGCGCGCTTCAAGACCTACGGCTGCGGCTCGGCCATTGCGTCGTCCTCGCTCGTGACCGAGTGGGTCAAGGGCAAGACGCTCGACGAAGCCGCGGCGCTCAAGAACGCGCAGATCGCCGAGGAACTGGCGCTGCCGCCCGTCAAGATCCATTGCTCGATCCTGGCCGAAGACGCCATCAAGGCCGCCGTGAGCGACTACAAGGCCAAGCACGGCGCCAAGACGGCAGAAGCCGAACCATCGGCAGTCCACTGACATGGCCGTTACGCTGACCGAAGCCGCCGCGCGCCACGTCACCCGCTACCTCGGCAAACGCGGCAAGGGCGTGGGCGTGCGGCTGGGCGTGAAGACCACCGGCTGCTCGGGCCTGGCCTACAAGCTCGAGTACGTGGACGAGTTCGCGCCTGAAGACGTGGTGTTCGAAGACCACGGCGTGAAGGTGCTGGTCGACCCCAAGAGCCTGGCCTACATCGACGGCACGCAGCTCGACTTCGTGCGCGAAGGCCTGAACGAAGGCTTCAAGTTCATCAATCCGAACGAGCGGGACCGCTGCGGTTGCGGAGAGAGTTTCCGCATCTGATGCGCCGTCGCTGACAGCGACCACAGCCGCCACCATGTCATGTGCTGGCGGTTTTTTCTTGCCATGAACCTCAACGACACCGACTTTCAACTGTTCGCAGTCCCCGCAACCTTCGCGCAGGACCGCGCCGTGCTCGACGCCCGGTGGAAGGAACTGCAGCGCGAGGCCCATCCCGACCGCTTTGCCGCGCAGGGCGCCGCGGCGCAGCGCGTGGCGATGCAATGGTCGGTGCGCATCAACGAGGCCTACCAGCGCCTCAAGGACCCGATCCGGCGGGCCAGCTACATCTGCGAACTCCACGGTGCGCCGCTGAATGCCGAGAACAACACCGCCATGCCGCCCGATTTCCTGGTGCAGCAGATGGAATGGCGCGAGGCGCTCGACGACGCCGGCGACACCGCCGCGGTCGAGCAGCTGCAGGCCGAAGTCGAGGCCGGCCGCGCCCGCGCGCTGTCGTCGCTCGACTGGCTGATCGACGAGAAGGGCGACTACCCGGCCGCCGCGCAGCAGGTGAGAGCCCTCATGTTCATTGAGCGCTTCGGACAGGACGTCGAAGCCAAATTCGATCAGTTGGGACAATAGCCGGTATGGCTCTTCTTCAAATTTCCGAACCCGGCCAGGCGCCCGATCCGCATCAGCGCCGCATTGCCGTGGGCATCGACCTGGGCACCACGCATTCGCTGGTGGCCGCGGTGCGCAATGGCGTGGCCGAATGCCTGCCTGACGACCAGGGCCGCGTGATCCTGCCTTCCGCCGTGCGCTATCTCGACCGCGAGCGGCGCCAGATCGGCTTCGACGCGCTCGCCGCGCGCGCGCAGGACGCCGCGAACACCATCACCTCGGTCAAGCGCCTCATGGGCCGCGGGCTGGCCGACATCGCCAACCGCGAGTCGATGTCGTACCGGCTGGTGGACGAGGGCGGCATGGTCAAGGTGGAGACGGCTGCCGGCATCAAGTCGCCGGTGGAGATCAGCGCCGAGATCCTGGCCACCTTGCGCTACCGCGCCGAAGACACCTTCGACGGCGAGCTCTACGGCGCCGTCATCACCGTGCCGGCCTACTTCGACGAAGGCCAGCGCCAGGCCACCAAGGACGCCGCGCAGCTTGCCGGCCTCAACGTGCTGCGCCTGATCAGCGAGCCCACGGCCGCGGCCATCGCCTACGGCCTGGACAACGCGAGCGAAGGCGTCTACGCCGTCTACGACCTGGGCGGCGGCACCTTCGACATCTCGATCCTGCGGCTCACGCAGGGCGTGTTCGAGGTCATTGCCACGGGTGGCGACTCGGCCCTGGGCGGCGACGACTACGACCACGCGCTCGCCGACTTCGTGCTCGCGCAAACCGGCCTGCAGGTGGGCAGCGACGCCGACAAGGCCGCCGTGCTGGTGGCTGCCCGTGCGGCCAAGGAGGCGCTGACCGATGCCGATTCCGTGGCGTTCCACGCCGAGCTTGCCGGCGGCGCCGCCCGTTTCGACCTGGCGCGCGCGCAATTCGACGCCGCCACCAAGCCGCTCACCGACCGCACGATCGCGGCGGTTCGCAAGGCGCTGCGCGACGCGAAGCTCAAGCCCGACGACCTGCAAGGGATCGTGCTGGTCGGCGGCTCCACCCGCATGCCGCAGATCCGCCGCGCCGTCGCCGAATTCTTCGGCCGCGAGCCGCTCGTCAACCTGAACCCCGACGAGGTCGTGGCGCTCGGCGCCGCCATCCAGGCCAACCAGCTGGCCGGCAACAACGGCGCGGGCGATCTGCTGCTGCTCGACGTGATCCCGCTGTCGCTGGGCATCGAGACCATGGGTGGGCTGGTCGAGCGCATCGTGCCGCGCAACCAGACCATTCCCACGGCAATGGCGCAGGACTTCACCACCTACCAGGACGGCCAGACGGCCCTCGCACTGCACGTGGTGCAGGGCGAACGCGACCTGGTCGCCGACTGCCGCAGCCTCGCGCGCTTCACCTTGCGCGGCATCCCACCCATGGCGGCAGGCGCGGCGCGCATCCGCGTGACCTTCACCGTCGATGCCGATGGCTTGCTGAGCGTCAGCGCCAAGGAGCAGGGCAGCGGCGTGGAGGCCAGCGTGGCGGTCAAGCCTTCGTACGGACTCTCAGACGACCAGATCGCGACCATGCTGCAGGAGAGCTTTTCCACCGCGCAGCAGGACATGCAGGCGCGCGCGCTGGTGGAGGCGCGCGTCGATGCCGAGCGCATGCTGCTTGCCACCCAGAGCGCGCTCGATGCCGACGGCGATCTGCTGGGCGAAGAAGAGCGCGCTGTCATCGATGCGTCGATGGCGAAGCTGCGCGAAGCCGCCAAGGGCAATGACGCCGCGGCCATCGAAGGCGCCACCAAGGCGCTGGCCAACGACACCGAAGCCTTTGCCGCCCAGCGCATGAACGCGGGCATTGCGCGCGCGTTGTCGGGCCGCAAGCTCGAATCCCTCTGAGAACCACATGCCCACCATCAAGATATTTCCGCATCCCGAGTACTGCCCGCAGGGTGCAGAAATCACGGCGCCGGCCGGCACCTCGATCTGTGAGGCGCTGCTCGACAATCACATCAACATCGAGCACGCCTGCGAGATGAGCTGCGCCTGCACCACCTGCCACGTGGTCGTGCGCCAGGGCTTCAATTCGCTGAACGAGGCCGAGGAGGGCGAGGAAGACCTGCTCGACCGCGCCTGGGGCCTGGAGCCACAATCGCGCCTGAGCTGCCAGGCGATCCTGGCGCAGGAAGATGTGACGATCGAGATTCCCAAGTACTCGATCAACCACGCCAAAGAGAACCATTGAAAGAGCCACCGCATGTCGCGCCAGATCGTCCTCGACACTGAAACCACCGGCCTGTCCGCCGAGAACGGCGACCGCATCATCGAGCTCGGCTGCGTGGAGCTGTTCGCCCGCAAGCTCACCGGCAACGACCTGCACATCTACTTCAATCCCGAGCGCGAGAGCCACGAGGACGCGCTCAAGGTACACGGCCTCACGACCGACTTCCTGCGCGACAAGCCGAAGTTCGCCACGCTGGCCAACGACATCGTCGAGTACCTGCGCGGCGCGGAGCTGATCATCCACAACGCGGCCTTCGACGTCGGCTTCCTCAACAAGGAACTCGAGCTGGCCGGCCTGCCGCCGCTGCGCAGCTTCGTCGGCGAGGTGACCGACACGCTGGCCATGGCCAAGCAGGTCTACCCGGGCAAGCGCAATTCGCTCGACGCGCTGTGCGACCGCTTCGGCGTCGACCGCTCGAACCGCACCTTTCACGGCGCCAAGCTCGACGCGCAGCTGCTGGCCGACGTGTACATCAATCTCACGCGCGGCCAGGACGCCCTGCTGATCGACGTGGCCTCGAACGAGCCGGCGCAGGGCACCACGGTGGTGGCCATCGACCTGAGCCAGTTCGACCTGCCGGTGATCATGGCCGCCGAGCAGGAGGTTGCGGCGCACGAAGCCGTGTTGTCGCAGCTCGACAAATCCAGCAACGGGCGCACGCTGTTTCGGCAAAACAGCTGAAATCCTGTGGCATAATCGAAGGCTTCGCGCAACGCGATTAATTCCAAGGCACTGCAGCAGCGGCGCCAAGGGGTTGAAAGGGCGGTTAGCTCAGGGGTAGAGCACAGCATTCACACTGCTGGGGTCGGAGGTTCGAAGCCTCCACCGCCCACCAATTTTCTGAATAAAGCGACTTGGATTGTCCAAGTCGCTTTTTTTGCGTCTACCTACTTCATGCCGAACAGGTCATTGCAGGTATCGCAGGCGAAGTACAGCCGCTGTTCCCCGCACTGAACCGCGCCCGTGGCGCCCGCGCGAATCTGCCAGTCGCATGATTTGCCGCGCTGCTTCAGCGTACCTTCGACAAAGCAGGGCGCCTGCTCATAGTTGTCGTGCAGTGTCTTGTAGTCAACCTGTTTGGCCCGCGAGAAGAACTCGCGCGCCTTGGCGTGGTTTTGCGGCACATCCGTCGGGCGGCAGGTGGCGGGTTGGTCGGATCGGAAGTCGGCGACAAAGACGTCCGTGAACCCTGTGCTGCCGGTTGCACACGCTGCAACGAGCAACGCCGCGGCTGCCGTGGCGGTGATCCGAGACTTCATTTCCATATCGCCGAGCTCGCTTCGCCCGGATTTTTGTATGAAACCGTCGGGTGTCTGTAGACATCGGCGGGCTTCAGGTTGAACTGGGCATACAGCTCGTCGATGAGCCATTGCAGCGACGTGTTCTGCGCAGCCGTCACCGCTTCATAGGTCTTCTCGTCGATGTGCAGTCCCACGAGCTCGATGCCGATGGCCTCGCTGTTGACGGGGTACCGGTCCGGATACGACTTGGCGCGTTCATGCGCATCCAGTGCGTTGATCTGCTGAATCCACGACATTGCCAGCATCTTGGCCATGGCTGCCGTGTCGCACGTGTTCCTGTTGACGGTCAGGCACTTCGACTTGATCAATTTGCCGACGTGATAGCAGCGCGAGTACAGGCTGGCCGTTTGATAGATCTGGCCATTCTTGTCGATGAGGAAATGGGCGCCATTGCCACCATCTCCGTAGCTGTTGAGACTGGACTCGGCGGTCGATGAGTCTGTTTGATGGACGACGATGGCCAGCACCTTGGGCAGGGCGCCGTGTTCGATGCCGGATGAACGTCTGGCGATCACTCTGGGATCGATGAGCATCCCGTTCGCGTCGATGGTCGACATATCTCTCTCCCTGTGGAACGACGCGTCAAAGTACATCACATCTGTCTTCGATCCGGAAGCGTACCGTTTCGTCGTACATCGCTGGTCAAGCCCTCGTTGGGGTGGCCTGGTTCAAGAAACTGTCGGCTCGCGCTGACGCCGATTGCCGCCCTGTGCTGGCTGAAGGTGCGCTGCAGCAGCTTAGAAAAAGGCAAAGGAGAGTTCCGCCATGGCCACCCATCCCGACCTTCCGCCCCCCATCACGCCGGACCTGCCCGTGGAGCCCGACGAAGGGCCGAGCACACCGCCCGACGAGCCGACCGATCCCGAGCCGCCCCCCACCACGTCCTGAAGAAATCCGCCCGCGAGCCGAGATAAGCTCGCACGATGGATGAACTCGATTGCGCCGTCATCGGCGCTGGTGTGGTGGGACTGGCAGTGGCGCGCGCCTTGGCGCTCGCGGGCCGGGAGGTGGTGGTGCTGGAAGCCGAAGGTGCCATTGGCACCGGCACCAGTTCGCGCAACAGCGAGGTGATTCATGCGGGCATCTACTACCCGCAGGGCTCGCTCAAGGCCAGGCTTTGCGTCGAGGGCAAGGAGACGCTCTACGCCTACGCAGCAGAGCGCGGCGTGCCCCACAGGCGCTGCGGCAAGCTGATCGTCGCGACTTCGGCCGAGCAGGTGGCCCAGCTGGAAGTCATCCGTGCCAAGGCGGCCGCCAACGGTGTCGGCGACCTCGTGCTGCTGACTGCGCAGCAGGCCATGGCCATGGAGCCGCAGCTCCACTGCGTGGCGGCATTGCATTCGCCGAGCACCGGCATCGTCGACAGCCATGCCTTGATGCTGAGCCTGCTCGGCGACCTGGAGAACGCGGGCGGCATGCTGGCGCTGAAATCGCCCATCGCCCGTGCGGAATGCGGCCGGGACGCTATCGTCCTGGTGGCGGAAGACGGAACCGCGCTGCGCTGCAATACCGTGGTCAACGCGGCCGGCCTGCTCGCGCCCGAGCTGGCCCGCCGCTTCGAAGGCCTGCCGCCGGCGGCCGTGCCCACCGCCTACTTTGCCAAGGGCAGCTATTTCACGCTGTCGGGCCGCGCGCCCTTCAGCCGCCTCGTCTATCCGGTGCCCGAACCCGGCGGCCTCGGCGTGCACCTGACGATCGACCTGGGCGGGCAAGCCAAGTTCGGCCCCGACGTGCAATGGGTGCAATCGGCCGACGATCTGGTGGTGGACCCGGCGCGCGGCAATGGCTTCTATGCCGAGGTGCGCAAGTACTGGCCTGCCTTGCCCGACGGGGCGCTGATTCCGGGCTACGCGGGCATGCGGCCCAAGATCTCGGGCCCGGACGAGCCGGCGCGCGACTTCATGATCGACGGACCCGAATCGCACGGCGTGCGCGGGCTGGTCAATCTCTTCGGCATCGAGTCGCCCGGGCTCACGAGCAGCCTGGCCATCGGGCGGCACGTCGAGCGCATGCTCGCGGCGGGCTGACCGCGGACGCAATGCCGGGCCCATCGCGTGCAGAAGTCTGCATAACTGCCGTGCATGAGGGGCTTTTGTGCCTGTAACATGACACCACGCCATTTGCTGGCGTGAAGCCGCCGGCGCGGTGCCGGTGTCATCACGGAGGAAAGTTTCCAATGAGTGCATCCAACAATATCGAAGCGGCAGCCGAAGACATCGCGAGCGACGTGCGCGGCGTGCTGGCCAGCAAGGACCTGGATTCGGTTCCCCACATCAAGGCGCTGCGCCAGCGCATCGACACCAAGCTCGCCATTGCGCGCGAACTTGCCGCGGAAAAGAGCAAGCTGGCCGCCAAGAAGGCCCGCGAAGCGGCCAACTCTGCCAACGCCTACGCCCACGACGAACCGTGGCAGATCGCCGGCGCCGCGCTGGCTGTCGGCGTGCTGGTGGGCCTGCTGCTTGGCCGCCGCTGACCTGAACGCAAGCCGCCGCCGCGCCGTTCCTCGCCGAGCCGGAGTCGGCGCATGAGATTGCTGTCCCTGTTCGGGCTCGATGCCCGTTTGCGGCGGCTGCGGATCGCTGCGGCCGAAGGTGCGCTGGCGGCCGAAGACCGCGTGCAGCTCCTGCGCATGGCGTGGGAGGACGAGAAGCAGCGCCTCAAGCTGATGCTGGTGCTGGTGGTGGCGGTGCTCGGCCTGACCACGGTGGCGGTGGCCTTGCTGTCGATGGCGGTGGTGGTGCATTTCTGGGAAACGCCGCACCGCATCGCGGCGGCGTGGTCGGTGGCCGGCGTGTGGGTCCTGCTCTGGCTGGGCGCGGCGCTGGGGCTGTTCCTGACCCTTCGCAATGCCTCCAACAGCTTCATGCCGGCACGCCGCGAATTCGAACGCGACTGGGCCTGGGTGCAGGACAGCTTCGGCCTCGGCAAGGATCCCGACCAGGATGAAGAAGCGCCACGCCCCCGGCGGCCCGCCACGCGCGAGGAACTGCTCGCCCGCATGGATCGCCAGCGCGAACGCATTGCCACCATGCAGGGCGCAGGCCCGGTGCGGCCCGCCGGCGCAACGGCTGCTTCCTCCGAGGCACCGCCGGCCGACGAATCGGCGGCAGCGGCGGCATTGCGCATTGCGCGGGAGCACCCCGTGGCCACCGGCGTCGCCGCTGCGGTGGCCGTGGTGGTGATCCGTCCCAAGCGACTGCTGCGCTGGGCTGCGTTCATTGCGCCAGTGCTCTGGCGCATGCGCTGAGAAAGAGAAAAGCGCGGAGGCTCAGGCGGCGCTGCGGCCTTGCAGCAATGCCTGCGCCGCTTCGCGCACCAGCGCCGGGCCGCGGTAGATGAGGCCGGTGTAGATCTGCACCACGTCCGCGCCCGCGGCAATCTTGGCCCTGGCATCGGCCGCGCTCAGGATGCCTCCCACCCCGATGATCGGAAAAGCCGGCCCCAGCGCCGCGCGCAGTTGCGAGACCACGCGGTTGCTCGCCTCGCGCACGGGGGCGCCCGAGAGCCCGCCTGCTTCGTTGGCATGCGGCAGGCCGGCAACCGCATCGCGCGCCAGCGTGGTGTTGGTGGCGATCACGCCGTCCATGCCGTGGCGCTGCAACGTGGCGGCGATCACGGCGACCTGGCCCTCGTCCAGGTCGGGAGCGATCTTCACGAACAGCGGCACGCGCCGATGGCTGCGCTCGGCCAGCGCATGGCGGCGCTCGGCGATGGCGCCCAGCAGGGCGTCGAGTGCCTCGTCGCTCTGCAGCGTCCGCAGGTTGGCGGTGTTGGGACTCGAGATGTTGATGGTCACGTAGTCGGCATGCGGGTACACGCCGTCCAGGCAGGCCAGGTAGTCGTCCACCGCCTTTTCAATGGGCGTGGCGGCGTTCTTTCCGATGTTGAGCCCGAGCAGCATCGGCTTCCTGCTGCCGCCGCTCCTGCGGAAGCGCGCCTTCTGCACGTTGGCAAGAAAGGCATCGAGCCCTTCATTGTTGAATCCGAGCCGGTTGATGAGCGCGTCGCGCTGGGGCAGGCGGAACATGCGCGGCTTGGGATTGCCCGGCTGCGCCTTGGGCGTGACCGTGCCGACTTCGACAAAGCCGAAGCCCATGGCGGCAAAGGCGTCGATGCAGCGGGCGTTCTTGTCGAGGCCAGCGGCCAGGCCCACGCGGTTGGGAAATTCCAGCCCCGCCAGCGTGACCGGATCATCGACGCGCGGCGCGGCGTAGGCGCAGGCCAGCGGCGTGTTCTGCGTGCGGGCCAGCCCGTCGAGCGTGAGTTCGTGGGCATGCTCCGGGTCGAAGCCGAACAGAAAGGGCCGGGCCAGGCCGTAGAGCGAAGAGGGGAGCAGGGGCATCGGATAATTCTCGACTTCAATGAGCCAAGGATTCTCCGCGATGACTGCACCCGTTTCCCCTTCTTCTGCTGCCGGCGCCGCGAACGGCGCGGGCGCCATCACCCAGGACGAACTCAAGGCCCAGGTCGGCCGCGCCGCGCTGGCCTACGTGGCCACGGGTGAAATCGTCGGCGTGGGCACGGGCTCCACGGTGAACAAGTTCATCGACGCGCTGGCCACCATCAAGGACCAGATCAAGGGCGCGGTGTCCAGCTCGGTGGCCTCGACCGAGCGCCTGCGCGCCCTGGGCATCCCGGTGTTCGACAGCAACGAGGTCGACGAACTCGGCGTCTACATCGACGGCGCCGACGAGATCGACCCCCGCGGTTTCATGGTGAAGGGCGGCGGCGCGGCGCTCACGCGCGAAAAGATCGTGGCGGCGCAGTCGCGGCGCTTCGTCTGCATTGCCGATGCGTCCAAGCTGGTCGACACGCTCGGCGCCTTTCCGCTGCCGGTGGAGGTGATTCCGATGGCGGCGCGCCGCGTGATGCGGCAGTTCGAGGCCATGGGCGGCATCGCACAGGTGCGCGAGAAGGACGGATTGCCGCTCGTGACCGACAACGGCCAGCATATCGTCGACGTGACGGGGCTGCGGATCAGCGATCCGCTCGCCTTCGAATCCGAGGTGAGCCAGTGGCCCGGCGTGGTCACGGTCGGCGTGTTTGCCCATCAGAAGGCCGACGTGTGCCTGCTGGGCACGCCCGCGGGCGTGCGAACGATGCAGTTCGACTGAGGACCAACGGCCGCCAGCCCTGGCCGGCGGCCGGCCGGGTCAGAACTTGATGCCGGCGGGGTTGCTCGGGCTCGGACCGCTCGGTGCGGGCGCGGCCGGCGCCGGTTGGGCAACGGGCGCGGGCTCGCGTGCAGCGGGCGCCGGCTGCGCCGCCACCAGCGGCCGGGCCGGCGGATTGCGGTAGCCGGCAGGCAGGCTGTTGCTCTTCGGATAGCCCGCGGCGTCGAGGTATTGCGACCATTCGGCGTCCGAGTAGCCCTTGAGTTGCTGTGAGCCGATCGTCAGCAGCGGCAGCGAGGACTGGTTGCTCAGGCGCTGCAGCGCCTCGACGTCCTGGTTGCTCTTGACGGTGCGTTCCTCGAAGGGGATGCCGCGCGTGACGAGCAGCGAACGGGCCGTGCCGCAGGGCGCGCATTCCTCGCTGCTGTAGAGCGTCACGGGGTAGCGCTGCGCCACCTGCCGCAGCTCGTAGGGCAGCCCGGCATTGGCGGGAGCCGTGATGCCGGCCTGCGGCGCCGCGGCCGGTTCCGTGCTCGCGGTGGGCGCACGGTCCGAGAAGGTGACCTTGCCGTTCTTGTCGACGTTGCGGTAGATCGGCTGGGCCATCGCGCCTGCGGCGACGAGCAGCAGGGCGGCGCCGGACAGGCGATGCAAGGAGGATTTCTTGTGGGTCGGATGCATCGCCCGAGTATCGCAAGCTTCAGGCCCGCATCAAGCGGGCTGGGTCTGCGCCATGCCCTGGTGTCGCAGCAGCGCATCAAGCTGGGGCTCGCGGCCGCGGAAGGCCTTGAACGAATCCATGGCGCTGCGGCTCCCGCCGGCTTCGAGGATGGCCTGGCGGTACCTGCGGCCGGTCTCGATGTTCGGCTGGCCGTCGGCGCCCACGGTTTCCTCGAAGGCGGCATAGGCGTCGGCGCTCAGCACCTCGGCCCACTTGTAGCTGTAGTAGCCGGCCGCGTAGCCGCCCGAGAAGATGTGGCTGAAGGTGTTTGGCGTGCGGCTGAAAGGGGGCGAAGGCATCACGGCCACCTCGGCGCGCACCTTGCCCAGCAGCGCGAGCACGCCGCCCGGCTGCGCGGCGGCGGCCTCGTATTCGGTGTGCAGCAGCATGTCGAACAGCGAGAACTCGATCTGGCGCAGCGTCTGCAGGCCGCTCTGGAAGTTCTTGGCGGCGGTCATCTTGTCGAACAGCGCGCGCGGCAGCGGCTCGCCGGTGTCGACGTGGGCCGTCATGTGCCTGAGCACGTCCCATTCCCAGCAGAAGTTTTCCATGAACTGGCTCGGCAGCTCGACCGCATCCCATTCGACGCCGCTGATGCCCGACACGTCGCGCTCGTTCACCTGCGTGAGCATGTGGTGCAGGCCGTGGCCGAATTCGTGGAACAGGGTGGTCACGTCGTCGTGCGTGAGCAGCGGTGGCTTGCCGTCGACGCCGCTCGCGAAGTTGCACACGAGTTGCGCCACGGGTGTTTGCAGCACGCCGTCGTCCGGTCGCAGCCAGCGCGCGCGCACGTCGTCCATCCAGGCGCCACCGCGCTTGGCGGCACGGGCCGAGGGGTCGAGGTAGAACTGGCCGACCTTCTGCCCGGCCCGCTCGATGCGGTAGACCTCGACGCTCGGGTGCCAGGTGGGCGCGCTGTCGCGGCGGATCGAAACCTCGAACAGCGTCTCGACGATCTTGAACAGGCCGGCCATCACCTTGGGCGCCGGGAAGTACTGCTTGACCTCCTGCTCGCTGAAGGCGTAGCGCGCCTCTTTGAGTTTTTCACCGATGTAGCTCCAGTCCCAGGCCTGCGGATCGGCGATGCCCAACTGCTCCGCGGCAAAGGCGCGCAGGTCGGCCAGGTCGCGTTCGCCGTAGGGCTTGGCCTTGGCCGCGAGATCGCGCAGGAACTTGATCACCTGCTCGGGCGACTCGGCCATCTTGGGCACGACCGAGAGCTCGCCGAAATTCCGGTAGCCGAGCAGCTTTGCTTCTTCTTCGCGCAGCGCGAGGATCTCGTTGATCAAGGCCGTGTTGTCGAAGGCCGGATCGCCGAGCTCGCTGGCGCGGGTGACGTAGGCGCGGTAGAGCGTTTCGCGCAGCGCGCTGCTTCTGGCGAACTGCATCACGGGCAGGTAGCAGGGCATCTTGAGCGTGAGCTTGTAGCCCTGCTTGCCTTCGGCTTCGGCTGCTGCGCGAGCCGCGCTCACCACGTCTTCGGGCACGCCCTCGAGTTCGCCCAGCGCCGCGTAGTACGAGAAGGCGTCGGTGGCATCGAGCGCGTTCTCGCTGAACTTCTGGCTCAGCTCGGCCTGGCGCTCTTGGATGTCGGCAAAGCGCTTTTTCGCCTCGCCCTGCAGTTCCGCACCGCCCAGCACGAAGTTGCGCACGGCATTCTTGTGCGCCTGGCGCTGCTCGGGGTTGAGGGTGGCCACGTCGATGGCCTTGTACTTGGCATAGAGGCGCTCGTCGGAACCCAGCCGCGTCCAGAAGGCGGTCACGCGCGGCATGGCCTCGTTGTAGGCGGCGCGCAGCTCCGGCGTGTCGGCCACGGCGTTGAGATGGCCGACGGCGCCCCAGGCGCGGCTGAAGCGCTCGGAGGCCACGTCGAGCACCTTGGAGATCGCATTCCAGTCGGCGGGGAAGTCGGCCGCCGTCACGGCCTGCAGCGCCGCCTCGGCTTCGGCCAGCAGGATGTCGACCGCGGGCGCAACGTGTTCGGGCTTGATGCGGTCGAACAGCGGGAGATCGGTGAAGTCGAGGAGGGGGTTGTTCGTCATGGCCATGTGGATCACTTGGCGGCGCGTTCGGCCGCTTCAAGGGTGTTGACCAGAAGCATGGCGCGCGTCATGGGGCCGACGCCGCCGGGCACGGGGGTGATCCAGCCGGCCACTTCCTTGACGCCGTCGAAGTCGACGTCGCCCGCGAGCTTGCCGTCTTCCTTGCGGTTCATGCCCACGTCGATCACGACCGCGCCGGGCTTCACCATGCCGGCCGTCAGGATGTTGCGCTTGCCCACCGCGGCAACGATCACGTCGGCCTGGCGCGTGAAGGCGGTCAGGTCTTGAGTGGCGCTGTGGCAGATGGTCACGGTCGCACTCTTGGCGAGCAGCATCATGGCCATCGGCTTGCCGACGATGTTGCTGCGGCCGATGACCACCGCGTGCTTGCCGCGCAGGTCGTAGCCGATGGAACCGAGCATCTTCATGCAGCCGTAGGGCGTGCAAGGCCAGAAGCCCGGCGCACCGGTCATGAGCGCGCCGGCGCTGGCCACGTGGAAGCCGTCCACGTCCTTGGCGGGCGAGATCGTCTCGATGACCTTCTGGCTGTCCATGTGCCTGGGCAGCGGCAGCTGGACCAGGATGCCGTGCACCTTGGGATCGTCGTTGAGGGCGCGGATGCGGTCGAGCAGCGCGGCCTCGCTCATGTCGGCAGGATAGGTTTCGAGCGTGGCCGCAAGGCCGGTTTCGGTGCTGTCGTTGACCTTGTGCTTCGTGTAGACCTGGCTGGCCGGGTCGCTGCCCACGAGGATGATGGAAAGGGCCGGGTTCACGCCCTTGGCCTTCAGTGCGGCGGTGCGGCCGGCAACCTCGGCGCGAATGGTTTTGGCGAGGGCGTTGCCGTCGATCAGTTGGGCGGTCATCGGTTTCGATTTTCCAAGTAAAAACGCCCGCTTGCGCAGGCGTGGGAGTCATTCATTGCTATCGGTCGGATAGCTTCTAGGCTTTGGCGGCCGGTGCCGCCTGCCCGAGTGCGATCTTGAGCAGATCGGCCACGGTGTTGGCGTTGAGCTTTTCCATGATGTTGGCGCGGTGCGCCTCGACCGTCTTGATGCTGATGCCCAGGTCGTCGGCAATCTGCTTGTTCAGGCGGCCGGCGACGATGCGCTCGAGCACCTGGGCCTCGCGGCCGGTGAGCTTGGACAGCAGCGCATCGCGGCTGGCCGACTGCTGGTGCTGCGTGAAGGCGCCGCGCGCGTGCTCGAGCATGCGCTCGACCAGCGTGACGAGTTCCTCGTCGTTGAACGGCTTCTGGATGAAATCCATCGCGCCCTTCTTCATGCTGTCGACCGCCATCGGCACGTCGCCGTGACCGGTGATCACCACGATGGGCAGCGGGGAGCGCCGTTCGATCAGCCGATCCTGCAGTTCGAGGCCGGTCATGCCGGCCATGCGGATGTCGACGATCAGACAGGCGACTTCGCGCGGGTCGTATCGGGAGAGGAAGGACTCGGCCGAATCGAAGCAGCGAACCCGGTAGTCCTTGCCTTCGAGCAGCCATTGCAGCGAATCTCGCACGGCTTCGTCGTCGTCGACGACATAGACAGTGCCCTTCTTCGGAATCAAACTCATGCAGGTACCTTTGCCTCGTCGCTTGCTACGGAACTGGGAGCGTCCAACACCGGAATCCAGAAGGAAAAACGGCATCCGATCACATCCGGACCATTGTAGATGTTCTCCGCCTGCATCCGGCCGCGGTGGGACTCCACGATGGTGCGGCAGAGGTTCAGCCCGATGCCCATGCCCTCCGGCTTGGTGGAGAAGAAGGCCTCGTACAGGCGGTCCATCACCTCGGGGGCCAGGCCCTTGCCGGTGTCCTGCACCGAGAACTCGATGGCGTTGTGGCCCTCGATCACCTTGGGCAGCACGCGCAGCTCGACGCTGCGGCGGGCGAGCGGCCGCTCGGCAATGTCGATGGACTCGGCCGCGTTCTTCAGCAGGTTGACCATCACCTGCTCGATCAGGATCGGGTCCACCTGCACCACCGGCAGCCGCGCGGCCACGTAGTGGTTGAGCCGCACGTTGCGCCGCCGCAGCTCGATGCCCGCGAGCTCGACCGCCTCGCTGACCATGGTCGACACGTCGGCGGCGGTGCGGTTGGGCTCGCTGCGCTTCACGAACGAGCGGATGCGCTGGATGATCTGCCCCGCGCGCTGCGCCTGCTTGGAGGTTTTCTCCAGTGCCGCGAGCAGCGCCTCGGTGTCGATGGCCTGCCCCTTGATGCGCGACATCATGCCGTTGCAGTAGTTGGTGATGGCCGTCAGCGGCTGGTTGAGCTCGTGCGCCACGCTGGAGGCCATCTCGCCCATCGTGATCAGGCGGCTCGCGGCCTGTGCGCGGTCGGCCTGCGCGGCGGCCTGCTCCTCGGCGTCGCGCCGCGGCGTGATGTCGGTGGCGATCACCAGCTGGGCCAGCCGGCCGTCGACCCAGGTGAGGTAGCGCGAGCGCACTTCGAGCCACTTGCCCAGGTGCGGCACGAAGATCTCGTTGTTGGCAGCCTGGGCGGCGGTCAGGGTGTCGATCGGCAGGCCGGCGTAGGGGTCGACGTCGTCCAGGCCCTCGTCGTGCGCATTGGAGGTGGGCACGCCGGCCTGCGCCACCATGCCCAGGTGGCCCACGGTGTCGGAGCCGAACCAGAGCCGGTACAGCTTGTTTGCGAACAGCAGTTCCTCGCTGCCGATGGGCGCAACCGACACGGCGGCGTCGAGCGCCTCCAGCACCGTGGTGAAGCGCTCGTAGGAAGCCGACAGCTGCTCGCGGATGCGCGTGGGCTCGGTGATGTCGGTCATCGACGTCATCCAGCCGGTCTGGTGGCCGCGCGCGTCGATCAGCGGCGACACATAGAGCCGGGCGTTGAACACGCTGCCGTTCTTGCGCTTCACGCGCACCTGGAAGCCGCCGGGCAGGGCGCGCCCGTGCAGTTCTTCCTCGAGCCGCTCGTTCATCACTTCGCGGTCCGACTCCAGCCAATAGGGGAAGGGCGGCGACTGGCCCACCAGCTCGGCTTCGCTCCAGCCCGTCATCGCGCAGAAGGCGGCGTTCACGTAGGTGATGCGGCCCTGCAGGTCGAGCACGCGCATGCCGGTGAGCATGGAGTTTTCCATCGCGCGGCGGAAGTTGGTCTCGGCAACCAGCCGCTGCTGGGCCTGCTGGCGCCGCCGGGTGTGGCGCCAGGTGCCGATCAGCATCCAGCTGGTCAGCACGCTGAGCGCGCAGACCAGCCAGAACAGTCCGTTGCCGACCACCCCCTGCGAGGTCCGGTAGGCCTGGGCGCGCAAGACCAGTGCGTTGCCGACGGGCGACACCGGCACTTCGTACTCATTGGTTCTTTCGGGCCAGGGGAGGAGCCGCGTGCCGCCTTCCTTCAGGTTGGCCGTATTGCCCGCGAGCACGTTGCCCTTGGCATCGAGCAGCGAGACCGCGTAGCGCGCCTGCACTTCCGAGGGCATGCCGTAGCGCAGCAGGCCGTCGACCGAAAACTCGCCCAGCACCACGCCCGCGAACAGGCCCTGGTCGAAGAGCGGAATGTGCAGCTGCAGCATCGCCGCAGGATCGCTGCCCGCCACCGGCTGGGAGAAAACCGGCTGGCGCAGCTCGCGGGCCAGCGCGTAGTTGCTCTCCACGTCGCCCGGGCGCAGCACGTCGCCGATCAGGTGCTGCTGCGCGGGATGCACGCTCGGCGCCGAATAGCCGGCCTTGAAGCGGCGCCGGTCGTCGATCCAGGTGACGGTCTGCAGCTCGGGGAACTGGCTCACGAGCGATTCCGCGCGGCTCGCGAATTCGATCGGGTCGATCTCGCGGTTGGAGGCGTCGCGCGCGATGCGCATCAGCTGTTCCTGGCGCTCGAGCAGGCGCAGGCGCATGCGCTGCTGCGCGTATTCGACGTCGCGCCGCACGGATTCCTGCTCGCGCTCGACTTCCTCGGTGCGCAAATACCAGAACGCCGACACGATGGCCGCCAGGAACAGCAGCACCGCCGCAATCGGCGCCAGCATGGCGACCGCGTCTTGCAGCACCGGCGTTTGCTGGCGCCACCAGCGGCGCCACCACGAGAGCGGAGACGCATTCACGGCGCTGCGGGCAACCGCCAGCGGAGAGGAAAAGGGCATCCTGCGAGTTTAGGTGATGGCCCCTGCGCCAAGGAGAGCAGGGCCGCAGTGCCATTGATTCCGACGCGGACGACTTTGTTTCCAAAATATCACATTAAGAAATCGCCATGCACTATTTGAAATGGAAGCATTTCTATGAGAAACTTCCGCGCGGTGATCGAAGAGCGCACTAAATTACAGCCACAGCCCTAAAGGAGAGACAAGCATGTCGGCAAATCCCGAGAACCTGTTCGGCTCGGCCGCGAACGACGCGGACGCCCAGGAAACCCGTGAATGGATGGATGCACTGTCCTCCGTCATTCAAAGCGAGGGACCTGAACGGGCCCACTTCCTTCTCGAGCAGCTGCTCGAACATGCGCGGCAGCACAGCATCGACAAGCCGTTCTCCGCCAACACGGCCTACGTCAACACCATCGAGCCCGACCAGGAAGAGCGCTGCCCCGGCAACCTCGAGATCGAGGAGCGCCTGCGCGCCTACATGCGCTGGAACGCCATGGCGATGGTGGTCAAGGCCAACCGCCACCACCCGGCCGAAGGCGGCGACCTCGGCGGCCACATCGGCTCCTTCGCCTCGCTGGCGAACATGTTCGGCGCCGGCTTCAACCACTTCTGGCACGCCGAGAGCGAAAACCACGGCGGCGACTGCCTCTACATCCAGGGCCACGTCTCGCCCGGTATCTATGCCCGCGCCTACCTCGAAGGCCGCCTGAGCGAAGAGCAGCTGCTCAATTTCCGCCAGGAAGTCGACGGCAAGGGCCTCTCCAGCTATCCGCATCCCAAGCTGATGCCCGAGTTCTGGCAATTCCCGACCGTCTCGATGGGCCTCGGCCCGCTGATGGCCATCTACCAGGCCCGCTTCCTGAAATACCTGCACGCCCGCGGCATTGCCAACACCGAGAACCGCAAGGTCTGGGTGTTCTGCGGCGACGGCGAAATGGACGAAGTCGAATCGCTGGGCGCCATCGGCCTGGCCGCGCGCGAAGGCCTGGACAACCTGATCTTCGTCATCAACTGCAACCTGCAGCGCCTGGACGGCCCGGTGCGCGGCAACGGCAAGATCATCCAGGAGCTCGAAGGCGAATTCCGCGGTTCGGGCTGGAACGTCATCAAGCTGATCTGGGGCAGCGGCTGGGACCCGCTGCTGGCGCGCGACAAGGAAGGTGCGCTGCGCAAGATCATGATGGAGACCAACGACGGCGACTACCAGGCCTTCAAGGCCAACGACGGCGCCTACGTCCGCAAGCACTTCTTCGGCCGCGATCCGCGCACGCTCGAGATGGTCTCCAAGATGAGCGACGACGACATCTGGCAGCTGCGCCGCGGCGGCCACGACTCGCAGAAGGTCTACGCGGCCTTCGACGCGGCCGTGAAGCACAAGGGCCAGCCCACGGTGCTCCTGATCAAGACGGTCAAGGGCTTCGGCATGGGCAAGATCGGCGAGGGCAAGAACAACGTCCACCAGACCAAGAAGCTCAGCGACGAGGACATCATGGCCTTCCGCGACCGCTTCAACATCCCGATCCCGGACAGCAAGATCGCCGACCTGCCGTTCTACAAGCCGGCCGACGACACGCCGGAAATGAAGTACCTGCACGAGCGCCGCAAGGCCCTGGGCGGCTACCTGCCGCACCGCCGCACCAAGGCCGACGAGAGCTTCACGGTTCCGTCGCTGGACACCTTCAAGTCGGTGATGGAACCCACGGCGGAGGGCCGCGAGATCTCCACCACGCAGGCCTACGTGCGCTTCCTCACGCAGCTCCTGCGCGACAAGGCGCTGGGTCCGCGCGTGGTGCCCATCCTGGTGGACGAGGCGCGCACCTTCGGCATGGAAGGGTTGTTCCGCCAGATCGGCATCTACAACCCCGCTGGCCAGCAGTACACCCCGGTCGACAAGGACCAGGTCATGTACTACAAGGAAGACAAGGCCGGCCAGATCCTGCAGGAAGGCATCAACGAAGCCGGCGGCATGTCGAGCTGGATCGCGGCGGCCACGTCGTACAGCACGAACAACCGCATCATGGTGCCGTTCTACGTGTACTACTCGATGTTCGGGTTCCAGCGCATCGGCGACCTGGCCTGGGCGGCCGGCGACATGCAGGCGCGCGGCTTCCTGCTGGGCGGCACCTCGGGGCGCACCACGCTCAACGGCGAAGGCCTGCAGCACGAAGACGGCCACAGCCACATCCTGGCCAACACCATCCCCAACTGCGTGAGCTACGACCCGACCTTCGCGCACGAAGTGGGCGTGATCCTGCACCATGGCTTGAAGCGCATGGTCGAGAAGCAGGACAACGTCTACTACTACCTCACGCTGCTGAACGAGAACTACCCGATGCCCGGCCTGCAGCCCGGCACCGAGGAGCAGATCATCAAGGGCATGTACCTGTCCAGGCAGGGCCCGGCGCTGAAGGCCAAGTCGCCCACCGTGCAGCTGCTGGGCAGCGGCACGATCCTGCGCGAAAGCTTCGCGGCGCAGGAGCTGCTCGAGAAGGACTGGGGCGTTTCGGCCTCGGTGTGGAGCTGCCCGAGCTTCAACGAGCTGACGCGCGACGGCCAGGACGCCGACCGCTGGAACCTGCTGCACCCGGACCAGGCGCCGCGCGTGCCCTTCGTGGCCGAGCAACTGGCACCCACGATCGGACCGGTGGTGGCATCGACCGACTACATGAAGGCCTACGCCGAGCAGATCCGCCCCTTCATCCCGAAGGGCCGCAACTACAAGGTGCTGGGCACCGACGGCTTCGGCCGCAGCGACTTCCGCAACAAGCTGCGCGAGCACTTCGAAATCAACCGCCACTACATCGTGGTGGCCGCGCTCAAGGCTTTGAGCGAAGATGGCACGGTGCCGGTAGCCAAGGTGGTCGAGGCGATCAAGAAGTACGGCATCAATGTCGACAAGGTCAACCCGCTTTACGCCTGAACATCAATAAGCAACAACCAACGAACGAACGGCGCCTCACGGCGGGAGACGAACAATATGGCAGCAGTGGAAGTCAAGGTGCCGGACATCGGCGATTTCGATGAAGTCGCGGTGATCGAGGTGCTCGTGAAGGTGGGCGACACGGTCAAGGCCGAGCAGTCGCTCATCACCGTGGAATCGGACAAGGCGTCGATGGAGATCCCGTCGTCGACTGCCGGTGTGGTCAAGGAACTGAAGGTCGAGGTCGGCAGCAAGGTGAAGGAGGGCTCGGTGGTGCTCGTGCTGGAGGCCGAAGGTGCGGCCGCCGCTGCGCCGGCGCCTGCAGCGGCCCCGGCTCCTGCGGCGGCCGCCCCGGCACCCGCAGCCGCGGCGCCAGCACCGGCTGCCGCGCCTGCGGCCTCGGGCCCGGTCGAAGTCAAGGTGCCCGACATCGGCGACTTCAAGGACGTTGCGGTCATCGAGCTGCTGGTGAAGCCCGGCGACACGATCGCGGCCGACCAGTCGCTGATCACGGTGGAGTCGGACAAGGCCTCGATGGAGATTCCATCGTCCGCGGCCGGCGTGCTCAAGGAGCTCAAGGTCAAGGTGGGCGACACGGTCAACATCGGCGACCTGATCGCGATATTGGAAGGCGCGTCAGGTGCCGCGGCACCGGCGCCTGCGCAGGCTGCTGCAGCCGCGCCCGCTGCGGCAACCGCCAGTGCACCCGCGCCGGCCGCCGCATCGTCGGCGCCCGCGGCAAGCCCGGCTGCCGCAGCCGCGCCGCACGAGCCGACGGTCGCGCCCACTGGCAACCTGCCGCATGCCTCGCCCTCGGTGCGCAAGTTCGCACGCGAGCTCGGCGTGCCGCTCGAGGAGGTCAAGGGCTCCGGTCCCAAGGGCCGCATCACGCAGGAAGACGTCCAGGGCTTCACCAAGGCCGTGATGAGCGGCCAGGCCAGCACCAAGGCATCGGCCGCCAAGGCGCCGGCTGGCGGCGGCAGCGCGGATGGCGCTGCACTGGGCCTCATTCCCTGGCCCAAGGTCGACTTCACGAAGTTCGGCGCGGTCGAGCGCAAGGACCTGTCGCGCATCAAGAAGCTCAGCGGCGCCAACCTGCACCGCAACTGGGTGATGATTCCGCACGTCACCAACAACGACGAGGCCGACATCACCGAGCTGGAGGCCTTCCGCGTCTCCACCAACAAGGAGAACGAGAAGTCGGGCATCAAGGTCACGATGCTGGCCTTCGTGATCAAGGCGGTGGTGGCGGCGCTGAAGAAATTCCCCGACTTCAACGCCAGCCTCGACGGCGACCAGCTGGTCTACAAGCAGTACTTCCACATCGGCTTTGCGGCCGACACGCCCAACGGGCTCGTGGTGCCGGTGCTCAAGGATGCCGACAAGAAGGGCATCCTGCAGATCAGCCAGGAAATGGGCGAACTCGCCAAGAAGGCGCGCGACGGCAAGCTCGGTTCGGCCGACATGCAGGGCGGCTGCATGTCGATCAGCTCGCTCGGCGGCATCGGCGGCACGCACTTCACGCCCATCATCAACGCCCCCGAAGTGGCCATCCTCGGTCTCTCCAAGGGCCAGATGAAGCCGGTGTGGGACGGCAAGCAGTTCGTGCCGCGCCTGACGCTGCCGCTGTCGCTGTCGTACGACCACCGCGTGATCGATGGTGCCCTGGCTGCGCGCTTCAACGCCTACCTGGGCCAGGTGCTCGCGGACTATCGCCGAATCCTGCTATGACCACGGTAGTGGCCGTCCGCAAAGGCGGCCAGGTCACGATGGCGGCGGATTCGCTGGTGACCTTCGGCGACACGCGGCTCTCGCACCGCGCCGAGGCAAACCAGAAGATCTTCACCGTCGAGGACGCGGCGGGGCAGAGCCTGTTTGCCGTGGCCGGCGCCGCCGCGCACTTCCTGGTGCTGCAGCATGCGCTGGCCGCGCAGCCGCGCGAGGCGCTGCTGTTCGGCAGCAAGCACGAGATCTTCCGCACCTTCACGCTGCTGCATCCGGTGCTGAAGGACGCGTTCTTCATGCAGACCAAGGAAGACGAGCACGAGCCCTACGAGTCGAGCCAGTTCACGATGCTGATGGCCAACCAGAGCGGCATCTACGGCATCTACAGCTACCGCGAGGTGTTCGAGTTCAAGCAGTTCTGGAGCATCGGCTCGGGACGCAGCTTTGCGCTCGGCGCCATGCACGCGGCCTATGACATCAAGTCGCGCACTTCGCGCGACGTGGCGGAGGCGGGCATCGCCGCCGCCTGCGAATTCGATCGCAATTCGGCCCCACCGGTCGACGTTCTCACACTCAAACTGAAAGTGTCCAAATGAGCGAACAACAAATCAAGGTGCCCGACATCGGCGACTTCGACGAAGTCGCGGTGATCGAGGTGCTGGTCAACGTCGGCGACACGGTCAAGGCCGAGCAGTCGCTGATCACGGTCGAATCGGACAAGGCCTCCATGGAGATTCCGTCGTCGGCGGCCGGCGTGGTGAAGGCGCTTGCCGTCAAGGTGGGCGACAAGGTCAAGGAAGGCTCCGTGGTGTTGACGCTCGAGGTGGACGGTGCCGCGGCGCCCGCACCGGCGGCGGCCGCGCCTGCACCCGCCGCGGCGGCTCCCGCACCCAAGGCTGCCGCTCCGGCCGCAGCCCCGGCAGCGGCGCCCGCGGCCTCCAGCTACGGCGGCAAGGTCGATGTCGAATGCGACGTGATCGTGCTCGGCGCCGGCCCCGGCGGCTACTCGGCGGCTTTCCGCGCGGCCGACCTGGGCCTCAAGGTCGTGCTGATCGAGCGCTACGCCACGCTCGGCGGCGTGTGCCTGAACGTCGGCTGCATTCCCTCGAAGGCGCTGCTGCACGTCGCCTCGGTCATGGACGAGGTCAAGCACTTCGCCGACCTCGGCGTGAGCTTTGCCGCGCCCACGGTCGACCGTGCCAAGCTGCTCGGCCACAAGAACAAGGTGGTGGGCAAGCTCACCGGCGGCCTCACGGCCATGGCCAAGATGCGCAAGGTGACGGTGCTGCGCGGCGTCGGCAACTTCATCGATCCGTACCACCTGGAGGTGGAAGAAACCTCGGGCACCAGTTGGGACACCACCGGCAAGAAGCAGACCGTCAAATTCCGCAATGCGATCATCGCGGCCGGTTCGCAGTCCGTGAGCCTGCCGTTCATGCCGAAGGACCCGCGCGTGGTCGATTCCACCGGCGCGCTCGAAATGGGCACCGACCCCAAGCGCATGCTGGTCCTGGGCGGCGGCATCATCGGCCTCGAAATGGGCACGGTGTATTCGACGCTGGGCGCGCGCCTGGACGTGGTCGAGATGCTCGATGGCCTGATGCAGGGTGCCGACCGCGACCTCGTGAAGGTCTGGCAGAAGATGAACGCGCCGCGCTTCGACAACATCATGCTCAAGACCAAGACGGTGGGCGCCGAGGCCACGAAGGAGGGCATCAAGGTCACGTTCGAGGGCGAGCAGGCGCCCAAGGAGCCGCAGGTCTACGACCTGGTGCTGCAGGCGGTGGGCCGCAGCCCGAACGGCAAGAAGATCGGCGCCGAGAAGGCCGGCGTCGCGGTGAGCGACCGCGGCTTCATTCCGGTCGACATCCAGATGCGCACCAACGTCCCGCACATCTTCGCCATTGGCGACATCGTCGGCCAGCCGATGCTGGCGCACAAGGCGGTGCACGAGGCGCATGTGGCGGCCGAGGTGATTGCCGGCGAGCAAAAGGGCGACAAGGAGCTGTCGAGCGCCGCCTTCAACGCCCGCGTGATTCCGAGCGTTGCCTACACCGACCCCGAGGTGGCGTGGGTGGGTCTCACCGAAGACCAGGCCAAGGCCGAAGGCATCAAGATCAAGAAGGGCCATTTCCCGTGGACCGCTTCGGGCCGCGCCATCGCCAACGGCCGCGACGAAGGCTTCACCAAGCTGCTGTTCGACGCCCAGACGCACCGCATCCTGGGGGGCGGCATCGTCGGCACGCATGCCGGCGACATGATCGGGGAGATTGCGCTGGCCATCGAGATGGGCGCCGACGAGATCGACATCGGCAAGACCATCCACCCGCATCCGACGCTGGGCGAGAGCATCGGCATGGCGGCCGAAGTGGCGCACGGGACCTGTACCGACCTGCCGCCGGCCAAGAAGGCGGCCTGACCGGCGAGCTTCGACCGGCCACAAAAAATCCCGCCGCGGCGGGATTTTTTTCGTCCTGATGGAGGACGCGGGATTTGGGAGGGAAGGCTCAGTTGCCGGTGTGGGTTGCCGCAGTTGCCGCGGCCTTGATCTCGTCGTTCTGGGCGCCACCGAGCACGCGGCGTGCGCCGTCGAAGCGGCGGCTCCAGTAGCTGCCGTTCATGTCTTCCACACGGACCTGGGCACCGGTGCGCGGCGAGTGGATGAACTTGCCTTCGCCCACATAGATGCCGACATGGCTGAAGGCGCGGCGCATGGTGTTGAAGAAGACGAGGTCGCCGGGCTTGAGCTGGCTGGGATCGATCTTCTCGGTGGCGGCGGCCTGTTCTTCGGCGCGGCGCGGGAGCACGTGGCCGAGCGTCTGGTTGTACATCGCGCGAACGAAACCGCTGCAGTCGAAGCCGGATTCGGCCGAATTGCCGCCGCGGCGATAGGGAACACCGAGGAAGCCGATGGCGGTCACCACCAAGTCGGAGGTTCGTTCAGCGACGGTTTGGCGGACCTGCCTGAGTTGGCCGATGATGCCCTTGTCGGCCAGCAGCCGGGCCAGTTCGTCATCGGTTCGATCCTGTTGGGGGGCGGCTTGGACTGCGACGGCAAACAGGAGGGACGCGGGTAGGACGAAAAAACGCATGGCGCGTAGGATATTGATGACGCCCGGTTATGTCAATCTCATCCGAATTGGCGAATGTATCCTTAAGTCTTTGATTTGTTTGATTTTTTTCGATTCGATCGAAGAAAAAATGTAACGGCTGATCTTTATGAACCATAAGTGATTGGCCGAAAGCGAACTTTTGTACTCGCATTGAAGAGGCAAACAGCCTGGATTCGCCCCGCATTTCGCGTCAAGATCGCGCCAACTACCCGGAAAAGACATGAACCTGCGAATTCAGGAAGCTGGGCTCCTCCTAGGAAAGGCTGCCGTCGTGGCGGGTCTAGCCGTCTGGGGTGCCGCCATGGCGCAGATACGGCCGGAAACCATTTCGACCGGCCTTGAGAACCCCTGGGGCGTGGCCTTTCTGCCGGGCGGCCGTTTCGTGGTCACGGAGCGGGCCGGGCGGTTGCGGCTGATCGCTGCGGACGGCAAGATCGGCGCGCCCATCACTGGCCTGCCCCCCATTGCGGCCGGCGGCCAGGGCGGCTTGCTCGACGTGCTGGCCGATTCGGGCTTCGACAAGAACCGCACGCTGTATTTCTGCTTCTCGGAACCCGCAGCCGGCGGTGGTTCGGGCAACGGCACGGCACTGGCCAGCACGCAGCTTTCGGCTGACGGCACGCGGCTGGAGAACCTCAAAATCATCTTCAGCCAGCAGCCCAAGGTGGCCAGCCGCAACCATTTCGGCTGCCGCATCGTCGAGGCGCGCGACGGCACGCTGTTTCTCACGCTGGGCGAACGGTTCAGCCGCAAGGAGGATGCGCAGAAGCTCGACAACCACCTGGGCAAGGTGGTGCGCATCGCCAAGGACGGCTCGGCGCCCAAGGACAATCCCTTTGTCGGCCGGGCGGGTGCGCTGCCCGAGATCTGGAGCTATGGCCACCGCAACGGACAGGGCGCGGTGCTCGGGCCCGATGGCCGCTTATGGATGACGGAGCACGGCCCGCAGGGCGGCGACGAAATCAATATCCCGCAAGCCGGCCGCAACTACGGCTGGCCGGTGATCACCTATGGCGAGAACTATGGCGGCGGAAAGATCGGCGAGGGCATCACGGCGAGGGACGGCATGGAACAGCCGCTGCACTACTGGGTGCCGTCGATCGCGCCCTCGGGCATGGCTTTCCTCACCAGCGACCGCTACGGCGCGGCATGGAAGGGCAACCTGTTCGTGGGCTCGCTCAAGTTCGGCTATCTCGACCGCATCGAGCTGAAGGACGGCAAGGTGGTGGCCGAGCACAAGCTGCTGGCCGACGACCGGGCCCGCATTCGCGATGTGAAGCAGGGGCCGGACGGCCTGCTCTACGTGCTGACCGACGAATCCGACGGCAAACTGCTGCGCCTGCGGCCGAACTGAGGCGGGCCTTCAGTCCTCAGCCGGGGCAGCCCGGCAGCGGCAAGGTCGGCAGCATGCGGCGCCAGAGCCGCGTCCACTCGGGCCAGTCGTGGCCGCCTTCGGTCGTGAAGACGCGGTTGGCGGGCAGCGCGGCCGCCAGCAGCCGATGACTGAAGGCAAAGCGGTCGTCGACGCCATAGCCCAGGTAAAGCGGCGGCCGCGCGCCGAAGGTGGCGGTGGCGCCGACGTAGCCGCGCAGCCACTGCCACAGCTGGGTTTCGTTCGGTGTTCGCGGGTCGCTGCCCGGCGGATCGTCCAGCGGACCGGTCCAGCGGGCGAGGCCGCCGGCATTGGCGATGTCGGTGCCGAGCGCGCGTTCCCCGAGATAGGGCGCAATGGCCACAAGGCCCGCAAGCTCGCCGGGATGGGTCTGCGCGTAGAGCAGTCCGCCAAAGCCGCCGACCGAGATGCCGACGATCCAGATGGCCTTGTAGCCCTGGCTGCGCGCCGGCACCATCACGTCCTGGCTCAGGCGCTCGAGGATGGTCCTGGCGTTGTAGTAGCCCAGGTGCGCGTCGACCCGCATCACGTCCACCGCGAGCCTGTTGTCGTTCAGCGCCTTGACGAAGCCTTCGCGCTCGAATTCGTCGGGGTGCGAGTACGCGCCGGGCAGCATCACGATCAGCGTGTCGGCATTCGGCGTGCAGCTGCTCTTTTCGAGCCTGCGGTCCAGCGGCGCCTTGGCAGTGCGCAGGCCGCCGCATCCGGTCACCACCAGCGCCGCGCCAAGGGCCAGAATCGGCAAATGGCGCCGGGCCGAAAAGAAGATCCGCATCCGCCCGGAGTCTAGAGAGATACGCGCCGTTTCGGTGGTACGGTCTGGCCCATCAATTCCATCTGAATGAAAGAACCGGTTCATGCTGCTCGATGCCTCGCTTTCCCAACTCGTCCTGGTCGACTACCAGGCGCGGCTGATGCCGTCGATCTTCGAGGGCGAAGCGGTCGCGCAGAACGCAGTGCGGCTCGGCAAGATGGCCCAGCTGCTCCAGCTGCCGGTGTGGGGCACCGAGCACAACCCTTCCAAGCTGGGCGAGAACCTGCCCGACATCCGCGCGCTGTGCCAGCGCACCCTGTCGAAGATGCACTTCAGCGGCGTGGAAGAGGGGCTCGGCGAATGGCTGCGCGTGCCGGCGAAGGCGCCGCAGGGCAATGCCCGCAGCCTGCCCAAGCACCTGCAGAAGCCCGCGGCGGCTGCCGAAGAGCGCAATTCCATCGTGATCGCCGGCTGCGAAGCCCATGTCTGCCTGCTGCAGACCGCGCTCGACCTGCTGGAGGACGAGTTCGAAGTCTGGGTCGTCACCGACGCCTGCAGCTCGCGCACCGAGCGCAACCGCGACGCCGCCTTCGACCGGCTGGCCGGCGCCGGGGCCGAGCTCGTGACGACCGAGATGGTCGGCTTCGAATGGCTGCGCACCGCGGAGCACCCCGCGTTCTCTGAGCTGCTCACGCTGGTCCGATAGCCGCAACCGGCGGCGCACCGCAAGGGCTCGGCCGGATTGTTCCGGCCGTCAGCTTGCTGCAAGATCGGTCTCCATAATTATGAATTCAGTTTTGGCGATGCCGCCAGGGCTGAACGAATCAACGGAGACAAATCCAGATGAGCCGCTACGAAGAGTTCTACCGCCAGTCCGTCGATGCGCCCGAGGCCTTCTGGGCCGAGCAGGCGAAGCTGATCGACTGGCAAGCCCCCGCCGAGCAGATCCTCGACGCCAGCCAACCGCCTTTTGCGCGCTGGTTCGTGGGCGGCACCACCAACCTGTGTCACAACGCGGTCGACCGGCACCTGGCCGCGCGCGGCGGCCAGCCCGCGCTGATCTTCGTTTCCACCGAAACCGGCGTCGAGAAGAGCTACAGCTTCCAGGAACTGCACGCCGAGGTGCAGCGCACCGCCGCCAGCCTGATGGAGCTGGGCGTGGGGAAGGGCGACCGCGTGCTCATCTACATGCCGATGATTCCCGAGGCCGCCTTCGCGATGCTGGCCTGCGCACGCATCGGCGCGATCCACTGCGTGGTGTTCGGCGGATTCGCGAGCGGCTCGCTGGCCACGCGCATCGAGGACGCCGAGCCCAAGGTGGTGGTGAGCGCCGACGCCGGCTCGCGCGGAGGCAAGGTCATTGCCTACAAGCCGCTGCTCGACGAGGCGATCCGGCTGTCGAAATACAAGCCGGCCGCGGTGCTGCTCACCGACCGCGGCTTGGCACCCATGGAGCTGACGGCCGGCCGTGACCACCTGGCGGCCGAATTGCGGCAGAAGCACCTCGACGCCCAGGTGCCCTGCGCCTGGCTGGCCGCCACCGACATCAGCTACACCATCTACACCAGCGGCACCACCGGCAAGCCCAAGGGCGTGCAGCGCGACGTGGGCGGCTACGCCGTGGCGCTGGCCGCGAGCATGAAGCACATCTTCGACGGCCGCGCCGGCGAAACCTACTTCTCGACCAGCGACATCGGCTGGGTGGTGGGCCACAGCTACATCGTCTACGGTCCGCTGATCGCCGGCATGGCCACCCTCATGTACGAGGGCTTGCCCACGCAAGGCATCGACCGGCAGCCCGACGGCGGCATCTGGTGGCGCCTGGTCGAGAAGTACAAGGTGACGGTGATGTTCAGCGCGCCCACGGCGGTGCGCGTGCTCAAGAAGCAGGATCCGGCGCTGCTGAAGAGATACGACCTGTCGAGCCTGCGCGCGCTGTTCCTGGCGGGCGAGCCGCTCGACGAGCCCACCGCGCGCTGGATCAGCGAGGGCCTGGGCGTACCGATCATCGACAACTACTGGCAGACCGAATCGGGCTGGCCGATGATCACCATTGCCAACGGCGTCGAGGCCAAGCCCAGCAAGTTCGGCAGCCCCGGCGTCCCGATGTACGGCTACCGCATCAAGATATTGCACGAATCGACCGGCGAGGAACTGACCGCCCCCAATGAAAAGGGCGTGGTCGTGGTCGAAGGCCCGACCCCGCCCGGCTTCATGCAGACCGTGTGGAAGGACGACGCGCGCTTCGTCAGCACCTACTGGAAAAGTGTGCCCGGCAAGATGGTCTATTCGACCTTCGACTGGGGCATCCGCGACGAGGACGGCTATTTCTACATTCTCGGGCGTACCGACGACGTGATCAACGTGGCCGGCCACCGCCTGGGCACCCGCGAGATAGAGGAGAGCATCTCGGGCCACGCCAACGTGGCCGAGGTCGCGGTGGTGGGCGTGGCCGATGCGCTCAAGGGCCAGGTGGCGATGGCTTTCGTGGTGCCGAAGGACGGCATCGCCGTGACCGATGCCGACGCGGCGCTGAGGCTCGAAGGCGAGATCATGAAGGTGGTGGCCGACCAGCTCGGCGCCTTGGCGCGGCCTGCCCGGGTGCGCTTCGTCTCGGGCCTGCCCAAGACCCGCAGCGGCAAGCTGCTGCGGCGCGCCATCCAGGCCGTGTGCGAGCAGCGCGATCCGGGCGACCTGACCACCATCGACGACCCCGCCACGCTGCAGCAGATCAGGCAGCTGGTTTCTTCGGCCTGAGTGAGCAAACCGGGCCTTGCGAAGCCGCGCCGCGCCGTCATATGTCTGACGTGGCACAATGCGAAGGTACTCAGGCCCTTCCCCAGCCACAGTCGCATCCGCCAACCGGTTCAGCCGTGTCGCGGAAGGTTTCTTAACCAGCTAGTGCTTCCTTCAGGGAAGCGAAGGTCAGCGGATCATGAGCGATTCCTCCAAGCCCACGGCGTATGCCGCGTACCAGGGCAACACGTACCTCTTCGGTGGCAATGCGCCCTATGTCGAAGAGATGTACGAAAACTACCTCTCCAATCCCGGCAGCGTGCCTGACAACTGGCGTTCGTATTTCGACGCCCTGCAGAACGTGCCCGCAGCCGATGGCTCCAACACCAGGGACGTGCCTCACCAGCCGGTGATCAACGCGTTTGCCGAACGCGCGAAGCAGGGCACCACCAAGGTCGTGCAGGCCAGCGGCGCGGATTCCGAGCTCGGCCGCAAGCGCACCGCTGTCCAGCAGCTGATTGCGGCCTACCGCAACGTCGGCGCCCGCTGGGCCGACCTCGACCCCCTCAAGCGCGCCGAGCGCCCGGCCATTCCGGAACTCGAGCCCTCGTTCTACGGCTTCACCGATGCCGACCTCGAGACGGTGTTCAACACCAGCAACACCTTCTTCGGCAAGGAGACCATGTCGCTGCGCGACCTGCTCAATGCCTTGCGCGAAACGTACTGCGGCACCATCGGCGCCGAGTACATGTACACCACCGACCAGAACCACAAGCGCTGGTGGCAGCAGAAGCTCGAAAGCGCCCGCACCAACCCGCAGCTCAATGCGGACCAGAAGAAGCACGTGCTCAACCGCCTGACCGCGGCCGAAGGCCTCGAGCGCTTCCTGCACACCAAGTACGTCGGCCAGAAGCGCTTCTCGCTCGAAGGCGGCGAAAGCTTCATCGTCTCGATGGACGAGCTCATCAACCAGGCCGGCATCAAGGGCGTGCAGGAAATCGTGATCGGCATGGCCCACCGTGGCCGCCTCAACGTGCTGGTCAATTCGCTCGGCAAGATGCCGGCCGACCTGTTCGCCGAGTTCGACCACACCGCGCCTGAAGACCTGCCGAGCGGCGACGTCAAGTACCACCAGGGCTTCAGCTCGGACGTGACCACGCCCGGCGGCCCGGTGCACCTGAGCCTGGCGTTCAACCCCTCGCACCTCGAGATCGTGAACCCCGTGGTCGAAGGCTCGGTGCGCGCCCGCATGGACCGCCGCGCCGACCCGCAGGGCAAGCAGGTGCTGCCCGTGCTGGTGCACGGCGACGCTGCCTTCGCGGGCCAGGGCGTCGTGATGGAAACGCTGGCGCTGGCCGAAACCCGTGGCTACTTCACGGGCGGCACGGTGCACATCGTCATCAACAACCAGATCGGCTTTACCACCAGCGACCCGCGCGACAGCCGCTCGACGCTGTACTGCTCGGACATCGTCAAGATGATCGAGGCACCGGTGCTGCACGTGAACGGCGACGATCCCGAAGCCGTGGTGCTCGCCACCCAGCTCGCCCTCGAATTCCGCATGGAGTTCCAGAAGGACGTGGTGGTCGACATCATCTGCTTCCGCAAGCTGGGCCACAACGAGCAGGACACCCCCTCGCTCACGCAGCCGCTCATGTACAAGAAGATCGCCCAGCACCCCGGCACGCGCAAGCTGTACGCCGACAAGCTGGCGACGCAGGGCCTGGGTGCCACGCTCGGCGACGACATGGTCAAGGCCCAGCGCGCCGCCTTCGACGAAGGCCGCAACACGGTCGACCCGGTGCTCACGAACTTCAAGAGCAAGTACGCCGTCGACTGGAATCCCTACCTCAACAAGAAGTGGACCGACGCCGGCGACACCGCCATTCCGTCCAGCGAGTGGAAGCGCCTGGCCGAGAAGATCACCACGGTGCCGGCCGGCTTCACGGTGCACCCGCTCGTGAAGAAGGTGCTGGACGACCGCGCCGCCATGGGCCGCGGCGACGTCAACGTCGACTGGGGCATGGGCGAGCACATGGCCTTTGCCTCGCTGGTGGCCAGCGGCTACCCGGTGCGCCTGTCGGGCGAAGACTCGGGCCGCGGCACGTTCACGCACCGCCATGCCGTGTTGCACGACCAGAACCGCGAGAAGTTCGACGAAGGCACCTACACGCCGCTGCAGAACGTGGCCGAGAACCAGGCACCGTTCGTCGTCATCGACTCGATCCTGTCGGAAGAAGCGGTGCTCGCGTTCGAATACGGCTACGCCTCGAACGATCCGAACACGCTCGTGATCTGGGAAGCCCAGTTCGGCGACTTCGTGAACGGCGCGCAGGTGGTGATCGACCAGTTCATCGCCTCGGGCGAAGTGAAGTGGGGCCGCGTCAACGGCCTCACGATGATGCTGCCGCACGGCTATGAAGGCCAGGGCCCCGAGCACAGCTCGGCCCGCCTGGAGCGCTTCATGCAGCTGAGCGCCGACACCAACATGCAGGTGGTGCAGCCCACCACGGCCAGCCAGATCTTCCACGTGCTGCGCCGCCAGATGGTGCGCAACCTGCGCAAGCCTTTGATCATCATGACGCCGAAGTCGCTGCTGCGTAACAAGGACGCGACCTCGCCGCTGTCCGAGTTCACCAAGGGCGGCTTCCAGACGGTCATTCCGGACAGCAAGGGCCTGAAGGCCGAGAAGGTCAAGCGCCTGATCGCCTGCTCGGGCAAGGTCTACTACGACCTGGCCAAGAAGCGCGAGGAACAGGGCAGCGACGACGTGGCGATCATCCGCGTCGAGCAGCTCTATCCGTTCCCGCACAAGGCCTTCGCGGCCGAGATCAAGAAGTACCCGAACCTCGCCGATGTGGTGTGGTGCCAGGACGAGCCGCAGAACCAGGGCGCCTGGTTCTTCGTGCAGCACTACATCCACGAGAACATGCAGGAAGGCCAGAAGCTCGGCTACTCCGGCCGTGCCGCTTCGGCGTCGCCTGCAGTCGGCTACTCGCACCTGCACCAGGAACAGCAGAAGGCGCTGGTCGATGGCGCATTTGGCAAGCTCAAGGGCTTCGTGCTGACCAAGTAATTCCAAGCCTCTTTTTCACACGAACACCTGAAGAACAAAACGGAGCTCACTCCAAATGTCTATCGTAGAAGTCAAAGTCCCCCAGCTTTCCGAATCCGTGGCCGAAGCCACCATGCTCACCTGGAAGAAGAAGGCCGGCGAAGCCGTCGCCGTCGATGAAATCCTGATCGAGATCGAGACCGACAAGGTCGTGCTCGAGGTGCCCGCGCCCTCGGCTGGCGTGCTGGCCGAGATCGTGCAGCCCGATGGCGCCACCGTGGTGGCCGACCAGCTGATCGCCAAGATCGACACCGAAGGCAAGGCAAGCGCCGCAGCGCCTGCAGCAGCGGCACCCGCCGCCGCACCGGCCCCGGCAGCTGCGCCCGCAGCGGCTGCGGCCGCCACCGGCGGTTCGAAGTCCGACGTTGCCATGCCCGCTGCCGCCAAGCTGCTGGCCGACAACAACCTGAAGACCAGCGACGTGGCCGGCAGCGGCAAGGACGGCCGCGTCACCAAGGGCGACGTGCTCGGCGCCGTGGCCTCGGGCGCCAAKCCCGCGCCCGCCGTGGCCGCGCCGGCCGCCAAGCCCGCGCTGCCGCAAGTCGCCGCGCCCGCGGGTGCGCCCGACCTGGGCGAGCGCCCCGAGCAGCGCGTGCCGATGAGCCGCCTGCGCGCCCGCATCGCCGAGCGCCTGATCCAGTCGCAATCGACCAACGCGATCCTGACGACCTTCAATGAAGTCAACATGGCGCCCGTCATGGAGCTGCGCAAGCGCTTCCAGGACAGCTTCACCAAGGAGCATGGCGTGAAGCTCGGCTTCATGAGCTTCTTCGTGAAGGCCGCGGTGCATGCGCTCAAGAAGTACCCGGTGATCAACGCCTCGGTCGACGGCAACGACATCCTGTACCACGGCTACTTCGACATCGGCATTGCCGTCGGTTCGCCGCGCGGCCTGGTGGTGCCGATCCTGCGCAACGCCGACCAGATGAGCTTTGCCGACATCGAGAAGAAGATCGCCGAATACGGCAAGAAGGCACAGGACGGCAAGCTCGGCATCGAAGAGATGACCGGCGGCACCTTCTCCATCTCGAACGGCGGCACCTTCGGCTCGATGCTCTCGACGCCGATCATCAACCCGCCCCAGTCGGCCATCCTCGGCGTGCACGCCACCAAGGACCGCGCCGTGGTCGAGAACGGCCAGATCGTGGTTCGCCCGATGAACTACCTGGCCATGAGCTACGACCACCGCATCATCGACGGCCGCGAAGCCGTGCTGGGCCTGGTGGCCATGAAGGAAGCGCTCGAAGACCCGTCGCGCCTCCTGTTCGACATCTGAGGAGAAAGAATCAGATGGCCAACAAACAATTCGACGTCATCGTCATCGGCGGCGGCCCCGGCGGCTACATCGCCGCGATCCGCGCGGCGCAGCTGGGCTTCAACGTGGCCTGCATCGACGAGTGGAAGAACGGCAAGGGCGGCCCCGCACCGGGCGGCACCTGCACCAACGTCGGCTGCATTCCCTCGAAGGCGCTGCTGCAATCGTCGGAGCACTTCGACCAGGCCGGCCACCACTTTGCCGACCATGGCATCAAGGTCGAAGGCCTTGGGCTGGACCTCGACAAGATGCTGGCCCGCAAGGACCAGGTCGTGAAGCAGAACAACGACGGCATCCTGTACCTGTTCAAGAAGAACAAGATCACCTTCTTCCATGGCCGCGGCTCGTTCGTGAAGGCGGGCGAAGCCGGCTACGAGATCAAGGTGGCGGGCGCCGCCGAAGAGTCGATCGAGGGCAAGCACATCATCGTGGCCACGGGCTCCAACGCCCGCGCGCTGCCGGGTGCGCCGTTCGACGAGGAGAACATCCTCTCGAACGACGGCGCGCTGCGCATCGGCGCGGTGCCCAAGAAGCTGGGCCTGATCGGCTCGGGCGTCATCGGGCTTGAAATGGGTTCTGTGTGGCGCCGCCTCGGCGCCGAAGTCACGGTGCTCGAAGCGCTGCCGACCTTCCTCGGCGCGGTCGACGAGCAGATCGCCAAGGAAGCCAAGAAGGCCTTCGACAAGCAGAAGCTCAAGATCGAACTCGGCGTGAAGGTCGGCGAGATCAAGTCGTCCAAGAAGGGCGTGAGCGTGGCCTGGACCAACGCCAAGGGCGAAGCCCAGACGCTGGAGGTCGACAAGCTGATCGTCTCGATCGGCCGCGTGCCCAACACCATCGGCCTGAACGCCGAAGCCGTGGGCCTGAAGCTCGACGAGCGCGGCGCCATTGCCGTGGACGACGACTGCAAGACCAGCTTGCCCAACGTCTGGGCCATCGGCGACGTGGTGCGCGGCCCGATGCTCGCGCACAAGGCCGAGGAAGAGGGCGTTGCCGTGGCGGAGCGCATTGCGGGCCAGCACGGCCACGTCAACTTCAACACCGTGCCGTGGGTGATCTACACCAACCCCGAGATCGCATGGGTCGGCCAGACCGAGCAGCAGCTCAAGGCCGCGGGCCGCGCCTACAAGGCCGGCACCTTCCCGTTCCTCGCGAACGGCCGTGCACGCGCGCTGGGCGACACGACCGGCATGGTCAAGTTCCTGGCCGACGCGGCCACGGACGAGATCCTCGGCGTGCACATCGTGGGCCCGCAGGCCAGCGAGCTGATCTCCGAAGCCGTGGTGGCGATGGAGTTCAAGGCCAGCGCCGAAGACATCGCGCGCATCTGCCATGCGCACCCGTCGCTGTCGGAAGCCACGAAGGAAGCGGCACTTGCCGTGGACAAGCGCACGCTGAACTTCTGATCCTTTGACCAGCGTCAAACAGGCCTATGAGGCGGAACTCGCTGTGCGCGGGTTCCACAGCGATCCCGCGCAGCTGCGCGCCGTGGAAGCGCTGGATCGCTGCGCGCGGGAGTGGGGCGAGTACAAGGCCCAGCGCTCCAACGCGCTGAAGAAGTTCATCAACCGGCCCGAGCTGCCGCGCGGCGTCTACATGTACGGTGGCGTCGGGCGCGGCAAGAGCTTCCTGATGGACCTGTTCTTCAACGCGGTGCCGCTGCGCCGCAAGACGCGGCTGCACTTCCACGAGTTCATGCGCGAGGTGCACCGCGAACTGCGCGAGCTGCAGGGCACGGTCAACCCGCTCGACGAGCTCGGGCTGCGCATCTCCAAGCGCTACAAGCTGATCTGCTTCGACGAGTTCCACGTGGCGGACATCACCGACGCGATGATCCTTCACCGCCTGCTGGTGGCGCTGTTCGAGAACGGCGTGGGCTTTGTCACCACCTCCAATTTCAGGCCCGACGACCTTTACCCCGGCGGGCTGCACCGCGACCGCATCCTGCCCGCGATCGCGCTGCTCAACCAGAAGCTCGAGGTGCTGAGCGTGGACAACGGCACCGACTACCGGCGCCGCACGCTCGAGCAGCTGCGCATGTACCTGACGCCCAACGATGCCTCGGCCGAAAAGGAGATGCGCAAGGCCTTCGACAGGTTGGCCGAAACGGCCGACGAGAACCCGGTCCTGCACATCGAGCAGCGCGAGATCCGCGCCAGGCGCAAGGCCGGCGGTGTTGTGTGGTTCGACTTCAAGACGCTGTGCGGCGGACCGCGCTCGCAGAACGACTACCTCGAGATCGCGAGCCAGTTCCACACCGTGCTGCTGTCCGACGTGCCGCACATGCCGGTGCGCATGGCCTCCGAAGCGCGCCGTTTCACCTGGCTGGTCGACGTCTTGTACGACCGGCGCGTCAAGCTCATCATGTCGGCCGAGGTACCGCCGGAGGCGTTGTACACCGAGGGGCCGCTCGCGCACGAATTCCCGCGGACGGTTTCCAGGCTCACCGAAATGCAATCGAGCGAGTTCCTCTCCCTGGAACGCCGCATCGTGGACACTCGACTGACATGAAAAAAATTGTTCTCGCCATGCTGATGGCCTTGGGCAGCCTGCCGCTCTGGGCACAGTCCAACGCGGCTGCGGGCAATGCGAACTTCGAAGCGGAGCGCAGCCGGCTGGCCGCCGAGCGCGCGGCCATCGACGCGCGCTTCGAGAAGGAGCGCGCCGCCTGCTACCAGAAGTTCGCGGTCGAGGACTGCCTGCGCGACAGCCGCAAGCGCCGCCGCGTCGAGACCGACCACATCAAGCGCCAGGAAACGGCCATCAACGACATCGAGCGCCAGCGCCGTGGTGCGGCCGAACTCGAGAAGCTCGACCAGAAGGCGGCCACGCGGCGCCCGCAGGACACGCCCGAGAAGCAGGAAGAAGCTAAAAAAGCCCAGCAGGACCGCGAGCAGCGCGCGGCCGACCATGCGGCGAGCCGCGCCGCGACGGCGGCCGAGGCCGACGAGCGCCGGCGCCAGCTCGAGGCCAAGCAGAAGGCCCACGCCGACGAGCAAGCCAAGGCCGCCCAGCGGCGCGCCGAGGCGCCGGCGGCGGTCGAACGCTTCGAGAGCAAGCAGCAAAAGGCGGCCGAGCACCGGGCCAGCCGCGAGCGGCAGAACGCCGAGCGCACCAAGCCGCGCGGGGCGCCCTTGCCCCCGCCGCCGGCATCCCCGGCTTCGGCGCCCAGCCGCTGAGCCCACCTCGCCGGGCGAGCGCCAGTGGCAGCGCTCAGTCTTGAGGAAGCGCTTCGAGCTTCAGCACCACGATCGAAATGTTGTCGCCCGTGCCGCGCGCCCGGCGGCGCGCTTCTCCCACCAGGATTTCCACCGCTTCGCGCGGCGGCTCCGCGTACAGCACGCTGGCCAGCTCCTCGGGGCTGAAGTAGTGCCAGAGCCCGTCGCTGCAGGCCATCAGCAGGTCGCCCGGCTGCATCGCGGGAATGTAGTGCGGCTCGATGGGCGGGGGCGTCGTGGTCATGCCCAGGCATCCGAGGAGGATGTTGCCCTTGGGGTGGACATTGGCCTCGGCCTCGGTGATTTCGCCGCGGTCGATGAGCACCTGGACATAGGAATGGTCGCGCGTGCGCGTGACGAGCTCGCCGTTCTGGAAGTGGTAGATGCGCGAGTCGCCGGCATGGATCCAGGCGCAGTCGCCCTTGGGGTTCATCAGAAAGGCCGCCAGCGTGCTGTGCGGTTCCTGCTCGCTCGACAGGGCCGTGAGCTTGATGACCGTGTGCGCATCCTCCAGCAGCTGGCGCAGCACGGCCGCGGAGCTGTCGCGGTCGGGGTGGTAGCGCGTGAACAGCTGGCGCGCGGTCATCAGCACCTGGTCGGAGGCCTTGCGCCCGCCGCTGCGCCCGCCCATGCCGTCGGCAATGATGCCCAGCATGCAGCCGGGCACGCGCGGATGGCTCATCATCAGGACCTGGTCCTGCTGATAGGGGCGGTCTCCCTTGTGGAGACCGGTGGCGGCGGCAAGCCGAAAGCCTTGTGTCATGAGCGCAAATGCGCCTGCGGCGCGCCTTCTGTCTTCTCGTGGATTCGTACCAGGACGTATTATCGAGTGAACACGAGCTGCGGGCGGAATACGTTCGCAGCGCCAACGTTGGACTCCAATCTTCACTCCCTTTCCCGCCAATTGATCGAGCTGCGCATCGAACACGCCGACCTCGACGCCACCATCGACCGCCTGGCCGAAGCTTCGCCGCAGGACGAGCTGCTGCTGCGCCGTCTGAAGAAGCGCCGGCTTGCGCTGCGCGACCAGATCACGCGGCTCGAGAACGTGCTCGATCCGAAAGAACCCGCGTGAGCGAAACACTCGAGGACAAGGTGCGCGACGCCTTCGCGCAGGGCGGCGTCCTGTCGCGTGCGGCAGAACAGTTCCGCGAGCGCTCGGGGCAGACCGAAATGGCGCTGGCCGTCGCCCGCACCATCGAGGACGGCGGCGTGCTGGTGGTCGAGGCCGGCACCGGCGTGGGCAAGACTTTCTCGTATCTCGTGCCGGCGTTGCTGAGCGGCGAGCGCGTGCTGCTGTCGACCGCCACCAAGACCCTGCAGGACCAGTTGTTCGGCCGCGACCTGCCGCGTCTGGTCGAGGCGCTCGAGCTGCCGGTGCGCACGGCGCTGCTCAAGGGGCGCGCGAGCTACCTGTGCCTGCACCGGCTCGACCTGGCGCGCCACGATGCCTCGCTGCCCGAACGCGGCAGCCTGCGCACGCTCGCCAAGATCGAGCAGTGGTCCAAGGCCACGCGAACCGGCGACCTGGCCGAGCTGCCCGGGCTGGACGAGCGCTCGCCGCTCATTCCGCTCATCACTTCCACGCGCGAGAACTGCCTGGGCGCGCAGTGCCCGCAGTTCAAGCCCTGCCACGTCAACCTGGCGCGGCGCGAGGCGCTGGCGGCCGATGTGGTGGTCATCAACCATCACCTGTTCTTCGCCGATCTTGCAGTGCGCGAGACCGGCATGGCGGAATTGCTGCCGACCGTGAGCGTGGTGGTGTTCGACGAGGCCCACCAGCTCAACGAAACCGGCGTGCAGTTCCTGGGCGCGCAGCTCGGCAGCGGGCAGGCCCTGGACTTTGCGCGCGACCTGCTCGGAGCCGGCTTGCAGCATGCGCGCGGGCTGGTCGACTGGCAGCAGCTGGTGGCGGCCGTCGAACGCGCCGCGCGCGAGCTGCGGCTTGCGGTCGGCAAGCAGTGGCCCGGCACCAAGCTGCGCTGGGTGGGCCCGTCGCCGGAAGGCATCGACGCGCACGCCTGGCAGGACGCGCTCGAAGCCCTGCAGCACGCCTTTGAAATGGCTGCCGAAGGGCTCGATACCGTCAGCGAGATATCGCCCGATTTCGTGCGCCTGTATGAGCGGGCGCAGCAGCTCGCCAAGCGCGCGGCACGCTTCGCGCTGCCCTGCGAAACCGACTCGGTGCGCTGGGTCGACGTGGGCACGCAGCTGCGGCTGGTCGAATCGCCGCTCGACATTGCCGAGGCCATGCGCACGCGCGTGCTCAAGATCGGCAGCGGCGCGGCCCCCGACGACGGCGATGAACACGAAGCCCGCGCGGCGCCCGAAGACAGCGGACGCGCCTGGGTCTTCACCTCCGCCACGCTGGGCGACGAACCCACGCTGCGCTGGTTCACCGAGCCGTGCGGCCTGGGCGACGCCGAGGTGCTGCGGGTGCAGAGCCCCTTCGACTATGCCGCGCAGGCCGGGCTCTATGTGCCGCGTGCCTTTCCCAAGCCCAACGACGCCGCCCACAGCGCGCGCGTGGCGCAGCTGGCCGCACGCGGCGCCGCCGAGCTCGGCGGCCGGACCCTGGTGCTGACGACCACGCTGCGCGCGCTGCGCGCCATCGGCGACGAGATGAAGCAGCAGTTCGAACGGCTCGAGGCCGACGTGCGGCCCGAGGTGCTGGTGCAGGGCGAGCTGCCCAAGCGCGTGCTCATGGACCGCTTCCGCGAAGGCGCGGAGGGCGGGCGCGCCGGCTGCGTGCTGGTGGCATCGGCATCGTTCTGGGAAGGCTTTGATGCGCCCGGCGATGCATTGCAGCTGGTGGTGATCGACAAGCTGCCGTTCCCTCCGCCCAATGATCCGCTGGTCGAGGCGCGCTCGCAGCGCCTCGAAGCCCAGGGCCGCAGCTCGTTCAGCGACTATTCGCTGCCCGAGGCGGCCGTGGCGCTCAAGCAGGGAGCGGGGCGGCTGATCCGCCGCGAAACCGACTGCGGCGTGCTTGCCATTTGCGACACCCGCCTGGTCGCCATGGGCTATGGCCGGCGGCTCCTGGCCGCGCTGCCGCCGATGCGCAGGCTGGAAAGCGAAGCGGACTTCGAGGCGGCGATCGGCGAACTCAGGAACTCGCTCTCGGCCTGAAGGGCGCAGACGAAGAAAAAGCCCCGAAGGGCTTTTTGTCGTTCCAGCGGATTACCAGACCTTCCACCACGGATCGTCCTTGCCCTTGAAGCCGCGCGCGAGGTACTCGCTGTGCGGATAGTTGGTGGTCAGCACGCGCTGGGCGTCGTCGCGCAGGTCCTTCATGCCGAGCGCATCGTAGGAGCGCACGATGATGTACAGGGCTTCTTCGAGCGCGGGCACTTCGCGGTAGTCGGACAGCGCGAGCTGCGCGCGGTTGATGGCCGCCAGGTAGGCGCCGCGCGAGTAGTAGTAGCGCGCCACGTGCACTTCGTACTGCGCGAGCGAGTTCACGATGTAGTTCATGCGCTGGCGCGCGTCGGGCGCGTAGCGCGACTCGGGGAAGCGCGTTGCCAGTTCCTTGAACGACTCGAACGATTCCTTGGCGGCCTTCTGGTCGCGCTCGGACAGGTCCTGGCGCGTGAGGAACGCGAACATGCCGAGGTCGTCGTTGAAGTTGATCACGCCCTTGAGGTAGAGCGCGTAGTCGATCGCCGGGCTGGCCGGATGCAGCTTCAGGAAGCGGTCGATGGTGGCAATGGCATTGGCCTTCTCGCCGGACTTGTACTGGGCGTAGGCCTTCTCGAGCTGGGCCTGCTGCGCGAGCGGCGTGCCGGCGGCGCGGCCTTCGAGCTTCTCGTACAGCGGCACGGCCTTGTCGTAGGCGCCGGAGCCCACTTCGTCCTTGGCCTCGGCGTAGATGCGGTTGGGGCTCCAGTTGGCGGTCTTGTCGACGGAGGTGGAGGAGCAGCCGGCTGCAAGCAGCGCTGCCGCGCTGAGGGCGATCCAGGAGGGGACCGATAATTTGGCGCGAAACATCACATACGGCTTTCGTGAAACAGTTGCCCTCAATTATATCGACCGACCCCCTGGACATGGTCCCCGACGCCGCCGAGGCCGACGAGGGCGCCGACCCGGTCGAATCCAGCGAACTGCGGCCCTTCACCGTGGGCCCGACCGAGCATGGCCAGCGGCTGGACCGCGCGCTGGCCGCCCTGGTGCCGGAATTTTCTCGCAACTATCTGCAACAGCTGATCGAAGCCGGCGCCGTGGAGCTGCTGGGGCGCACCCTGCTGAAGGCTTCCGCCACCGTGCGCGCAGGGCAGACCGGCCATATCGAGCTGCGGCCGACGCCCCAGAGCCAGGCCTTCCGGCCCGAGCCGATGGACATCGTCACGGTGCACGAGGACGAGCACCTGCGCATCATCGACAAGCCGGCCGGCCTGGTGGTGCATCCGGCGCCGGGCCACTGGAGCGGCACGCTGCTGAACGGCCTGCTCGCGCTCGACCCCAAGGCCGCGCTGCTGCCGCGCGCGGGCATCGTGCACCGGCTCGACCGAGACACCAGCGGGCTCATGGTCGTGGCGCGCACCCGGGCCGCGATGGATGCCATGGTGGCGCTGATCGCCGCGCGCGAAGTCAAGCGGCAATACCTCGCGCTCGGACACAAGCCCTGGACCGGCGCGGCAGGCCGGCAGGTCGACGCGCCCATCGGCCGCGATCCGCGCAACCGTTTGCGCATGGCCGTGGTCGACCTCGAGCGCCATGCCGGCAAGACGGCACGCACGCTCATCGAGCGCCTGGACAGCAACGCGCAGGCTTGTGCCGTGCGGTGCACGCTCGAAACGGGCCGCACGCACCAGATCCGCGTGCACATGGCGTCGATCGGGCATCCGCTCGTCGGCGATGCGCTCTACGGCGGAGCGCCGGCCGCGGGGCTGGGGCGGCAGGCGCTGCACGCCTTCAGGCTCGCATTCGTGCACCCCGTCACACAAGCGGCGCTGGAACTGCGTTCACTTCCGCCGGCCGACCTGGTTCAGGCGTTCCAGGCCCTGGGGCTGGATTACAATCGCGCCTGACGGCCCGAGGGCCGCGCCGGCCACCCCGATGCCGGCCTTGCGTTGCACTCGCCGCGTGCCGGCAGCGCCTTCTTTCATCCTTCTGAACAAGCGTCCCCGAGACGCCTTTTCCCGGATAACGCAAACCATGAATACGGCGGATGCCAAGCGCATTCTCGAAACCGCCTTGATCTGTTCGAGCCAGCCGCTGCCAGTGCGCGACATGCGCGTGCTGTTCGACGACGAGCTGGGCGTGGACACCATCAAGGTGCTGTTGCTCGAACTGCAGGAAGACTGGGCGCAGCGCGGCCTGGAACTGGTGAACGTTGCCAGCGGCTGGCGCTTCCAGAGCCGGCCCGAGATGCGCGACCACCTCGACCGCCTGCATCCCGAGAAGCCGCCGCGCTACACCCGCGCCGCCCTCGAGACCCTGGCCATCATTGCCTATCGCCAGCCGGTCACGCGCGGCGACATGGAAGACATCCGCGGCGTCACCATCAATTCCCTTATCCTCAAGCAGCTCGAGGACCGCGGCTGGGTCGAGGTCATCGGCCACCGCGAAACCGTCGGCCGGCCGGCGCTGTACGCCACCACGCGGCAGTTCCTCGACGACCTCGGCTTGGCATCGCTCGACCAACTGCCGCTGATCGAAACGCCGGCCCAGCAGGCGGCGCTGGTCGACGCGCTCGACCAGGCATCGGGCGATCAGCCCGGGCTGCCGATGGACGTGCCGACCGAATCCGACGCCGATGCCTCGGCCATGCCGGAGGCAGACTCGGAAACGGGCGCGCCCGCCGAGCTGGCCGCCGCCGAGGCTCCAGAAGCCGTCGAAGCCGCCGCTGCGCAATTCGCCGAGGACGCGGCGGCTCCCGACGAGGAGCCCGCCGACATTCCGGCCCCCACGGAAGCCGAGCCATCCGTCGAGCTCGAAACCGAACCCCCGTCGCCCGACGAGACCGATCCCCACGCTGTTCCCCCCGGAAAAACCTCATGAGCTCCTCCGACATCGACGACGCGGCAATCGTGCCGGCCCAGCCTGAATCCAAGAAAAAGAAGGCGAAGGCGGCCGTGTCCGGCCTGTCTGCCGACGCCGAAGCGGGCGTGCCCGCGGCGGCCGCGGCCGGGGGCGAGGCGCCGAAGAAGCCGCGCGCCCCACGCCGCAAGAAGGTGGTGGAGCCGGCGGCCGGGGAGGGCGAGCCCGCAGCAGCACCTGCCGCACCCGCCGCGGCAACTGAAGCTTCCGAACCCGTGGCCCAGGTGGCCGATGCAGCGCCCGCCGCCGCACCAGTCGCCGACGAACCCGCCGCCGCCGCTGCGCCAGCCACATCCGTCGAACGCGCCGAAGAGAATGCGCGCGCTTCCTCCTCCTACGACGATGAAGAAGAGGAAGAAGAGGAAGAAGAGCCCGACGAGGAAGAGGACGATCTCGACCGCGCACGCCGCGCCGCCGAGCGCGAGCAGCGCAACGCACCGCCGCCCGAGCCGATCCGCTTCGCGGACGTCATCTCGGGCCAGTTCGATGCCGACGAAGAGAGCCCCGAAGTCCCGCCCCTCAAGCGCGTGCTGCTGCCGGAAGCCGACTCGCCCAAGCTGCACAAGGTGCTGGCGCAGGCGGGCCTGGGCTCGCGGCTCGAAATGGAAGCGCTCATTCTGCAGGGCCGCATCTCGGTGAACAACGAGCCGGCCCACATCGGCCAGCGCATCCAGTATGGCGACCAGGTCAAGATCAACGGCAAGCCGATCCGCTACCGCATCGCGCCGCCGCCGCCGCGCGTGATTGCCTACCACAAGCCGGTGGGCGAGGTCGTGACGCACGACGATCCGCAGAACCGGCCCACGGTGTTTCGCAAGCTGCCGCGCCTGCAGCAGGGCAAGTGGCAATCGGTCGGCCGGCTCGACCTGAACACCGAGGGCCTGCTGCTGTTCAGCAGCTCCGGCGACCTGGCCAACCAGCTGATGCATCCGCGCTTCGGCCTGGAGCGCGAATACGCCGTGCGCGTGCTCGGCGCGCTCAATGCCGAGGAAAAGAAGAAGCTGCTCGAAGGCGTTCGCCTCGACGACGGCATGGCCCAGTTCGGCACCATCGAGGAGGGCGGCGGCGAGGGCTCCAACCACTGGTACCGCGTCACCATCTCCGAAGGCCGCAACCGCGAAGTGCGGCGCCTGTTCGAATCGGTGGGCCATGCGGTCAGCCGGCTGATCCGCATCCGCTACGGCGCCATGGTGCTGCCGCGCGGCTTGAAGCGCGGCGCCTGGATGGAGCTCGACGAGCGCGACATCAACGCGCTGTTCCAGGCCTCGGGCGGCGGCGCGCCGCGTCCGCCGCAGCAGCAGCAGCGCGGGCCGGGGCAGGAAGGTGCCGGCGGCGGTCGCAACGGACGCAACAAGAAGCGGCGCGGCAATCGCAACGCCGGCGGCGGACAGCAGCAGCCGCGCGACATGCGCGACGACGGCCGCGAGGCGCCCATTCCCAATCCGCTCGGCGACGGCCGCCCGCCGCGCGGCGAGCGCGGCGGGCGTGGCAACCGCGGCGGTGGCGGTGGCGGCGGCAACGCTGGCATGCCGCCGCAGGGGCGCCGCGGCAACAGCAACAACAACCGCGGCAACCGCCAGGGCGAGGAGCGTCCGCCGAGCGGCGCGAACCAGCCCGATCCGATGAAGACCTCGCTCGGCTACATCGGCGCCGACAGCTTCTCGCGCCAGCGCAAGGAGCAGCGGCAGGGTCCGGGGCGCCGCGGCGGCGGCCCGGGCGGCGGCGGTGGCTTCGGCGGCCAGGGCGGCCCCGGCGGAAACCGGCGCCGCGGGCGCTGAAAGCCAGCTCTCCAGCGCAGCCTTTCGCGGGGTTTTCACCAATCCCGGGGGCTGCGCCGGTTAAAATCAGAGGCTTTGTCGACTTACGATGCAACATATTCGTTGCAGTTGTGACAAATCACTTCAAAATCAAAGCTCAGGAAGCACTTCAATGGCTATCGAACGTACCCTTTCCATCATCAAGCCCGACGCCGTCGCCAAGAACGTCATCGGCAAGATCGTTTCCCGCTTCGAAGCTGCCGGCCTCAAGATCGTTGCCGCCAAGCTCGTGCATCTGTCGCGCAACGAAGCCGAGCAGTTCTACTCGGTCCACAAGGAACGTCCGTTCTTCAAGGACCTGGTCGATTTCATGATCTCCGGCCCGGTGTTCGTGCAAGTGCTCGAAGGCGAGAACGCCATCGCCAAGAACCGCGACCTGATGGGCGCCACGGACCCCAAGAAGGCGGCCCCGGGCACCATCCGCGCCGACTTCGCCGACAGCATCGATGCCAACGCCGTGCACGGTTCGGACGCCCCCGAAACCGCCGCCAACGAAGTGGCGTTCTTCTTCGCCGGCCTCAACGTCTACGCGCGCTGAAGCCGCACGCCAGCTGATTTCATGACCACGGCCAACCTGCTCGAATTCGATCTCGAGGGGCTGGCTGCGTTCTGCGAAAAGCTCGGCGAGAAACGATTCCGCGCCACGCAGCTGTTCCGCTGGATCCACCAGCGTGGCGCCAGCGACTTCGCCCAGATGACCGATCTGGCCAAGTCGCTGCGCGAGAAGCTCGCCACCACCGCTCGCGTCGAGGCCCTGCCGGTCATCACGCAGCACGAATCCAAGGACGGCACGATCAAGTGGCTGTTCGACGTCGGCGACGGCAATGCCGTCGAAGCCGTATTCATTCCCGAAGACGACCGCGGCACGCTGTGTGTGTCGTCCCAGGCCGGCTGCGCCGTGGGTTGCCGCTTCTGCTCCACGGGGCACCAGGGCTTCAGCCGCAACCTGAGCACGGGCGAGATCGTCGCCCAGCTCTGGTTTGCCGAACACTTCCTGCGCAAGCACCTGAAACGCGACGAGCGCGTCATCTCCAACGTGGTGATGATGGGCATGGGCGAGCCGCTGCAGAACTACACCGCGCTGGTGCCGGCGCTGCGCACCATGCTCGACGACAACGCCTACGGCCTGTCGCGCCGCCGCGTGACCGTGTCGACGTCCGGCGTGGTTCCGATGATCGACCGCCTGGGCACTGACTGCCCGGTGGCGATGGCCGTGTCGCTGCATGCGCCCAACGATGCGCTGCGCGACGACCTCGTGCCGCTCAACCGCAAGTACCCGATTGCCGAGCTGCTCGAGGCCTGCAAGCGCTACCTGGCGCATGCGCCGCGCGACTTCATCACCTTCGAGTACTGCATGCTCGATGGCGTCAACGACCAGCCCGAGCATGCGCGGCAGCTGGTTGAACTCGTTCGCACCCATGGCGTGTCGTGCAAGTTCAACCTGATTCCGTTCAATCCGTTTCCGGCCTCGGGCCTCTTGCGTTCGCCGCAGCCGCGGGTGCTGGCCTTTGCCAAGGCACTGAGCGAGGCCGGCCTCGTGACCACCGTGCGCAAGACGCGCGGCGACGACATCGATGCGGCCTGCGGACAGCTGGCCGGCGACGTCAAGGACCGTACCCGCGCGGCCGAACGCATGGCGCAGCGCCGTGTGGGCGAGCGCACCGTTGTTCTGCATCCGGTTCGCAAGACCGCCCCCCAGGAGCATTGACCTAATGAGGATGGCCTTTCCGATGACGACCGCAAGCGCGCAGCGGCTGGTGGCTGCAGGCTTTGGCGGCGTCGCCGTGGCGTTTCTGCTCGCGGGCTGCGTCAACACGCGAACCACCACCACCAGCCTGGCCGACACCAGTTCGTCGAGCAAGGGCGCGGAGATCGTGACCGAGTCCGACGAAAGCAGCCGGCAGCGCCGCGCGCGCCTGCGCATGGAGCTCGCCTCGGGCTACTTCGAGCAGGGCCAGACCACCGTCGCGCTCGATGAGATCAAGCAGGCGCTGGCCGCCGATCCCAACAACGCGGATGCCTACAACCTGCGCGGCCTGGTCTACATGCGGCTCGAAGACGCGGGCCTGGCGGAAGACAGCTTCCGCCGCGCCATTGCCATCAATCCGCGCGATCCCAATGTGCGGCACAACTACGGCTGGCTGCTGTGCCAGCAGAACCGCTATGGCGATGCCACCCAGCAGTTCACCGAGGCACTGGCGGTGCCGAGCTATACCGACCATGCCAAGACGCTCATGACGCAGGGCGTCTGCCAGCTCAGGGCAGGCCAGCGTGCCGAGGCGGAGCGCAGCCTCATGAAGGCCTACGAGATCGACGCCGGAAACCCGGTGGTCGGATTCAACCTGGCTTCGCTGCTGGCGCAGCGCGAAGAATGGTCGCGTGCGCAGTTCTACATCCGCCGCGTCAACAACAGCCCTTCGGCCAGCGCCGAGACGCTCTGGCTGGGCATCAAGATCGAACGACGGCTCAACAACCGCGAAGCAGTGGCGCAGTTGGGAGGGCAACTGCAACGGCGCTTCCCGCAGTCCCGGGAGGCAATAGCGTACGAGCGCGGGAATTTCAATGACTGAACGGGTTTCGGAGTTCGGCACTTCCGCGGCACTGCCGCTCGAGGAAGGCGACATCACGCACAAGACAGCCGGCGACATGCTCCGCGAAGCGCGCGAGGCGCACGGCCTGCACATCGAAATGGTGGCCGCGGCGCTCAAGGTGCCGCCGCAGAAGCTCATTGCGCTCGAGGCGGACGACATCGCTTCGCTGCCCGACCCGGTCTTTGCGCGGGCCCTGGCCAGCAGTGTCTGCCGCGCCCTGCGCATCGATCCCGCTCCGGTGCTCGCAAAGCTGCCGGGGGCGCAGCGCGCAGCGCTCGCACTGGCCGACCGCACGCTCAAGAGCAACATCGTTTCCGGAACGCCGCGCTGGAATGGCGGGCGCTCCAGCGGGCTGCCGTCGCGCGCGCTGCTCACGGTGGTGGGGCTGCTGCTGGTCGGCGCGGCCGTGCTGTTCTGGCTGCCCCAGTCGGTGTTCGACCAGGTCGGGGCCTCGGTGTCGCGCTGGACATCGCGTGGCGATGGCGACACCGCTCCGGTGGCGGAAGCGCCGGCGGCTGCGCCGGCTCCTGGCGGATCGTCCGTCGTGGTCGAGAGCGCGCCGGTGTCGCCGGTGGCACCCCCAACCTCGGCTGCACCCGCGGCGCTGGGCACGCCCCCCGCGGCAGCCCCGCCGGCGGGCAGCGCGCCCGCTGCGGCGGCGGCTTCGCCTTCTGCTGTTGCTGCGGCACCTGCCGGCAGCCAGCAGCTGGTCTTCGTCGCGCGCGAGGAATGCTGGATCACCGTCACCGAAGCCGGCGGCAAGCAGCTGCTGCGCCGCAGCCTGCAGGCCGGCGAAACGGTGGCCTTGTCGGGAACGCTGCCGCTGTCGGTGGTGGTGGGGCGCGCTTCGGCGGTCGATGTGCAGGTGCACGGAAAGCCCTACGATCTGAAGCCTGTCACGCGCGGCGGCGGCGTGGCGCGTTTCGAGGTGAAATCGTGACCGATTGCACTCCACAACCCATTGAATCGGCGGCGCCCAAGGCGCGCCGTTCGCGCCAGGCCCAGGTGGTCTGGGGACCGCGCACCGTGACGGTGGGCGGCGACGCGCCCGTGCGGGTGCAGTCCATGACCAACACCGACACCGTCGATGCCGTCGGTACGGCCATCCAGGTGAAGGAGCTTGCCATTGCCGGTTCGGAGATGGTGCGCATCACCGTCAACACGCCGGAGGCGGCAGCCCAGGTGCCGTACATCCGCGAGCAGCTCGACCGCATGGGCATCGACGTGCCGCTGATCGGCGACTTCCACTACAACGGCCACCGCCTGCTCACCGACTATCCGGCCTGCGCCGAGGCGCTGAGCAAGTACCGCATCAATCCCGGCAACGTGGGCAAGGGCGACAAGCGCGACCGCCAGTTCGGCCAGATGATCGATGCAGCCATGCGCTGGAACAAGCCGGTGCGCATCGGCGTCAACTGGGGCAGCCTCGACCAGGAACTGCTGGCCAGCCTGATGGACACCAACAGCCAGCGCGCCGAGCCGTGGGATGCCAAGCAGGTGATGTACGAGGCGCTCATCACCTCGGCCATCGAATCCGCCAAGCTCGCCGAATCGATGGGCATGGCCGGCAACCAGGTCATCCTGTCGTGCAAGGTGAGCGGCGTGCAGGACCTGATCTCGGTCTACCGCGAACTCGCCAGGCGCTGCGACTATCCGCTGCACCTGGGGCTCACCGAAGCCGGCATGGGCACCAAGGGCACGGTGGCGTCGGCCACGGCGCTCTCCATCCTGCTGCAGGAGGGCATCGGCGACACCATCCGCGTGTCGCTCACGCCGCAGCCGGGCGAGTCGCGCACGCAGGAAGTGCTGATCGCCAACGAGATCCTGCAGGCGCTGGGCCTGCGCGTGTTCGTGCCGAGCGTCACCGCCTGCCCGGGCTGCGGCCGCACCACCAGCACCACCTTCCAGGAACTGGCCAAGCAGATCGACGACTACCTGCGCCTGCAGATGCCGGTCTGGCGCAAGAAGTACCCCGGCGTCGAGACGCTGAAGGTGGCCGTGATGGGTTGCATCGTCAACGGCCCCGGCGAGAGCAAGCACGCCGACATCGGCATCAGCCTGCCCGGCACCGGCGAGGCGCCCGCCGCCCCGGTCTTCATCGACGGCGAAAAGGCACTCACGCTGCGCGGCGACAATATCGCCAACGAGTTTCACCAGCTCGTCGAAAACTACATTCAAAAGCGCTTCGGCCAGCAACTGGCTGCCGACGTCGCCTGACCACTTTCTCCCATGGCTGACAAGATCAATGCCGTCAAAGGCATGAACGACATATTGCCGGCGAGCGTGCCGCGCATCGACCGCCTGCCCGATTCGGCCCTCTGGTCGTGGTTCGAGCAGACGGTGCGCGGGCTCCTCGCCCGCTACGGCTACCAGTACATGCTGACGCCGGTGGTCGAACCCACGGCGCTGTTCGTGCGCGGACTGGGCGAGGTGACCGATATCGTCGAGAAGGAGATGTACTCCTTCACCGATGCAATGAACGGCGACAAGCTCACGCTTCGCCCCGAGGCCACCGCCGGCATCGTGCGCGCCATGGTCGAGCACAACGCGCTCTACAACGGCCCGCTGCGCCTGTGGACGATGGGACCGATGTTCCGCCACGAGCGTCCCCAGAAGGGCCGCTACCGCCAGTTCCACCAGCTCGACGTCGAGGCGCTGGGCTTTCCCGGCCCGGACGTGGACGCCGAGCTGATCCTCATGGTGCGGGCCCTCTGGCGCGAGCTCGGGCTGGCCGAAGGCGAGCACGTGCGCCTGGAGATCAACAGCCTGGGCCAGCCGGCCGAGCGCCAGGCGCACCGCGAAGCGCTGATCCGCCATTTCGAGGCGCATGCCGACCTGCTCGATGCCGATGCGCAGCGGCGCCTGCACAGCAATCCGCTGCGCATCCTCGACACCAAGAATCCCGCCATGCAGGCCGTGGTGGAGGCCGCGCCCCAACTGATGGACTTCCTTGGCGAGGAGTCGCGCGCGCACTTCGATGCGGTGCGCGCCGTGCTCGATGCTGCAGGGCTGGCCTACCGAGTCAACCCGCGCCTGGTGCGCGGGATGGACTATTACAACCTGACCGTCTTCGAATGGGTCACCGACCAGCTCGGTTCGCAGGGCACCGTCTGCGGGGGAGGGCGCTATGACGGCCTCATCGGCCAGATGGGCGGCAAGCCTGCGCCGGCCGTCGGCTTCGGCCTGGGCATCGAACGGCTGCTGCTGCTGATCCAGGAACTCCGCCTGCCGGTCCCCGCCGCGGCGCCCGCGGCGTACGCCATCGTGCCCTCGGCCGCCGCGCTGCCGCAAGTCATGGCCGTGCTCGAGCAGCTGCGCGCCGCCGGCGTGAGCGTGCTGCAGCATGCGGGCGGCGGCAGCATGAAGGCGCAGTTCAAGAAAGCCGACGCGAGCGGAGCGCGCTATGCGCTGGTCTTTGGCGAAGACGAACTGTCGCGCGGCGAAGTCACGGTCAAATCGCTGCGCGAGGGCGGTGGCGAACAGGTGGCGCGGCCTCTCGCCCAGGTGGCCACCTGGGCGGCCACCCTACAATCCCCGGCTCCCAACATCTGATACGCATGGCAACCCATCTCGATCTCGACGAACAGGAACAGCTCGACCAGCTCAAGCATTTCTGGAACACCTACGGCACCCTGATCACCTGGGTGGTGTTGCTCGTGGCCGGGGCCTTCGTGGCCTGGAACGGCTGGCAATATTTCCAGCGCAACAAGGCGGCGCAGGCCGCGGCCCTCTACGACGAGGTCGAGCGCAGCACGCAGTCCGGCGACGTGGAGCGCATCCAGCGCGTGCTGGGCGACATGAAGGAACGCTTCGCCGGCACCGCCTACGCGCAGCAGGCGGGCCTCCTGGCCGCCAAGGCGCTCTACGAGAAGGGCAACGCCGAGGCCTCGCGCGCCGCGCTCGGCTGGGTGGCGCAAAGCGCGGTCGATCCGGGCTACAAGGCCGTTGCCAAGCTGCGGCTGGCGGCCGAACTGCTCGACAGCAAGTCGTACGACGAAGCGCTCAAGCAGCTCTCCGGCGACGTGCCCAAGGAGTTCGAGCCGCTCGTGGCCGACCGCAAGGGCGACATCTACATGGCCCAGGGCAAGCGCGCCGAAGCGCAGGCCGAATACCGCAAGGCCTGGACGGGCCTTGGCCCGGCGTCCGACTACCGGCGCCTGGTCGAATTCAAGCTCAACGCCGCCGGCGTCGATCCGAAGAGCCTGGCACCCGTGATCACGGTCACGCCGGCAGCCCCCAAAAATTCCTGATCGCACTATGAATTTCAAGCGTTTCATGCCTGAGTCGTCCGTCCTGCGTGCAGGTTCGGCCATTGTTCTGGCCGCGATGCTGGCTGCCTGCTCGGGCACCAGCAAGCCCAAGCCGGCCGAACTGCCCGCCAACCCCGCGTTGTTCGGCGTGCGCCAGGCCTGGAGCGTGCGCATCCCGGCCGTGGGCTTCCCGCTGGCCACCGACGTCAGCGGCGACATCGTCACCGTGGCCGGCAGCGACGGCACCGTGGTCGCCATCGACGCCCGTGCCGGCCGCGAAACCTGGCGCGCGAACGCGGGCGCCAAGCTCGCAGCCGGCGTCGGCAGCGACGGCTCGCTGGCCGCGGTGGTCACCACCGACAACGAACTCGTGGCCATCGAAGGCGGCAAGGTCCTGTGGAAGCAGCGGCTCTCGGCCCAGGCCTTCACCGCGCCGCTGGTGGCCGGCCGCCGCGTCTTCGTGCAGACCGCCGACCGCAGCATCAGCGCCTGGGACGGCCAGAGTGGCCGCCGCCTCTGGCTGCAGCAGCGCACGGCCGAAAACCTCGTGCTCAAGAAGTCGGGCGTGCTGATCGCCGTGGGCGATACGCTGATCTCGGGCATCGGTGGCCGGCTGGTCGGCATCAACCCGGCCAACGGCACCTCGCGCTGGGAAGCCCCCATTGCGGCGCCGCGCGGCACCAACGACGTGGAGCGCCTGGTCGACCTGACCGGCAGCGTGAGCCGCGTCGGCGACACCGTGTGCGCCCGTGCCTACTATGCCAACGTCGGCTGCGTCGACACCGCGCGCGGCCAGCTGCTGTGGAGCAAGCCTGCCGTGGGCGCCGAGGGCGTCAGCGGCGACGAGGGCTTCGTCTACGGCACCGAGTCCGACGGCAGCGTCGTCGCCTGGCGCCGCGCCGATGGCGAGCGGGCCTGGCAGTCGACCCGGTTCAAGAACCGCGTCCTGACCGGGCCGCTCGCGGTGGGCCGTTCGCTGGTGATCGGCGAGGACAACGGAACGCTGCACTTCGTCTCGCGCGAAGACGGCGCACTGCTCAATCGCGTCACGCCCGATGGCTCCGCCATTGGCGTCACGCCGGTGATGGCCGGCAACACGGTGGTGGTGGTGACTGCCAACGGCGGTGTGTTTGGATATCGCCCTGAATAACTCTTTGCAAGGCCCGACCATGAAAACCGCGCCCCTGAAAGGCCGGCCATGAAGCCGGTCGTGGCCCTGGTCGGGCGGCCCAACGTCGGCAAGTCGACCCTCTTCAACCGCCTCACGCAGACGCGCGACGCCATCGTCGCCGACTTTGCCGGACTCACGCGCGACCGCCACTATGGCAACGGCCGCCTGGGCAAGCACGAGTTCATCGTGATCGACACCGGGGGCTTCGAGCCCGATGCGGGCAGCGGCATCTACAAGGAAATGGCCAAGCAGACGCGGCAGGCCGTGGCCGAGGCCGATGTCGTGATCTTCGTGGTCGATGCCCGCGAAGGCCTTTCGGCGCAGGACCACGACATTGCGAACGAGCTGCGGCGGCTCGGCAAGCCCTGCGTGCTGGCGGCCAACAAGGCCGAAGGCATGCACGACGGCACCAAGCTGGTCGATTTCTACGAACTCGGCTTTGGCGATGTGCATGGCGTGTCCGCGGCGCACGGGCAGGGCATGCGCGACCTGGTCGAGCTGGCGCTCGCACCGCTGAACCTGCCCGACCCCGACGACGAGGCGGACGAGGACGACGTCAACAAGCCCATCAAGCTGGCGGTGGCCGGGCGGCCGAACGTCGGCAAGTCCACGCTGATCAACACCTGGCTCGGCGAAGAGCGCCTGGTGGCGTTCGACCTGCCGGGCACCACGCGCGACGCCATCTCGGTGCCGTTCGAGCGCAACGGCCAGCGCTTCGAGCTGATCGACACGGCCGGCCTGCGACGCAAGGGCAAGGTGTTCGAGGCGATCGAGAAGTTCTCGGTGGTCAAGACGCTGCAGGCCATCGAGTCGGCCAGCGTCGTGCTGCTGCTGCTCGATGCCACGCAGGGCGTGACCGACCAGGACGCGCACATCGCCGGCTACATCCTCGAAAGCGGCCGCGCGGTGGTGATTGCCATCAACAAGTGGGACGCGGTCGACAGCTACCAGCGCGAGCAGATCCAGCGCCAGATCGAAACCCGGCTGCCGTTCCTCAAGTTCGCATCGCTGCATTTCATCTCGGCCATCAAGCGCCAGGGCCTGGGTCCGGTGTGGCAGGCCATTGCGCAGGCCCACAAGTCGGCCACGCGGAAGATGTCCACGCCGGTGCTGACCCGGCTGCTGCTGGAGGCGGTGCAGTTCCAGTCGCCCAAGCGCGCGGGCATGTTCCGCCCCAAGCTGCGCTATGCGCACCAGGGCGGCATGAATCCGCCGGTGATCATCATCCACGGCAATTCGCTGGAGCATGTCACCGAGGCCTACAAGCGCTTTCTCGAAGGGCGCTTCCGCAAGGAGTTCGATCTGGTGGGCACGCCCTTGCGCATCCAGTTCAAAAGCTCGCAAAATCCCTTTGCGGACAAGGACGATTGAGCACGCTTGGCTGCCGATGGCGGCCGATGAGCCATGGCCGGGTCGAAAGTTCCGCCTTTTGAGAGACGTTATTTTTCAAAGGCTTTTGACCCTGATTGCTGCAGCGCAGAAACCCTGTGTTAAGGTCATCTCTCCAACAACTACTCTTGAACACGGAGAATATCGTGAGCAATAAAGGGCAACTTCTACAAGACCCGTTTCTGAACACCCTGCGTCGCGAGCATGTGCCGGTTTCCATTTATTTGGTGAACGGTATCAAGCTGCAGGGCCAGATCGAGTCTTTCGACCAGTATGTCGTGCTGCTTCGCAACACGGTGACGCAAATGGTCTACAAGCACGCCATCTCCACCATCGTGCCGGGTCGTGCCGTCAACTTCTCGGCTGCCGAGAACGACGACGCCGCAGCCTGATCGCGCGGAGCGCGGCGGTAACCCCGCCGCGCTTTTTCCATATTGATCCCGCTTGTCTGAATTGAACTCCCGCCAGGAAGGCGCCGCCGTTCTCGTCGGCGTCGATTTCGGGCTGCCCCATTTCGACAGCGAACTCGAGGAACTCGGCCTGCTCGCGCAGACCGCGGGCCTTTCGCCTGTCGCGCGCCTCGTCTGCAAGCGCAAGGCGCCCGACGCCGCACTTTTCGTTGGAAGCGGCAAGGCCGAAGAAATCAAGGAACTGGCCGCCATGCACCAGGCCAGCGAGGTCATCTTCGACCAGTCGCTGAGCCCGGCGCAGCAGCGCAACCTCGAGCGCCAGCTCGACGTGGCGGTGTACGACCGCACCTTCCTCATCCTCGAGATCTTTGCCCAGCGCGCCCGCTCCCATGAGGGCAAGCTGCAGGTCGAGCTGGCTCGCCTGCAGTACCTGAGCACGCGCCTGGTTCGCCGCTGGTCCCACCTGGAGCGCCAGACGGGCGGTGCCGGCGTGCGCGGCGGTCCCGGCGAAAAGCAGATCGAGCTCGACCGCCGGATGATCAGCGAATCGATCAAGCGCACGCGCGAGCGGCTGGCCAAGGTGCAGAAGCAGCGCGGCACGCAGCGCCGCCAGCGCGAGCGCCGCGAGACCTTCAACATCTCGCTCGTGGGCTATACCAACGCGGGCAAGTCGTCGCTGTTCAATGCGCTGGTCAAGGCTCGCGCGTATGCGGCCGACCAGCTCTTTGCCACGCTCGACACCACCACGCGCAACCTCTACCTGGGCGATGCCCGCAGGCAGGTCTCGATCTCCGACACCGTCGGCTTCATCCGCGACCTGCCGCACGGGCTGGTCGACGCCTTCAAGGCCACGCTGCAGGAGGCCGTCGATGCCGACTTGCTGCTGCACGTGGTCGATGCCTCCAATCCGCACTACCCGGAGCAGATGGCCGAGGTGCAGTCCGTGCTCCGCGACATCGGCGCCGACACCGTCCCGCAGCTTCTGGTGTTCAACAAGCTCGATGCCCTTGAAACTGCGCAGCACCCGCTGCATCTGCAGGACGACATGGAAATCGACGGCGTGCGGGTTCCGCGCATCTTCCTCAGCGCCCGCAGCGGCGAGGGACTGCCCCTGCTGCGCGCCGAGCTGGCCCGCCGGTCGGGCTCCCTGGGCGACGCGATGACCCCAGAGGCCGACACTGAATTGCACGACACCGCCAATTGATTGGGCACAATCCCGCCACTGACAAGAGAACGAAGCGAATGAATGCAAAGCCAGCGTGGAGAGGGTTTCTGGGCATGTTCAACCTGAACGATGGCCGATGGGGCCGTGGCGACGAGCCGTCGTCCAACGGCGATCGCCCAACCGGCAACCGGCCTCCCGACGCGGACCCGCCGGGCGGCCCGACGCCACCGCCCTCGGGCAACAACAACGGCAACGGCAACCGCCCCCGCGGCCAGGGCCCGAACCAGGGCCCGCCCGACCTCGATGAACTCTGGCGCGACCTCAACCGCAAGCTGGGCGGCTTCTTCGGCGGCAAGGGCGGCGGCAATCGCCCCACGGGCGGCGGCAATGGCGGTGGCGGCAACGGCTATCGGCCGGACATGAAGAATGCCGGCTTCGGCCTCGGACTGGTGGCGGCGGTGGCCGTTCTCATCTGGCTCGGGACCGGCTTCTTCATCGTGAACGAAGGCCAGCAGGCCGTGGTGACCCAGTTCGGCCGCTACAAGTCGACGGTCAATGCCGGCTTCAACTGGCGCCTGCCGTATCCCATCCAGCGCCACGAGGTGGTGGTGGTCACGCAGATCCGCTCGACCGACGTGGGCCGCGACGCCATCGTGCGCTCCACCGGCCTGCGCGAATCGGCCATGCTGACCGAAGACGAGAACATCGTCGAAATCAAGTTCGCCGTGCAGTACCGCCTGAGCAATGCGCAGGCCTGGCTCTACGAGAGCAAGTCGCCGGCCGAAACCATCGTGCAGGTGGCCGAGAGCTCCGTGCGCGAGGTGGTCGGCAAGATGAAGATGGATGCCGCGCTGGCCGAGGAGCGCGACCAGATCGCCCCGCGCGTGCGGCAATTGATGCAAACCATCCTCGACCGCTACAAGATCGGTGTCGAAGTGGTCGGCATCAACCTGCAGCAGGGAGGAGTGCGTCCCCCCGAGCAGGTGCAGGCCGCGTTCGACGACGTGCTCAAGGCCGGCCAGGAGCGCGAGCGCACCAAGAACGATGCGCAGGCCTATGCCAACCAGGTCGTGCCGCTTGCCGCCGGTACGTCCTCGCGGCTCAAGGAAGAGTCCGAAGCCTACAAGGCGCGCATCGTCGCACAGGCACAGGGCGATGCCGGCCGCTTCAGCGCGGTGCTGGCCGAGTACCAGAAGGCGCCGCAGGTCACCCGCGACCGCATGTACACCGACGCCATGCAGCAGATCTATGCCAGCACCACCAAGGTGCTGGTCGATACCAAGCAAGGCTCCAACCTGCTGTACCTGCCGCTGGACAAGCTCATGCAGCTGAGCGGCAGCAACCCGGCCGCAACGCCGGTCGATGCGGCCAGCCCCAGCGTGGCGGGTACCGCGCCCGCCCAGTCGTCGGTGATTCCGGTGGTGCCGCCATCGAGCGAGAGCCGTGCCCGCGATGGCCGTTCGCGTGATCGCGACGTGCGTTGAAAAGGCCAGGAAGAACATGAACAGAATCGGATTCATCGCCTCGTCGATCCTCGTCTTGCTCGTGCTGCTGAGCTCGACCCTCTTCGTGGTCGACCAGCGCCAGTTCGGCGTGGTCTATGCCCTTGGCCAGATCAAGAGCGTCATTACCGAGCCGGGCCTCAACTTCAAGCTGCCGCCGCCGTTCCAGAACGTGTCGTACATCGACAAGCGGCTGCTCACGCTCTCCAGCCTCGACACCGAGCCGATGCTCACGGCCGAGAAGCAGCGCGTGGTGATCGACTGGTACGTGCGCTGGCGCATCACCGATCCGCAGGCCTACATCCGCAACGTCGGCCTCGACGAAAACGCGGGCGCCACGCAGCTCAACCGCGTGGTGCGCAACGCCTTCCAGGAAAACATCAACAAGCGCACCGTGCGCGACCTGATCTCGGTGCGTCGCGAAGCGCTGATGGCCGACGTGCAGCGAGAAGTGCTGGCCGTGGTGAAGGGGTCCAAGCCCTGGGGCGTGGACGTGGTCGACGTGCGCATCACGCGTGTGGACTATGTGGAAGCCATCACCGAATCGGTCTACCGCCGCATGGAGGCCGAGCGCAAGCGCGTGGCCAACGAACTGCGCTCGACCGGTACGGCCGAAGGTGAAAAGATCCGCGCCGACGCCGACCGCCAGCGCGAAGTGATCGTGGCGAACGCCTACCGCGATGCCCAGAAGATCAAGGGCGAGGGCGACGCCCAGGCTGCCGCTGCGTACAGCGAGGCCTTCGGCCGCGACCCGCAGTTCGCGCAGTTCTATCGCAGCCTCGAGGCCTACAAGCAGAGCTTCAACAAGAAGAGCGACGTGATGGTGCTCGACCCGTCGTCGGACTTCTTCCGCGCCATGCAGAGCTCGGGCACGCCCGCAGGCAACGCTCCCCCACGCCGCTGATCCTGCGCCGGGCTGCCGCCGTGAGCGCCGAAATCTTCTGGAGCGCGCTGGCGCTCGTCCTGGTGATCGAGGGCATCCTGCCTTTCGTCTCGCCGGGCGGGTGGCGGCGCGGCTTCGGGCAGCTCATGCAGCTGCGCGACGGCCAGCTGCGCTTCTTCGGACTTTGCAGCATCTTGCTGGGTTTGGCCCTTCTTTGGCTGCTGGGGTAGCGCGGCCCGGTAGAATCCCGGTTTAACCACGCCCCCGATCCCCATGTCCGCCTGGGTCCTCCCGGATCACATTGCCGATGTGCTGCCTTCCGAGGCGCGCCACATCGAAGAACTTCGACGCCAGCTGCTCGATACCGCCCGTGGCTATGGCTACGAGCTGGTGATGCCGCCGCTGCTCGAGCACCTCGAGTCGCTGCTGTCCGGCACCGGCGAGGCGCTCGACCTCCAAACCTTCAAGCTGGTCGACCAGCTCTCCGGCCGCAGCATGGGCCTGAGGGCCGACACCACGCCCCAGGTGGCGCGCATCGACGCCCACCTGCTGAACCGCGAAGGCGTGGCACGGCTGTGCTACTGCGGACCGGTGCTGCACACCCGCCCCGATCGGCCGCATGCCACGCGCGAGCCGCTGCAGTTCGGGGCCGAGATCTACGGCCATGCGGGGCTCGAGGCCGACACCGAAGTGCTGCTGCTGGCGCTCGACTGCCTGCATGCATCGGGCCTGAGCGACGGCGTGATCGTCGACCTGGCGGATGCGCGCATCGTGCGGGCGCTGTTCGCCGGCGTGCCGGTCGACGCCGCCGTGCTGGCGCGCGTGCATGCGGCGCTGGTTGCCAAGGATGCGAGCGAGCTGCATGCGCTCACGCGCAGTTTCCCGGCCGCGTCGCGCGACGGCCTGCGCGCGCTGGTCCAGCTGTATGGCGATGCGTCGGTGCTCGACGAGGCCGCCAAGGCCCTCAAGGGCACGCCGGCCGTGAGCGCGGCGCTGGCCGGATTGAAGCAGCTGGCCGCGAGCCTCGGTGCCGATCCGGCGCGGCAGATCAGCTTCGACCTGGCCGACCTGCGCGGGTATGCCTACTACAGCGGCATGCGCTTCGGCATCTACGTGCCGGGCGCGGCCGATGCGCTGGTGCGCGGCGGGCGCTACGACGAAGTCGGCGCCGTGTTCGGCCGCAACCGGCCGGCGGTCGGCTTCAGCCTGGACGTGCGCGAACTGGTCGGCGTGCTGCCGGCGCGTCCGCTGCGCGCGGCCATCCGCGCGCCCTGGAGCGACGCGGCCGGCCTGCGCGAGGCCATTGCCGGGCTGCGCAAGGCCGGCGAGATCGTGGTCTGCGTACTGCCGGGCCACGGCAGCGAAATCGATGAATTCCACTGCGACCGCGAGCTCGTCGAGCACGCAGGGCAGTGGCAAGTCCGAGCCCTCTGATTTTTTGAAGTAATGGAACGAGCATGAGCGTAACCACCGGAAGAAACGTGGTCGTCGTCGGCACCCAGTGGGGCGATGAAGGCAAGGGCAAGCTGGTCGACTGGCTGACGGAAAGCGCCCAGGGCGTGGTCCGCTTCCAGGGCGGCCACAACGCGGGCCACACGCTGGTCATCAACGGCGTGAAGACCGCGCTGCACCTGATCCCGAGCGGCATCATGCGGCCCGGCGTCAAGTGCTACATCGGCAACGGCGTGGTGCTTTCGGCTGCCAAGCTGTTCGAGGAAATCGAAGGGCTCGAGAAGGCCGGCGTCGAAGTGCGTTCGCGCCTGCGCATCAGCGAGGCCTGCCCGCTGATCCTGCCTTTCCACGCGGCGCTCGACATCGCGCGGGAAACGTATCGCGAAAAAGGTGGCGTCGAGAAGATCGGCACCACCGGCCGCGGCATCGGCCCGGCCTACGAGGACAAGATCGCGCGCCGCGCGCTGCGCGTGCAGGACCTGAAGCACCCCGAGCGTTTCGCCACCAAGCTGCGCGTGCTGCTCGACCTGCACAACCATGTGCTGACGCAGGTGCTCGGCGCGCCCGCCATCGACTTCGACCTGGTCTTCGACGAAGCCATGCGCCATGCCGCGCTGCTCAAGCCGATGATGGCCGACGTGTCGCGCGAGCTGAACGACGCGCACAAGGCCGGCGCCAACCTGCTGTTCGAAGGCGCGCAGGGCACGCTGCTCGACGTCGACCACGGCACCTATCCCTACGTCACCTCGAGCAACTGCGTGGCCGGCAATGCCGCCGCGGGCTCGGGCGTGGGCCCGGGCATGCTGCACTACATCCTGGGCATCACCAAGGCCTACTGCACGCGCGTGGGCGGCGGTCCGTTCCCGACCGAACTCGACTGGGCCACGCCGGGCACGCCGGGCTACCACATGAGCACCGTGGGCGCCGAAAAGGGCGTCACCACGGGCCGCAGCCGCCGCTGCGGCTGGTTCGACGCCGCGCTGCTCAAGCGCTCGGCGCAGGTCAACGGCCTGTCGGGCCTGTGCATCACCAAGCTCGACGTGCTCGACGGGCTCGAGAAGCTCGAGCTGTGCACCGGCTACGAGCTCGACGGCGAGACCACCGACATCCTGCCCATGGGCGCCGACGAGATCGAGCGCTGCACGCCCATCTACGAGACCCTCGAAGGCTGGAGCGAGAGCACCGTCGGCGTCACGCAGTACGACAAGCTGCCCGTGAATGCACGGCTCTACCTGCAGCGCATCGAGCAGATCACGGGCGTGCCGATCCACATGGTTTCCACGAGCCCTGATCGCGACCACACGATCATGATGCGCCACCCCTATCTCGCGGACTGAACAGGAACGAACCCCCACCATGTTGACCGAAGACGGCAAGCATCTCTACGTCAGCTACGACGAGTACAACAACCTGATCGAGAAGCTCGCGATCAAGATCCACCAGTCGGGCTGGCAGTTCGACACCATCCTGTGCCTCGCGCGCGGCGGCATGCGGCCCGGCGACGTGCTTTCGCGCATCTTCGACAAGCCGCTGGCGATCATGTCGACCAGCTCCTACCGCGCCGACGCCGGCACGGTGCAGGGGCACCTGGACATCGCGCGCTTCATCACCACGCCCAAGGGCGAGATCGCCGGCCGGGTGCTGCTGGTGGACGACCTGGCCGACTCTGGCCACACGCTGCACGCGGTGATGGACATGCTGCGCAACAACTACAAGCCGATCACCGAACTGCGCAGCGCGGTGATCTGGACCAAGGCGTTGTCGACCTTCACGCCCGACTACTCGGTCGAGTACCTGCCGACCAACCCGTGGATCCACCAGCCCTTCGAAGGCTACGACTCGCTCGGCGCCGAGAAGCTGCTGGAGAAGTGGTCGGTCTGACCGACCCCGCTGCTGCGCCTGCGGCAGCGCCTCATCGGCATTCGGGCCGCCACGCTGTAGGCGCAGCGCGCATCTGCGCCGGCGCGGCTTGCAGCAGCCGCCGCAACGGCGTAGAACCATAGCGTTAAAGCCTCAAGTTCACAGGCAAGCTTGGAGCCGTTCGCGGCTTCGAAGGAGTGAAGCATGTTGGCGGCCGAATGCGCGTGGGCCATCTTGCGCGCCGAGCACGTTCGCACCCGGGAGCTGCTGGCTCGCCTTGAAACGGCGATGAAGGCAGGGGGCGAAGCGGGCGTCCGGCAGCAGGCAAGGTCGGCCATCGAAGCCATCGAGCGCCTTCAGGCCTTCGAAGAAACAACGCACCGCCCCAAGGGCGTTGTCATGCTGAACATGCTGCGCGGCAGGTCGAGCGAGGCCGACGGGCTTCTCGACCAGCTCGATTCGGAGAGCGAGCGCTGCAGCGGCCTCCTTGCACAGGCAAAGATCCTGCTCGCGAGCGCCGAATCCGGCGACAACACGGGCGCGGACGTGGACGCCGACGCGCTGCTGCGGCAGCACCGGCAATTGATGTCCGCGCATCTGGACAAGGAAGACACGCTGTTGCATTCGCATACGGCGCTGCTGCTCAGTCCGGAGGAATGGGCCGCCGTGGTCTCGTCCATCTCGAAGGAGGTGGGAGCGGCCAGGAAGCGCGGGCATCGCCGTTCGCCGCTGCGCGGACAAGTCCCGAAGCCCGCAGGCTGACATTCCGTGCGACGGGTGCCTAGGCGCCTTCGGAATCGAACATCGCGGTGTAGCGCCGCTGCATTTCCTCCGGCGTCAGCTTCTCGATGCTGTGGCCCACGTTCCAGCGATGGCCGAAGGGGTCGCGGAACACGCCCGATCGCTCGCCGTAGAACTGGTCCTGCGGCGCCATGTCGAGCGTGGCGCCGGCCGCCACGGCACGCGCCACCACGGCGTCGGCATCGTCCACGTGCAGGTGCAGCGTCACCGCAGTGCCGCCCAGCGTCCTGGCGCTGGGAATGCCGTATTCGGCGAACTCGTCCGAGATCATCAGGATTGCGCCGTTGTGGAAGTCGAGTTCCGCATGGCCGATGCGGCCGCTCGGCTCGGTGAGGCGGAAGATCTCCTTGACCTCGAAGACCTTGCAATAGAAGTCGATGGCCGCGCCGGCATCGTCGACGCAGAGGTACGGAAACAGTTCGTGGATTGCCATGAGGGTTGCCTTTCGGAAGGAAGGAAGAAGCCATGTCCCGGCGCCGATTCTGCGGCGCCGCCCCGCTAGCGTCTTGAACGAATTTGACCTGCGGCCGCCGGCACATGCCGAGGCGACACAGCCCCGGACTGCCGCCAGGCCTCTGGCGGCATGCCCGCCAGCGCCGAGAACTCGCGGCTCAGGTGCGCCTGGTCGCTGTAGCCCGCGGCGAGCGCGATCTCGGCCCAGCTCTGCACCGGGCCACCGGCCAGCGCCAGCGCGCGGTCGAAGCGCATCACCCGCGCATATTCCTTCGGGCCGAGGCCGATGCCGCTGCGAAAAAGGGCGATGAAGCGGCGGTGGCTGTAGCCGCTGCGTGCCACCAGCGCGGCGATCGGCGGGTTCTCGCGCGCCAGCGGACCGAGCGCTGCGGCGACGGCCGGGTGCAGGCCGCGCAGGCCGGCGCCTTGCGAATCGATGGCGCGCTGGGCGAGCAAGGCTTCGAAGACCGCCAGCTGCGCTTCGAGGCTGCCCGCCGCGTGGATCCGTTCGAGCGCGGCGTTGGCCTGCTGCGCACCCCAGAGCGCATCGAGCGGCGTGTGCTGGCCGGCCAGCGCGTCTTCGGGTGCGCCGAGCAGCGCGCGGGCGGCCCCTGGCTGGAGCTGCGCGCCGACCGAGCGCGTGGCCACCGAAACGTCGCGCATGTAGGGGGCGGCACGTGCACCGCCGACGATCGCATGGCCGCAGGTCTGGCCGCGCACGTCGCCCGGGCCGCCGAACAGCTTCAGCGGCGGCCCCGAGAGCCGGAACACCAGGTGCATGCCCCCGGTGGGCAGCACGTGTTCGCGCGCGCCCGGCTGCCCGGCGGCCGCGCCCGTGGGGGCCGAGGCCCACATCAGCCGCACGTAGGGACGCAGGCAGGGGGCGGGGAGTCTTGTCAGCTGCGGCATGCTGCAGCCCTGGGGAAAAACCGGCTGTTGCCCATCGGCGCATTGTGCGGCGGATTGCCGCGCTAGCATCGGGCCATGAGCAAGCCTTCCACGACCCTGATCCACCACCCCTACACGCCGCCCGCCAACTTCGCCGCGCCGCAGCCGGGCATCTACAAGGCATCGACCGTGTTCTTTGCCGACGTGGCCGCGATGCGCGCGCGCGACTGGAAGACCAAGGCCGGCTACACCTACGGCCTGCATGGCACGCCAACCACCTTCACGCTCGAGGAGCGCCTGGCCACGCTCGAAGGCGGCACCGAGTGCCTGCTGGTGCCGAGCGGCCTGGCCGCCATTTCGCTGGTTTCCTTCGCCTTCCTGAAGAGCGGCGACGAAGTGCTGATTCCCGACAACGCCTACGGCCCCAACAAGGCGCTGGCGACCGGCGAGCTGGCCAACTTCGGCATCACGCACCGCCTGTACGACGCGATGAATCCTGCCGACCTGGCCGCCAAGCTCTCGGACCGCACGCGGCTGGTGTGGCTCGAGGCGGCGGGCTCGGTGACGATGGAGTTTCCGGACCTGCCGGCGCTCGTGAAAGCCTGCCGTGCGCGCGGCGTGATGACGGCGCTGGACAACACCTGGGGCGCGGGCCTCGCGTTCGCGCCCTTCGATTTCAACGGCAGCGGGCAGGGCGTGGACATCTCGGTGCATGCGCTCACCAAATATCCGAGCGGCGGCGGCGACGTGCTGATGGGCAGCGTCGTCACGCGCGACGAGCGGCTGCACCGCGCGCTCAAGCTCACGCACATGCGCACGGGCTTCGGCGTGGGCGTCGGCGACGTGGAAACGCTGCTGCGGTCGCTGCCGAGCATCGGGCTGCGCTATGCCGCGCACGACCGTTCGGCGCGCGAGCTGGCGCGCTGGCTTGCCGGCCGCGAAGAGATCGCGCAGGTGCTCCACCCGGCACTCGAAGGATCGCCCGGCCATGCCAACTGGCGTGCGCTGTGCGGCGGCACGGACCTGGCAGCGGGCCTGTTCTCGGTTGTGTTCGACGAAAGCTTCAGCACCGAGCAGGTCGACCGCTTCTGCGACAGCCTGAACCTGTTCCGCCTCGGCTATTCGTGGGGCGGCCCGGTGAGCCTGGTGGTGCCCTACGACATCGGCCTGATGCGCGATGCCAGCGTGGCGCGCTGGCCGCACAAGGGCACGCTGGTGCGCTTCTCGGTCGGGCTGGAAGATGTGGAAGACCTGCGGGCCGACCTGCAGCAGGCGCTCGCGCGGATGTAAGAGAAGTTTTCCGGATGCCGGGGCCCGCGGCTCCACGGGCTTTGGGTGCACCGTTATCGCTTACAGTTGGATGACACGCAGTCGCTTTGACTGCCTCGTTCAAGGAGAGAACAGTGGCAACACCCAATTACGGCTACGAAAAGCGCCAGAAGGAGCTGGCCAAGAAGAAGAAAAAGGAAGAGAAGCTCCGCGAAAAGGCCAATCGCAAGCTCTCCCCGAGCAGCGACGGCCTGGCCCCGGGTGACCCGGAAACCGACGTGGCCTCGCTCGAGCGCGATCCGCCGACGGTGCCCGATCTGCCGACCAAGAACGGCTGATCCCAGATCAAGCTCTCGACAAGAAAGCCGCTGCGGGCCCTCGGGCCTGGAGCGGCTTTTTCTGTTTCGGCAGGCCTACTTGGCGGCGAGCAGCTTGCGCAGTTCCGGCCAGACGTTGTCGAGCAGTTGCGGCTGCGCGGCGGCCGTGGGATGGATGCGGTCGGCCTGGAACAGCGCCAGCGCGTCGGGCGCATCGGCCACGCCCTTGAGCAGGAAGGGCACCAGCGCCGCCTTGGTGGTGCTGGCCACCTTGCCGAACACGGCCTCGAAGCGCCGCGTGTAGTCGCCGCCGTAATTGGGCGGCACCTGGATGCCGACGATCAGCACCTTGGCGCCGGCCGCCTGCGCCGCCTTGGTGATCTGCAGCAGGTTGTCCTCGGTGTTCTGCAGCGGCAGGCCGCGCAGCGCATCGTTGGCACCCAGCTCGACCACCACATGGGTGGGCTTGTGCTGCGCCAGCAGCGAGGCAAAGCGGGCCCGTCCGCCCGAGCTGGTGTCGCCGCTGATGCTGGCATTGACCACCGTGGCCGGGATCTTCTGCTGGGCGAGGCGCTTCTCGAGCAGGGGCACCCAGCCTTCGCCGCGCTTGAGGCCGTACTCGGCGCTCAGCGAATCGCCAAGCACCAGGATCACGGGCTGGCGGGGCGCCGCGGCCTGCGCGCCCTGGGCATGGGCTGCCGTCCATGTCCCTGCGCTGCCGAGTGCGGCAGCGCTCAAGATAAAGTCACGTCGTTTCAAAACGAAAAGCCTTTCCATGTCCCAACCCCCGTCTGATGCCATTGTCGCAGTCGAGCATGTGTTCAAGTCCGTGACCGACTCGACCGGTACGCTCGACATTCTGCAGAACATCGATTTCACCCTGGGCGCGCGGGAGACCGCCGCCATCGTGGGTGCCTCGGGTTCGGGCAAGAGCACCTTGCTGTCGATCATTGCCGGGCTCGACACGCCCACGCGCGGCACCGTCAGGCTCGCGGGCGACGACATCTTCGCCATCGACGAGGACGAGCGCGCCGCGCTGCGCGCCCAGCGCGTGGGCTTCGTGTTCCAGAGCTTCCAGCTGCTGGGCAACCTGAGCGCGCTCGAGAACGTGATGCTGCCGCTCGAACTGGCCGACCGCAAGGATGCGCGCAAGGCCGCCACCGAGATGCTCGGGCGCGTCGGCCTCGGCCAGCGGCTCGGCCACTATCCCAAGGTGCTCTCGGGCGGCGAGCAGCAGCGCGTGGCGCTGGCCAGGGCCTTCGTGGTGCAGCCGGCGCTGCTGCTGGCCGACGAGCCCACCGGCAGCCTCGACTTCGCGACCGGCGAGCAGGTCATGCGGCTGATGTTCGACCTGAACCGCGAACTCGGCACCACGCTCGTGCTGGTCACGCACGACCGCGGCATTGCGGCCCAGTGCGAGCGCCGCATCACCATCGAGGCCGGGCGCATGGCGCTCAACGAGTCGACGCCGGTGCTGGTGGCTTCGCTGCAGGCATGATCGTTCCCCGGTTCTGGGCCGAAGGCCGCATCCAGGAGCACGTCGCGGGCAAGCAGATCACGGTGCGGCGCTACGGCTGGTCCGACGAGAGCCCGATCGCCGCGCAGGCCCATGCCGACCAGCGCACGCAAGAGGCATTCGAGCGCATCGCTGCGGGCGAGGCGCTCAACCGCCGCGAGCGCAAGCTGGCCTACAACGGCGCCGAAGGCGTGCCCATCCGCGAAGAGATCGTCGAGCGCCAGGGCGACACCGTCATCACCCGCAACAGCTATGGCGCGCGCTGCCTCAACACGCCCGACGTGCTGTTCGTCGACATCGACTTCGACGAACCCCTGCGCGGCAGCGTCTTCGGCTTTGCACTGGCGCCCGCGCTGATCGCCGGCATCGTCGGCGGCTGGACCGCCAAGACCTGGCTGGGCGGGCTGATCGCGGCCATGGTGGTCTTTGCCGTCGCCTACCGCATCGGCCTGGCCAGGAAGCGCGGCGAGGCCAGCGGCAACCCCGCGCCCGAAAAGCGCGCGGCCGAGCGCATCGGGCGCTTCGTCCACCAGCACCCCGACTGGCACCTGCGCCTGTACCGCACGCCGGCCGGCTTCCGGGTGCTGGCGATGCACGACGTCTTCAGCCCGGCCGACATGGCGGTGGCCGACTGCTTCCATGCACTGGGTGTCGACAAGGTCTACGCACGCATGTGCCGCAACCAGAACTGCTTTCGCGCCCGCCTGAGCGCCAAGCCCTGGCGCATCGGCATCGGCGAGCACCTGCGGCCGCGGCCGGGCGTGTGGCCCGTGTCGCCCGAGAAGCTGCCGCTGCGCGATGCCTGGGTGGCGCGCTACGAAAAGGCCGCCGAAGGCCATGCCGCCTGCCAGTACCTGGAAAGCGCCGGCAACAGCGCACGGGTGCATCCGAACGCGCTGGCCGTGCAGCAGCTGCACGACGAACGCACCCGCGCGCACAGCGGATTGCCGATGGCCTGAAGGACGGGGCGCGCAGGCCTCGATAATCGGGGGATGTCTTCTCCCAAAGTGATCTTCGGCTTCCATGCCGTGGGCGTGCGCATCAAGACCGCGCCCAAATCGGTGCTCGAAGTGATGTTCGACACCAGCCGGCGCGATGCGCGCATGAAACAGTTCATCGCCCGCGCGCAGGAGGCCGGCGTGCGGCTGGTCGAGGCCGACGGGCTGCGGCTGGCCAAGCTCAGCGGCAGCCATGGTCACCAGGGCGTGGTCGCGCGGGTCGAGCCCATTGCGCAGGTGCGTTCGCTCGACGAACTGCTCGAAGGCCTGGAGGAGGCCGGCACCGTGCCGCTCCTGCTGGTGCTCGACGGCGTGACCGATCCGCACAATCTGGGCGCCTGCCTGCGCGTGGCCGACGGTGCCGGGGCCCATGCGGTGATCGCGCCCAAGGACCATGCGGCCGGCATCAACGCCACCGTGGCCAAGGTGGCGAGCGGCGCGGCCGAGACGGTGCCCTATTTCATGGTGACCAACCTCGCGCGCACGCTGAACGAACTCAAGGAACGCAGCATCTGGTGCGTCGGCACCAGCGACGATGCGCCCGGCACCCTCTACCAGAGCGACCTCAAGCGGCCGCTGGCGCTGGTGCTCGGCGCCGAAGGCGAGGGCATGCGCCAGCTCACCCGCAAGACCTGCGACGAGCTCGTGAGCATTCCCATGGCGGGCGCGGTCGAGAGCCTGAACGTTTCCGTAGCCAGCGGCGTGTGCCTCTACGAGGCCATGCGGCAGCGCAGCGCCTGAGGCAGCGGTGCGGCCGGGGCGCGGTTCAGGTCAGGAGGGATCTTTGCTGCGCGTGCGGGCCACCGCGCTGAAGATGCCGATGCCCAGGATGATCAGCGCACCGATGCCGATGTAGAGCGTCGGCACGCCGGCCACCGAGGCGCCCCAGGCGAGGCCGGCGAGGAAGATCAGAAAACCGATCATGTAGAGCACAAAGGACATGCGTGTTCCCCCGGAAGCTTTGATGCCTTGCAGTATCCCGGCCGGTCCCGGGGCGGGCACAGGCCGGTGTCTCCAGTCGCTGTGGGAACTTGCCTACTACTTTCGCGCCGCTATGCCGGGGAGGCGACCAGCAGGTAGCGGCAGCCCGCGCGGCCGAGCGCCTTGAAGACCAGCGGCCGGTCGACGCCGAAATCCAGGCAGTCGCCGGGCGCGAGTTCGAAGCGCTCCTCGCCGTAGTCCACCCGCAGCGCGCCTTCGAGCATCCACAGGCATTGCCGGTACGGCTTGCCGCTCCAGCGCGGATAGGCGACCTGCGCCGAACGCGGCAATTCGATCTCGACCATCTCCACGCCGCCGCTCGCGCCGCGCTCGGCGACCTGGCGCCGCAGGTAGCCTGCCTCGGGATCGCGCCAGACCTCCTGTTCGGCCCGGGGGCGCAGCCGGCGCGGCGAAGCCTTCTCCTCCGTCAGCAGCTGCGCGAGCGGCACGCCCAGGCCGGCGGCCAGCCGGCCCAGCAGCACGGCCGTCGGGCTGCTCTCCGCGCGCTCCACCTTCGAGATCATGGCCTTGCTGACGCCGGAAAGCTCGGCCAGCTCGGCCAGGCTCAGCGCCTTGGCCTGGCGCAGCGCGAGCAGCCGGGCGGCAATGAGCGAGTCGATGCCGGAGGGCTCGGCAGGCGGAGATGAATTGTTTCTCATATGAGATTATTATTCTCCTATATTGGACAGATTGAAATTGGACAGCCTGAAAGGAACGAACATGCGCCTGGTCCCCTGCACCGAGGAAGCCCACGCGGGCGCCATCCTTGCCATCCTCAACGAGGCCATTGCCAATTCGACGGCGCTGTACGACTACAAGCCGCGCACGCCCGAGAGCATGGTGGCGTGGTTCGCCACCAAGCGCGCCAACGGCTTTCCCGTGATCGGCGCGGAAGACGAGAGCGGCAAGCTGCTGGGTTTTGCGAGCTACGGCACGTTCCGCGCCTTTCCGGCCTACAAGTACACGGTGGAGCACTCGGTGTATGTCGAGGCGGGCCACCGCGGCGCGGGTCTCGGCCGCAGGCTCATGGAGGCGATCATTGCCGAGGCCGTGGCGCACGACGTGCACGTCATGGTCGGCGCCATCGATGCCGCCAACGCCGGCAGCATCGGGCTGCATGAGCGCCTGGGCTTCGAGCATGCCGGCACCGTGCGGCAGGCCGGATTCAAGTTCGGCCGCTGGCTCGACGTGGCCTTCTACCAGCGCATTCTTTCCACGCCGCTGAATCCGGTCGACGGCTAGCTCGCGCGAACTACATGAGCGCGAAGAAGCGCATCACGACTTCGGCCGGGTGCCTGAGGCCCGCCCCGACGAACATGCGCTCGTTGATCCATTTCAGAGAAGCAGAGGCCGTCTCGAAGCGCGGACTGCAGCGGAAGTAGACCTGCGCCGGATCGACCGGCTCGCCGCGCAGCAGCATGGCCATGACCTCTGGCGCGGCCGCGCGAATGGCGTGGTTCTGCACGTAGACCAGGTCGCCCGCATCGGTTTCCAGCCCGTAGCGCGCGTCCAGTTCGGAGAGCGTGTCGCTCACGATCAATTGAAAGTCGCTGCCGCCCGGCAGCACCCGGGCGCGCCAGCCGTGGCCCGATGCTTCCCCGCCCGTGATCGGCACCACGCGGCGCAGGCCGCGCGCGCTGCTGCCCAGCACCTGCGGCACGCCCACTTCGACGCGCAGGTCGGCGAAGTGCTCGAGCAGGGGCGTGGCGATGGCGTCGAAGCCGCTCATGGGGCCCGCCTCAGGCCTCGGGGGTCTCGGCGCTGGCCCGGTCCAGCATCTGGATGGTGCCGGCATCGAGCTTCAGCTGGGTGGCGACCACCAGTTCCTCCAGTTGCGCGATGGAGGTGGCGCTGGCGATCGGCGCCGTGACCGAAGGGCGCGCGATCTGCCAGGCAATGGCCACCTGGCCCGGCTTGGCGTTGTACTGCTGGGCCACCTTGTCGAGCGCCTCGAGAATGCGCAGGCCCCGCGGGTTCAGGTACTTCTTGATGGTGGTGGCGCCGCGCGCGCTCTTGGCGGCGTCGGCCTCGGTGCGGTACTTGCCGGTCAGGAAACCGGCCGCCAGCGCATAGAAGTTGATCACGCCCACGTCGCGCTTCAGGCACAGCGGCTCCAGCTCGTCCTCGAACACCGCGCGGTCGTAGAGGTTGTACAGCGGCTGCAGGCTCTCGTAGCGCGCAATGCCCAGCCGCTCCGAGACGTCGAGCGCCTCGGCCAGCCGGGGCGCGCTGTAGTTGGAGGCGCCGATCGCGCGCACCTTGCCGGCCTTGATGAGTTCGTCGAAGGCCTGCAGCGAATCTTCGAGCGGGGTGGCGGCATCGTCGTCGTGCGACTGGTACAGGTCGATGAAGTCGGTCTGCAGGCGCTTGAGCGAGGCTTCCACCGCTTCGCGGATGTAGGCCGGCGAGAGGCCCGACTTGCCTTCGCCCATCGGCTTGCCGACCTTGGTGGCCAGCACCACGCGGTTGCGCTTGCCGCTTTGCTTGAGCCACTTGCCGATGATGGCCTCGGACTCGCCGCCGCTGTGGCCCGGCACCCAGGCCGAATAGACGTCGGCGGTGTCGATGAAGTTGAACCCCGCGTCCACCCAGGCATCGAGCAGGCGGAACGAGGTGGCCTCGTCCGCCGTCCAGCCGAACACGTTGCCGCCGAAGGCCAGCGGTGAAACCAGGAGGCCGGAGCGGCCGAGCGAGCGGAGTTGCGACATGAGTTTGTTTCCTGAGGAAGAGAACGAGGATCAGACGACGCCCACGGCACCGAGCAGCGCACCCGCGCCCAGCAGCCAGAGCAGGTGGACGCGCGTGCGCCAGACGATAAGCGCGGCCACTGCGGTCAGCAGCCACAGATGCCATGCAGGCGCGTCGCCGGCATGGTTACCCGCCGCCAGCACCCAGCCGGTGGCGATCAGCAGGCCCACCACCACCGGCGCCATGCCCTGCTTGAAGGCGCGCACGCCGCGCCGGTCGCGGTTGCGGTGGCCCCAGCGCGTGGCCAGGTAGGTGAGGGTGGTGCTGGGCAGCATGATGCCCAGCATGGTGACCATGAGCCCGAACAGGCCCAGCAGCCAGGCACCCGGCCCCGCGCCGATGCCGCCGCCCGCATTGAGCCCGACGTTCCAGCCCATCAGCGCGACGAAGAGCACGTTCGGCCCGGGCGCGGCCTGGGCGATGGCCACCGAGGAGCTGAACTGCGCATCGCTGAGCCAGCCGTGCTGCGCAACGAGGTAGCGGTGCATGTCCGGAACCGTAGTGATGGCGCCGCTGATCGACAGCAGCGACAGCAGCAGGTACTGGCCGAAGAGCGCCAGCCAGTCGTGCCATTGCATGGCGATGGTCAGCTGGCTCATGCGGCGATCCTGCGCCAGGTCCACGCACAAGCCACGCCGCCCACGGCCAGCAGCACCCAGCCGAGCGGCATCTTGAACAGCGCAATGGCGCCGAACACCAGCGCGACGAAGGCCAGGCAGGTGGCAAAGCCCAGCGGGTGCTTGCGCAGCTGCGGAATCAGCTTGATGCCGGTGGCGGCGATCAGCCCGCCCGACACCGCGCCCATGCCGCGCAGCGCGGCGGCCACCTGCGGGTTGGCGGCGTAGTGGGCATAGAGCACGGCCAGCACGAGGATGACCACGAGCGGTATCGCGAGCATGCCGGCCACCGCGGCAATGGCGCCGCGCAGGCCGAAGTAGCGGTCGCCGATCATCAGTGCGAGGTTGATCACGTTCGGCCCCGGCATCACCTGGGCCACGGCCCAGTCTTCCAGGAACTGCTCGGGCGTGAGCCAGCGCTTCTTCTCCACCATCTCGCGCTGGACGATGGCCAGCACGCCACCGAAGCCCTGCAGCGCAAGCCAGGTGAATGAAACAAAAAGGTCGCGTGGCGACTTCGGTTGCGGATGGGCGGGCGGCGCCGCCGCGCCTGAAGGAGACGGATGCATGTGGATGCGATTATCGTAGCCAGGCCTGCAACATGCCGGGCACCGGGCTGACATGCCCCTGCATCACTCAAAGGGAGACTCCACCGCCATGCAAATCCGCGCGCTCTTCGATCTCTGCAAGCAGGCCGTGGCCTCCTGGTCCAACGACTACGCTCCGAGCATGGGTGCCGCGCTGGCCTACTACACGGTGTTCTCGATCGCGCCGCTGCTGCTGATCGTGATCTCGGTGGCCGGCCTCGTGTTCGGCCAAGAGGCCGCGCGCGGCGAGATCTTCGCGCAGCTTTCCGGCCTCATGGGCGCGCAGGGCGCGGCCGCGGTGCAGGGCATGCTGCAGGCGGTCAACAAGCCGGCCGAAGGCATCGTGGCCACGGTGGTCGGCCTGGGCCTGCTGGTGGTCGGCGCGACCACCGTCTTCGGCGAACTGCAGGACGCGCTCGACCGCATCTGGCGGGCGCCGGCGCGCACCAAGAGCAAGGGCCTGTTCAACCTGCTGCGCGTGCGGCTGCTGTCGTTCAGCATGATCATGGCCATCGGCTTCCTGCTGATGGTGTCGCTGGTGGCCAGTGCGGCGCTGGCGGCGCTCAGCAAGTGGTGGGCGCCGGTGTTCGGCGGCTGGGCCACGCTGGCGCAGGCGGTGAATTTCGTCTTCAGCTTTGCGATGGTGACGGTGATCTTCGCGATGATCTACAAGATCATGCCGCGCGTCAGGGTGCAGTGGCGCGACGTGTGGGTGGGCGCGGCGGTCACGGCGCTGCTGTTCACCATCGGCAAGCACCTGATCGGGCTGTACATCGGCAAGAGCAGCGTGGCCTCGGGCTACGGTGCGGCAGGTTCGCTGGTCGTGGTGCTGGTGTGGGTGTACTACTCGGCGCAGATCTTCCTGCTCGGGGCCGAGTTCACCTGGGTCTATGCCAAGACCTATGGCTCGCTCAAGGACATGGGGCGCAGCGCCGACGCGAATCCTTCGCCGACGCGCTCGGACCCGCTGCCGCAGCGTTAGCCTGCGAAGCCGCCCTCGTCGAGGAAGCGCTGCTCCTCGGCCGTGCTGGTGCGCCCGAGCAGCTTGTTGCGGTGCGGAAAGCGGCCGAAGCGCGCAATGATGTCGCGGTGCAGCACCGCGAAGCGCTGGGTGTTGGCATCGAGCGCGGCGTTGAGCTCGACCGAGCGCTGCTGGTCGTCCAGCGACTCGGAATGCATGAAGGGCAGGTAGAAAAAGCGCCGCAACTCCTCGTCGGTCTTCAGGTCGAGGCCCGCTTCGATCGCCTGGCGGGCGATGGCCAGCGCCTTGGCATCGGTGGCCAGCATGCGCGCGTTTCCGCGCCAGGTGTTGCGCGGAAACTGGTCGAGCAGCACCAGCAGTGCCAGGGCGCCCTCGGCGCCCTGCGCCCAATGGTCGAGCTCGCCGCGCGCGGCCGCTTCGTGGGCGGCAAGGAAGCGTTCGCGGAACTGCGCGTCGAAGGCTTCGTTCTTGGCAAACCATCGTTCGGGCCCGGCTTGGCGCCAGAAGCCGACGACGTCTTGGGCGGTGGGGAGCTCGGCAGGGTTCATGGCCGCATTCTCTTTCAGCCTGCGCCCGGCCGCCAAAGTCGCGGTGGTGGCCGACAAGGCAAATGGCAAGGCCTGCCTATGCTGTAGCGGTTTTCATAACTCAGGAGATAAAGCTCATGACCCGATATGGCAGCCTTTTGCGCGCAACCCTCATCGCCGGCGTGGCCAGTGCCGCGCTGGCCGGTTGCGGAATGATGTCCAGGTCGAACACCGCGAGCTTCAGCGGCGCGATGAACGCCGCCAGCGAAGTGCCGCCCAACATGACGCGCGGCAGCGGCCTGGCGGAGGCCTGGCTCAACAAGGACACCAACGTCCTCAAGTACAAGATCACCTACAGCGGCCTGAGCGGCCCGGCCACCGCGGCGCACTTCCATGGCCCGGCGGCCGCGGGTGCCAATGCCGGCGTGGTGCTGCCCTTTGCCAACGCGGCCAGCCCGATCGAGGGCCAGGCCACGCTCACGCCGGCGCAGGCGGCCGACCTGATCGCCGGCAAGTGGTATGCCAACGTCCACACCGCCGCCAACCCGGGCGGCGAAATCCGGGGCCAGATGCTGCCCAAGATGTGAGGGGGCCAAGCGGCGCGCGGTCAGCTTGCGGTCTTCGCGCTGGTGTCAAATGACACCATATGACGACGAAGACGACCAGGAAGCCACGTGCCGCAAGCCAAAAAACCCTCAACAACACCTTCGAGGAGCGCCGCGAAGACATGCGCGCCGCGCGCAAGGCGCTGGTGCTGCAGGGCGGCGGCGCGCTCGGCGCCTACCAGGCCGGCGTGTATGCCGCGCTCAGCGAGACCGACCTGCAGCCGCACTGGATTGCCGGCGTCTCCATCGGCGCCATCAATGCGGCGCTGATTGCGGGCAACGCGCCCGAGAAGCGGGTCGAACGGCTGCGCGAGTTCTGGCACCTGGTGTCTTCGGGGCCGGCGCAGCGCCTGCCCTCATGGCTGGGCGACCGCGCCACGCAGAACCAGTGGAGCGCCAGCATGGCGATGCTGGTGGGCATTCCGGGCTTCTTCGAGCCGCGCTATTCGCCCGCGCTGCTGATGGGCGCCGCGGCGCCGTTCCTGAGCTACTACGACACCGCGCCGCTGAAGGCCACGCTCGAGCGCCTGGTCGACTTCGACCGCATCAACGCCTGCGAGGCGCGCTTCAGCGTGGGCGCGGTCGACGTGCGCACCGGCAACTCGGTGTACTTCGACAACACGCGCCAGCGCATCGGCCCCGAGCACATCATGGCCAGCGGTGCGCTGCCGCCGGGCTTTGCGCCGGTCAGCATCGACGGCGACGACTACTGGGACGGCGGCATCGTCTCGAACACGCCGCTGCAGTACGTGCTCGACATCCATCCGCGCTCCGAGCCGCTGGTGGTGCTGCAGGTCGACCTTTTCAATGCACGCGGCGAGATGCCGCGCACGCTGTCGGGCGTGATGGAGCGGCAGAAGGACATTACCTATTCGAGCCGCACCCGCATGAACACCGATGCGCTGGCCGCCAACCTGAACCTGCAGCAGGCCATTGCCGACCTGATCTCCAAGCTGCCGGTGCGCCTTCGCAATGACCCCTCGGTGCTGGCGGTGCAGGCCGAGCTCACGCACCACCCGATCGACATCTTCCACCTGATCTACCGCGACAAGCCCTACGAGGTCGAATCGAAGGACTACGAGTTCTCGCGCGCCGCCGTCGAAGAGCATTGGGAGGCCGGCGCGCGCGACATGCGGCGCACGCTCGCGCATCCCGAGACGCTGCGCAGCGACGCCACCGTGAACGGCGTGACCACCTTCGACCTCGGCGAGCCCGGCGTGGAGCGCGTCAAGCGCCCCGGGCTCTCGCGCTGAAGGCGCCCGATTCTTGCAACCCGTTTTTTCTTCTTTCCAACCTCAAGGACATTCACCATGCAACTCAAGGACAAGGTCGCCTACATCACCGGCTCGGCCAGCGGCATCGGCAAGGAGATTGCCATCCTGTTTGCGCGCGAGGGGGCCAAGGTCGTCATTGCCGACCTCAACAAGCAGGCCGCCGAGGCCACCGCGGCCGAGCTCCAGGCAACGGGCGCGCAGGCCCTGGGCGTGGCGGTGGACGTGACCAGCGAAGAGCAGGTCGATGCCTCGGTCGAGGAGGCCGCCAAGGCCTTCGGCAGCATCGACATCCTGGTCAGCAACGCGGGCGTGCAGATCGTTCATCCGGTCGAGGAATTCAGCTTTGCCGACTGGAAGAAGATGCTCGCGATCCATCTCGACGGCGCATTCCTCACCACCAAGGCCTGCCTCAAGCACATGTATGCGCAGGGCCGCGGCGGCAGCGTGATCTACATGGGATCGGTGCACTCCAAGGAAGCTTCGCTGCTGAAGGCGCCCTACGTGACCGCCAAGCACGGGCTCATCGGCCTGGCCAAGACGGTGGCGAAGGAAGGCGCGAAGCACGGCGTGCGCGCCAACGTGATCTGCCCGGGCTTCGTGCGCACGCCGCTGGTCGAGAAGCAGATTCCCGAGCAGGCGAAGACGCTCGGCATCACCGAGGAGCAGGTCGTCAAGAACGTGATGCTGAAGGAAACGGTCGATGGCGAATTCACCACCACCGACGATGTGGCGCGCGTGGCGCTGCTGTTCGCGGCCTTCCCGACCAATGCGCTGACCGGCCAGTCGCTGGTGGTGAGCCACGGCTGGTTCATGCAGTAGCGACGTCGCCGCGCCGCGCACGGCGCACGATGGTTCACCCTAATGTCTCCGGCGAGCGAACTGTGAGAAAAACCGGTTTGCCGTTCAATCGTCATACCAATGACTTTCGCCAGGAGACAAAAACCATGCGTGTTCGTTCCGCCGGCTTTTTTTCGCGCCGCTCCTTCGTGGCCCATGCGGCAGGTGTGGCAGCAGGGCTTGCCATGTTCGCCGCGGCAGCGCCTGCGGCGGCCCAGGCGTATCCCAGCCGGCCCGTCACGCTGATCGTTCCATGGGGTGCGGGCGGCGGCACCGATGCCACGGCGCGCATCATCGCGAGCCTGTTCGAAAAGGAACTCGGCCAGCCGATGACGGTGGTGAACCGCACCGGCGGCAACGGCGTGGTGGGCCATGCGGCCATTGCCGCCGCACCGCCCGACGGCTACACCATCGGCATGGCCACGGTCGAGATCGGCATGATGCATTGGCAGGGGCTGACGCCGCTGACCAGTGCCTCGTACACGCCGATCGGCCTTGCCAATCTCGACCCGGCCGGCATCCAGGTGCGGGCCGACGCGCCCTACAAGAACGTGGCCGAGTTGCTGGCGGCCATCAAGGCCAGTCCCGGCAAGCTCAAGGCTTCCGGCACGGGACAGGGCGGCATCTGGCACCTGGCCATCGCGGGCCTCTTGCGCGACCAGAAGATCGATCCCGCGGCCGTGCCGTGGGTGCCGAGCAATGGCGCGGCGCCGGGCCTGCAGGACGTGGTTGCGGGCGGTGTCGACATCGCGCCGGTCTCGCTGCCCGAGGCGCGTTCGCTGATCGATGCGGGCAAGGTCAAGAGCCTTGCGATCATGAGCGACAAGCCCTCGGCCCTCTATCCCAACGTGCCCACGCTCAAGGCGGCCATCGGCAGCGACTGGTCGATGGCGGCCTGGCGCGGCATCGTCGCGCCCAAGGGCCTGCCGGCCGACGTGCGCGACAAGCTGGCGGGCGCGCTCAAGAAAGTGGTGGCAAGCAAGGAGTACACCGATTTCATGGCCTCGCGCGGCTTTGGGGTGATCTATGCGGGCCCCGACGACTTCGCTGCCTACATGGCCAAGTCCGACGCCGAACTCGGCGCCACGATGAAGGCCGTGGGTATCGTCAAGTGAGCGCCGGACGGCGCGCGCGCCCGCCGGGCGGAGGTGCGGCGCGATGAAATTCAACGACGCGATCTTCGGCGCGATCCTGCTGGCGCTCGGCATCGTGGTGCTTGCCGTGGTGCAGGGCTATCCGGGCATACCGGGCCAGCAGGTGGGGCCTGCGCTGTTTCCGGGGCTGATTGCCGCGGGGCTGTGCGTCTGCGGCGCGATGCTGCTGGCCAAGGGATGGCGCGAACGCCATGCCGCGGCCTGGGTGCGGCTTGGCGACTGGGCGGCTTCGCCGCGTCACGTGCTGTCCGCCGCGCTGGTCATCGGCGCGGTGCTGTTCTACATGTTCGCCTCCGAGCGGCTCGGCTTCCTGCCGACTGCCGCGATCTCGCTGCTGGCACTGATGCTCGCCATGCGCGTGCCGCCGGGCCGTGCGCTGCTGATCGCGCTGGTTGCCGCGCTGCTGATCCATGCCGCGTTCTACAAGCTGCTGCGGGTTCCGCTCCCCTGGGGCGTCCTGATGCCCATCGCCTGGTAACCGGAAACATCCATCCATGTCCGCAGCACTCTTGCAGGCTTTCTCGATGGTCTTCGAGCCCTACACCATCCTCGTGATGGTGCTGGCCTCGCTCTATGGCCTGTTCGTCGGCGCGGTGCCGGGGCTGTCGGCCACCATGGCGGTGGCGCTGCTGGTGCCAGTCACCTTCTTCATGCAGCCGATCCCGGCCATTGCGGCCATGGTGACGGCCACCGCCATGGCCATCTTCTCGGGCGACATCCCGGGCTGCCTGCTGCGCATTCCGGGCACGCCCGCATCCGCCGCCTACACCGACGAAGCCTTCGCGATGACGCGCAAGGGCATGGCCGAGACGGCATTGGGCGCGGGGCTGGTGTTCTCGGCCGTGGGCGGTCTTTTCGGTACGGTGGTGCTGATCGTGGCGGCGCCCGCGCTGGCCGACTTCGCGCTCAACTTCAGTTCCTTCGAGTACTTCTGGCTCGTGCTGCTGGGCCTGACATGCGCGGTGTTCATCACCTCCGACCGGCCGCTCAAGGGCATGATCACGCTGCTGCTCGGCCTGCTGGTGGCCTGTGTGGGGCTCGGCAATCCGGCGGGCTTTCCGCGCTTCACCTTCGGCAATGCCGAGATGACCGGCGGCATCGGCATGATCCCGATGATGATCGGCATGTTCGCCATCTCGGAGGTGATCCGCTTCGCGGTCGACACGCTGCCGCCGGGCGAGGTGGTGGTCGAGAAAGTGGGCAGCGTGCTCTCGGGCCAGTGGGCGCTGGCCAAGAAGTATCCGGTGCAGATACTGCGCGGCAGCCTGCTGGGCACGGCGGTGGGTGCGCTGCCGGGTGCGGGTGCCGACATTGCGGCATGGATGTCGTACGCCATGAGCAAGAAGTTCTCCAAGGAGCCCGAGAAGTTCGGCACGGGCCATGTCGAAGGCATTGTCGAATCGGGTTCGGCCAACAACAGCGCACTGGCCGGCGCGTGGATTCCGGCGCTGGTGTTCGGCATCCCGGGCGACTCGATCACGGCCATCGTGATCGGCGTGCTCTACATGAAGAACCTCAATCCGGGGCCGACGCTGTTCACCACCAATCCGCAGAACATCTATGCGGTGTTCATGCTGTTCATCATCGCCAACATCATCATGATTCCGCTGGGCATCCTGTGCATCAAGGTGGCCAAGCGCATCCTGCGGGTGCCGCGCAACGTGCTGATGCCGCTGATCCTGCTGTTCTGCATCGTGGGCGCGTTTGCCATCAACAACTCGCTGTTCGACGTGGGCGTGATGCTCGTGGCGGGCATGGTGGCCTACCTGCTCGAGGAGAACGGCTTTCCCATTGCGCCGGCGATCCTGGGCGTGGTGCTCGGCGGCATGCTCGAAGAGAACTTCATCACCTCGATGATCAAGTCGGACGGCAACCTGGCCGGCTTCGTGTCGCGGCCGATTGCCGCATCGCTGGCGGCGGTGGTGCTGCTGGTGTGGCTCGCGCCCCTGCTGAAAAAGCTGTGGCTGAGGGGGCGGCGCACCGCTTCGTCTACTGCAGCTTGAGCGACCAGGTCTCGCCCACGAGCTGCTGGCCGAAGCCTTCGTAGGGCTCGGCCTTGTCGAGCTTGAAGCCCCGCTTGGCGTAGATGGCGCGCGCGGCCGCCAGGCAGCTGTTGGTCCAGAGCACCATCTTGCGATAACCCTTGGCGCGCGCGAAGGCGATGCATTCGTCGGTCAGGCGCGCGCCCAGGCCCAGGCCGCGCGCGGACGGCGAGAGCAGCAGCAGCCGCAGCTGGGCCGTGGTGGCCGACTTGCGCACCACGAAGATCGCGCCCACGCGTTCGCCGTCGAGCTCGGCGATCCAGCACTTCTCCCACGCGGGCTGGAACTTGCGCACGAACTGCGCCACGATGTCGGCCACCAGCGCCTCGAACTCGCTGTTCCAGCCGTACTCGCGCGCATAGAGCTCGCCGTGCTGCTGCACCACCCAGCCCATGTCGCCGGGCAGCGGGTCGCGCAGCACGATGGTGCGCGTGCGCCCCGCAGGGGCCGCAGCGGGATCGAGCGCGCGCTCGATGCGCGCCATGGCATCGATCAGCTGCTGGCGCCCGTGCGGAGGCACCGGCGCAAGCAGGGCGGCCGCTTCGTCGCGCGATTTCTGTTGCAGCGGCGCAAATGCGGCGTGGCCGGCTTCGGTGAGGCGCAGCACGCTTTGCCGCGCGTCGCGCGGGTGCGGCGCGCGCGCGAGCCAGCCGGCCGCTTCGAAGCGGCGCAGGATGCGGCTCATGTAGCCGGCGTCGAGCCGCAGGTCGCGGCCGATTTCGCTGGCGACGGGCGTTTCCCGGTGGGCCAGCTCGTAGAGCACCCTGACATCGGTCAGCGACATGTCGCTGCCAAGGTAGGGATCGAGCACGCCGATGCGACTCGTGTAGAAGCGGTTGAAGCGCCGGATCGCCTTGACCGCGGCGGCGTCGGGCGCGGGCGAATTGTCCCAATTGGTTGCTGTTGTCATATTGATGGTTGACTGAGGCAATCATTTAAAAGCCTTGCCGCAGGCGCGTCAACAGCCGCCAACGCGACAGAAGTGGTGGAAAACCCTAAAATCGCGGGTTGCCCACTGCCGCGCCGTGCCCGCCAAGCCGCCGCGGCCAACTTCCCCACTGATGAACGCCCCCGTCGACGTCTCCTTTTTTGCGCGTGCCGCCAAGCCGCTGACCAGCTACCGCAAGTACTGGGCGGCCCGTTTCGGCACGGCCAAATTCCTGCCGACCACGCGCAAGGAGATGGACGCGCTCGGCTGGGACAGCTGCGACATCATCGTGGTGACGGGCGACGCCTACGTCGACCACCCGAGCTTCGGCATGGCCGTGATCGGCCGCATGCTCGAGGCGCAGGGCTTCCGCGTGGGCATCATCGCCCAGCCCGACTGGCAGAGCGCCGAGCCCTTCAAGGCACTGGGCAAGCCGAACCTGTTCTTCGGCGTGACCGCCGGCAACATGGATTCGATGATCAACCGCTACACGGCGGACCGGAAGATCCGCAGCGACGACGCCTACACGCCCGGCGACGTCGGCGGTGCGCGGCCCGACCGCGCGGCCATCGTGTATTCGCAGCGCTGCAAGGAAGCCTGGAACGACGTGCCGATCATCCTCGGCGGCATCGAAGGGTCGCTGCGCCGCATCGCCCACTACGACTACTGGCAGGACAAGGTCCGCCGCTCGATCGTGGTCGACTCGAAGTGCGACCTGCTCTTGTACGGCAACGCCGAGCGCGCCATCGTCGAGATCGCGCACCGGCTGGCGGCCCGCGAACCGGTGCACGAGATCACCGACGTGCGCGGCACCGCCTTCGTGCGGCGCGACACGCCCGCGGACTGGTTCGAGATCAACTCCACCAGCGTGGACGAACCCGGCCGCGTCGAAGCCCACGTCAATCCCTACCTGATGGTGTCCGAGCAGGCCAAGGCCAACGGCGCCACCTGCGCCAAGGAAGAAGAGGCCCAGGCCGTGGCGCAGGCCGCGGAGGCAGGGGCTGCGGCGGCGAACCCGGTGAACCCCGCCATCAAGCCGCTGACCTTCGTGCCGAATCCCGCGCTTGCGCCGAGCGCAAGGATCAAGGTGCCGCCGCGCGACCGCAGCGTGATCCGGCTGCCGTCGTACGAACAGGTGCGCGCCGACCCGGTGCTCTACGCCCACGCCAACCGCGTGCTGCACCTGGAGACCAACCCCGGCAACGCCCGCGCGCTGGTGCAGGCGCACGGCGAGGGCGCCACCGCGCGCGACGTGTGGATCAACCCGCCGCCCATTCCGCTCACCACGGCCGAGATGGACCACGTGTTCGACCTGCCGTATGCGCGCAGCCCGCACCCGCGCTACGCCGACGAGAACGGCAGCCACGACGGCGCCACCAAGATCCCCGCGTGGGAAATGATCCGCTTCAGCGTGAACATCATGCGCGGCTGCTTCGGCGGCTGCACCTTCTGCTCGATCACCGAGCACGAGGGCCGCATCATCCAGAGCCGCTCGGAAGAATCGATCATCAAGGAGGTCGAGGCCATCCGCGACAGCGTGAGCGGCTTCACCGGCACCATTTCCGACCTGGGCGGGCCCACGGCCAACATGTACCGGCTCGGCTGCAAGAGCCCCGAGATCGAATCGGCCTGCCGCAAGCCCAGCTGCGTGTATCCGGGCATCTGCCCGAACCTGGGCACCAACCACGATCCGCTCATCAAGATCTACCGCCGCGCGCGTGCGCTCAAGGGCATCAAGAAGATCCTCATCGGCTCCGGCCTGCGCTACGACCTGGCCGTGCAGTCGCCCGAGTACGTGAAGGAACTGGTGCAGCACCACGTCGGCGGCTACCTGAAGATCGCGCCCGAGCACACCGAGCAGGGCCCGCTCACCAAGATGATGAAGCCCGGCATCGGCAGTTACGACAAGTTCAAGCAGATGTTCGAGAAGTTCTCGGCCGAGGCGGGCAAGAAGCAGTACCTCATTCCGTACTTCATTGCCGCGCATCCGGGCACCAGCGACGAGGACATGATGAACCTCGCGATCTGGCTCAAGAAGAACGGTTTCCGCGCCGACCAGGTGCAGACCTTCTACCCGAGCCCGATGGCAACGGCCACCACGATGTACCACACCAACAAGAATCCGCTGCGCAAGATCACGCGCGAGAGCGAGACGGTGGACATCGTGCGCGGCGACAAGCGCCGCCGCCTGCACAAGGCCTTCCTGCGCTACCACGACGCCAACAACTGGCCGCTGCTGCGCGAGGCCTTGAAGAGCATGGGCCGCGCCGACCTGATCGGCAACGGCAAGCACCACCTGATCCCGACGTGGCAGCCGCTGACCGATGGCGGCTACACGAGCGCGCGGCGCAAGAACTCGACCACTGCGCCGGTGGCCGCCAAGGCGTCGGCGCCTGTCAGGCTGGCGCCGGTGAAGCCCTCGAAGGGCCGCATCCTCACGCAGCACACCGGCCTGCCGCCGCGCGACAACGGTTCGGCGCCGGCGCCGCGCAAGGCCTCGGCCGGCCCGGTGCGCGGCAGCATCCGCAAGCCGCGCTGAGTTGTTCAGCCCGCGAGCAGGCTCGCGGGCAGCAGCTTGCCGACCCAGGCTGCCACGGCGGCCATATTCAGCAGCACGGTGGCCCAGTACACCGCCATGAAGCTCGCCTTGCGCGACTTGTGGCGAAAGAGCCGCTGCGCGCACCACGCGCCCGGCCATCCGCCCGCCAGCGACAGCAGGTGCAGCGTGCTTTCCGCCGTGCGCCAGCGGCCGGCCTGCGCGGCGCTCTTGTCGAAGCCGTAGACGGCGAAGGTCAACAGGCTGATCAACAACAGCACGCCCAGCGCAATGGGCGGCAGGCGCGTGGTCCACACCCCATCCCCGAGCAGCCCCGCATAGCCGAGGAGCAGCACGCCGATGGGCAGGATCGACGAGGAAGACGGGGCCACCGGCTCGCGGCGCCGCCCTTGGCGCTTCATGGCGTGCGGGAAGAAGGAGGACACATGGCCGCGATTCTCCCTTGCCGGGGCGGCGGCCGTCTCTTGTGTATGGTGTGGTCCATGAGCAGTCCGTTCCACTTGCCGGCTCCATGGTTGCGCGCACTGGCGGGCGCCGTCCTGCTCGCGTTTTCCGCGCATGCCCCGGCGGCGTCGCCCGACACCTCGCCCGCACCAGCCTCGGCCTCGGCCTCGGCCTCGGCCGCGGCGCAGGCACTGCGCGCCACGCACCAGCGCATGGGTGCAAAACTCGCGCAGAGCGGTTTCGGGCGGCCCATCCAGCTCGATTCGATGGAGACGCCGAACGGGCTGCAGGGCGACATCTACGCGGTGGTGGATCACCCGCTGCCGGAGATCAGCGCGGCGCTCAAGGAGTCCGCCCGCTGGTGCGAGCTGCTCATGCTGCATGTCAACAACCGCCGCTGCCGCACCGGCACGTCGCCGCAGGGCGGCGAGATGCTGACGCTGTTCGTGGTGCGGCGCTACGACAAGCCGGTCGAGCAGGCGTTCCAGCTGCCCTTTGCCTATCGCGTGGCCAGCGCGACGCCGGAGTACCTGTCGGTCGAGATGAACGCGGCCAACGGGCCGCTCGGAACCAGCAACTACCGCGTCATGCTCGAGGCGGTGGCACTCGACGGGCAGAAGAGCTTCCTGCATTTCGGCTACAGCTACGACCACAACATGATGGTTCGCATGGCCACCGAGGCGTACCTGGCCACCTTCGGCCGCAACAAGGTGGGCTTCACGGTGGTGGGCAAGGAGGCCGACGGGCAGCCCGACTACATCCGCGGCACGCGCGGGCTGGTGGAGCGCAATGCGATGCGCTACTTCCTCACGCTCGACTCCTATCTCTCTTCGGGAGCCGGAGCACCGGCCGAGCGGCGGGAACGTTCCTGGTTCGCCGCGGCCGAGCAGTATCCGCGGCAACTGCACGAGGTCGACCTGGACACCTATCTCGCGATCAAGCGCGAGGACCGGCAGCGCGACGGCGCCGGCCGCTGAGCACGCGCATCCCCGGCTTCCTGCTTTCACTGGCTTGTCACATGCCGCGGCGCTAATCGCCGGGGCCTGTGCCTGTTGCGCAGGCGCAAAACAAGGACAAGCGATGGCGAAGAAGGCAGGAGGATCGAGGATGGGCTGGCTGGCGCTCGCAGGTGCCGCCGGTGCGCTGGTGGCTGCCTGCGGTGGCGGCAGCGGCGGCGGAGGAGGAGGGTGGGCATTTCCCGTGACGGGCGGTGGTGGTGGGAGCGGCACCACCAACCCGCCGGCCGCGCAATCGAAGACCGGCGCCTTCCTCGACGCGGCGGTCGAGGGCCTCGACTACACCACAGGCGGCGCCGCCGCGGCCAGCACCAACGCGAATGGCGAATTCAGCTGCAAGGATGGCGAGACCGTGGCCTTCAGCGCCGGCGCGCTCGCGCTCGGCAGCGCGGCCTGCGGAGACGCGGTCACGCCGCTGACCCTGGCCGGCGGCACTGACGTGAAGGCCGATGCGGTCGTCAATCGCCTGCTGGCATTGCAGAGCTTCGACGAGGACCGCGATCCCTCGAACGGCATCCGGCTGACGCCTGCGCTCAAGGCCGGACTGACGGCAGGCGCGCTCGATTTCAGTGCCTCGGCCGAGGCCTTCAACACTGCGCTCAATGCCGTGCTCGCCGCGCTGCCCGCGCCGTACGCCACGCGCACGGTCGACGCCGCCCGCCGCATGCTGGCGCGCGAGCACTTCGAAAACACCCTGGCCTCGCGCCTGGCCGCGCCCGTGACCGAAGCCGCCACGCAGGCCAACCAGCTCGGCGCCATCGGCATCGGCGTGACGCGCTACCAGCTGCAGGCCGACGCCCGTTTCAACGTGCCCTATGAAGGCGACAACGCCAGCATCAAGGCCGATTTTCCCCAGGGCTTCCTGCCGGCCTACGGCTCGGGGCTCGCGTTCAAGGGCAAGGCGGACGACGGCGCGCTCGAGTTCTATGCCATCACCGACCGCGGCCCGAACGGCGACGGCCCGACCGCGCCCGTGCCCGGCGGCAATGGCGCCACCAGCATCAGCAAGGTGTTCCCGGCGCCGTCGTTCGCGCCGAGCTTCGGCATCGTGCGCGTCGGCAAGACGGGCGCCGTGCTCGCCTCGAGCCTGCCGCTCAAGCTCGATGCCGGCAGGAAGATCAGCGGCCTGCCGCCGCAATCGGGCGTGGGTTCGACCGGCGAGACGCCGCTGACCGACCGCTACGTGTTCGACGCCGCCAAGGCCAACTTCGATGCCAACGGCCTCGACCCCGAGACGCTGGTGCTCGACAAGGCGCGCAACGTGCTGTGGACCAGCGACGAATACGGCCCCTTCATCGCGCGCATCAACATGGCGACCGGTGTGATCGAGAAGAAATACGCACCGGGCAGCGGCGCCGCCGACCTGCCGCTGGTGCTGTCGCAGCGCCGCCCCAACCGCGGCATGGAAGGTTTGACGCTCGATGCTGCGAGCGGCGTGCTGCACGGCTTCCTGCAGAGCCCGATCGATCCGCGCGATGGCAGCGGCAAGTCGATCAAGGCCAGGCCGCCGGGCGGCAGCAACACCGACGTGCGCCACATCGCGAAGTTCACGCGCTGGCTCGCCTTCGACCCGGCCACCGAAACCTCGAAGCTCTACGCCTACCCGATCGACGGCAGCCAGTACGACAAGGACCGCACCGGCAACGCCAAGCTCGGCGACGTGGTGAGCCTGGGCAACGGCCGCTTCATCGTGATCGAGCAGGGCGCGCGCAAGGGCGACGGCAAGGTGGCCAACAAGCTGATGCTGGTGGAGCTGCCGGCCAACGCGACGGACATCAAGGCCTTCGACCACAACCTGGAGATCAGCAGCATCACGCAGGCGCCCTCGGGCACCGCCGACTATTCGAGCGTGGTGACGATGCGCAAGACCGAGCTGCTCGACCTGAACGCGCTGGGCTGGCTGGCCGAGAAGGCGGAGGGCCTGACGATCGTGGACGACCAGACCCTGGCGCTGGTGAACGACAACGACTTCGGCCTGGGTACCGTGCTGCTCGATGCCGGTGGCAAGACCCTGGCCGGCAGCGTCGAGGACTGCACGGCCGACGCCGGTGGCGTGCTCAGCGGCTGCCCCGCGGGCGCCACCGGCGCGCGCATCACGCGCGGCTCCGACCTGGAGCGGCCGACGCGCATCTGGCTCATCAAGCTCGACCGCAAGCTCGGCGAGCTGCGCCTGCCGGCGTCCTGAGGACGCACGCAGGCCGCGCCGTCAGTTGGCCAGCGTGAGCAGCGGCACGTCGCGCTCGCGGCCCATGGCGTCGAGCTCGGCGCGCGTGCGCGTTGCGAGCCAGGCGGCCAGCGCCGCGTGCGTGGCCGGCGCCATCATGTCGGGCGGCGACACGCCCGCGGCCTCGCAGAGCCGGGCCGCGAAGTGCGGCTCCAGCGCCGCCACCGCCACGCGGCCGTCGGCGCAAGGGTAGACGCGGTAGCCCGCATGCGCGCCGCCGACCGTGCCCGTGGGCTGCGTGAGGCCCCAGGTGCGCGGCAGCGCCAGCCAGTCGGCCGAGGCATTGAGCGCCACCTCGAGGTACAGCCCGTTCGCGCCGGCCGCGGACCGCGCATGCAGGGTGGCTTGCAGCACGGCTTCGCTCGCGAGCAGCGCGCCGCCCATGTCGGCAAAGAGCGTGGGCGGCAGCTCGGTGCCGGTGACGAGGCCGCTTTCGGCGAGGTAGGTCAGGTCGTGGCCCGGTTCCTCGGCGCGTGCACCGGGCGCACCGACGATCGCCACTTGCGACAGCCGCGGATGCCGCTCCTGCAGCACGGCCCGGTCGAGGCCGAGCTTGGCCAGCGCAGAAGGGCGGAACGAGGTCAGCAGCACGTCGGTCTGCGCGAGTTCCGCATGCAGCTGCTGCTGCCCGGCCTCGGACTTGAGGTCGGCGGTGCGGACCGCGATGCCTTCGTGCAGCGCGGCATAGGCAGGCTTGTTGTAGTGCCCCATCGGGTCGCCCGCGGGCGGCTCGAACTTCACGCATGCGGCGCCCATGGCCCGGCAGCGCAGCAGCGCCGCGGGGCCCGGAAGGTTGAGCGCAAGGCTCAGCACGCGCACGCCTGCAAGCGGCTGGAAGAGGGAGGCTGTGGAAGTTGGCATGGGCGGATTCCAGGGAACAGGTCGGCTGCCATTCTCACCCGGTGCCGGGAGCCGGTTTTCGCAAGCCGCGGCACCGGCAGCGCGCGTAGCATGTGCGATGGCGGCGCTCCCTGCCTTGCCGCTGCCGCAACGACCAAGGAGACCACCATGTTCCAACCTTCCCTCATGAGCGGCCAGCGCATTCTCGTGACCGGCGGCGGCACCGGCCTGGGCCGGGCCATGGCCGAGCGCTTCCTGGGCCTGGGCGCCGATGTGGCCATCTGCGGCCGGCGCCAGTCGGTCTGCGAGGAAACCGCGGCCGCGTGGCGCCAGCAGTTTCCGGGGCGCCGCATCGACACCTTTGGCGTGGACATCCGCGTGGCGCAGAGCGTCGACGAGATGGTCGAGAGCCTGTTCCAGGGCGGCGGGCTCACAGGGCTCGTCAACAATGCCGCCGGCAACTTCGTCGCGCCGACCGAGAGCCTCTCGCCGCGCGCCTTCGACGCCATTGCGAACATCGTCTTCCATGGCAGCTTCTACGTCACGCAGGCCGTGGGCAAGCGCTGGGTGGCGGAAGCGAAGGCCGGCAAGTGGCAGCAGGGCGACGCGATGCGCAGCGTGATGAGCATCATCGTCACCTGGGTCGACAACGGCAGCCCCTACGTGGTGCCATCGGCCATGAGCAAGGCCGGCATCGAGGTCATGACCAAGTCGCTCGCGGTGGAGTGGGCGCGCCATGGCATTCGCCTGAACGCCGTCGGGCCGGGCGAGATTCCGACCGAGGGCATGAGCAAGCGCCTCAATCCCGGCGAGGAGCCCGGCGCGCGCAGCAAGAAGACCAACCCGATGGCGCGCACCGGCCGCATGAGCGAGCTGCAGAACCTTGCGGCCTTTCTCATGGCGCCGGGCCAGTGCGACTGGCTCACCGGCCAGAGCATCATGATGGACGGCGGCAACGCGCTGGCCACGGGCGGCAACTTCTACGAGCTGCGGCAGTGGAGCGACGACGACTGGCAGGCCGCGCGCGAACGCATCGAGGCGCAGAACCAGAAGGACAAGGCGCAGCGCTGACAGGCGTTATCGTTGCGCCTCATCCCTCAGGAAAAATCAAGATGCAACTCATCGGCATGCTCGACTCCCCCTACGTGCGCCGCGCGGCCATTTCGCTGCGCCTGCTGGGGCTTGCGTTCGAACACCGGTCGGTCTCGGTCTTCAGCACCTTCGAACAGTTCCAGGCGATCAATCCCGTGGTCAAGGCGCCGACGCTGGTGTGCGACGACGGCACGCCGCTGATGGATTCCACGCTGATCATCGACCACGCGGAAAGCATCGCGGGCCGCAGCCTCATGCCGGCCGGCGGTGCCGAGCGGCTGCATGCGCTGCGGGTGCTGGGGCTCGCGCTCGCGGCCTGCGAGAAGACGGTGCAGATCGTCTACGAGCGCAAGCTGCGCCCGCCCGAGAAGCAGCATGCGCCGTGGGTCGACCGGGTGCGGGGCCAGCTGGCCGCTGCCTATGCAGGGCTCGAGGCCGAGATTTCCAGGCTGCCGCCGGTGGCCGATGAAGCCGCCCTTGGGCAGGCGGGCCTGACCAGCGCCGTGGCATGGGGCTTCACGCAAATGATGCTTCCCGAACTGGTCGCGCCGGCCGACTGCCCGTCGCTCGCGGCCTTTGCCGCCGCTGCGGAAAGGCTGCCGGCCTTCGTGGCCCTGCCGCCGGCCTGAACGGATCAGTTCGCGATGTCCGCCCCGCGCTCGGCCAGCAGGCCGCGCAATAGCGAGCGGTGGCAGCGCGACTCGTCCTCGCAGTAGCAGCCGACCGAAAACGCCGCGCTGTGCGACAGGGCGGCCAGCAGGTCGATGCTGCGGCTCGCATCGGCCTCGGCCATCTCGGACTTGTACTTGCGCATGAAGGCGTTCCACTGCGCGGGGGTTTCCGCCTCCTGGCCCAGCTTCATGGTCTCCGCGGAAGGCGCGAGGTTCGGATACCACACGTCATACCAGTCCTGCGATGCGAACTCGGTCTTCGGAACGCCGCGCGGCGGGCGGCGGACGGTGCCGATGCGCAGGCCCTCTCCGGCCGTGCGCGGCGTGCCCAGGCGAACGATGCGGATGCTCATGCAAGGTCTCCTTTGTGTGCTTCCTTGGCTTCAGGTGCCGACGATAGCGCCATCGCGCCGGCGGATCGCCAGCGTGGCCGATCGCGGCCGCGCGCTGCCGGGTACGGTGCCATCGGGCCAGGCGCTATTGGGCGTGGCGCTGCCGTCGTCGCGCGATTCGCCCGGGTGCTGGATGTTGACGAACAGCGTGCGCCGGTCCGGCGTCACCACGCAGCCCGTGACCTCGCTGCCGCTGGGTGCCGTGAGAAAGCGCTTGATGCGGCCCGTGGCCGGATCGGCGCACAGCATCTGGTTGTTGCCGAGCGAGGCATAGGGCGGCTTGCCGATGAGCTGGCCGCTCATGTCGGTCTGGATCCAGAGCAGGCCGCCGCCGTCGAAATGCAGGCCGTCGGGGTTGCCGAAGACGTCGGCATCGTCCGACGGATAGTGCGCGCCGCTGCCCGCCTGCGCGGGATCGCCGGCCAGCGCGAAGTGGTCCCAGCCGAAGCCCGCGCTGGCGGCGTCGCCGCCGTCCTCGCGCCAGCGCAGGATGCCGCCGAAGAGATTGCCGGCACGCGGGTTGGCCGCATCGGGCGCGGGCTTGCCCGGCTCGCCGCGCTGGCTGTTGTTGGTGAGCGTGACGTACACCTCGCCGCTCTGCGGATGCACCGCGATCCATTCGGGACGGTCCATCCTGGTGGCGCCCACCGCATCGGCGGCCAGCCTGGCGTGGATCAGCACCTCGGCCTGGTCGGCAAAGCCGCTGTCCGCGTCGAGGCCGTTGCGGCCGTGCACGAGCTCGAGCCACTGGCCGCGGCCGTCGGCATCGAAGCGTGCGGCGTAGAGCGTGCCTTCGTCGAGCAGGCGGCTGTTGGCGGAGGCGCGGGCGCCGTCGCCGGCCATCGAGACCTTGCCGTGGCTCACGAACTTGTAGATGTATTCGAACCTGGCGTCGTCGCCCATGTAGACGACCACGCGCCCGTCCTTGGCAAGCGTGCAGGTCGCGCTTTCCTGGCGCTTGCGCCCGAGCGCGGTGCGCTTGACCGGCTTGGCCGCGGGGTCGAAGGGATCGATTTCCACCACCCAGCCGAAGCGGTGGGGCTCGTTCGGATGCCGGCTCATGTCGAAGCGCTCCTCGAAGCGCCAGTACTCCACCCATTGCGAGCCCGGCACCGTGCCGTAGCGGCGCTGTGCGGGCGTGGCGTCCTTCGCTGCTTCCTTCGGGCCGCCGAAGTAGCCGTGGAAGTTTTCCTCGCAGGTCAGGTAGGTGCCCCAGGGCGTGACGCCCATCGCGCAGTTGGCGAAGGTGCCGAGCACTTCGTCGCCGGCCGGATTGGCGGCGGTGCGCATCGGCACCGCGCCCGCGGCGGGGCCTGCGATGCGCATGGGCGTCTGCCCGTGCACGCGCCGTGCGTAGGGCGAGGGCCGCACCTGGCGCCAGCCGCCCCGCGTGAGGCGGATCTCGATGACCGAGACGCCCATCGCATGCAGCGACTTGCGCACCCTCTCGGCGGTCCATTCCTTGCCGCCGCCCGCATGGAGCAGTTGCTCGTCGGTGTATTCGTGGTTCATCACGAGCAGGCCGCGGTCCGGCGACGCGAGCGTAAAGAAGTGCATGCCGTCGTGGTGCATGCCGGCCTGCAGCGCCTGGTCGGCGGCGCTGTTGCTGCCGTCGGGCGCGAAGGCCGGCATCGGCTGCCCGGCGATGCCGGTGGGCGTACCCCAGGGATAGAGCAGCTGCCATTCGTATTCGGGCGGCACCACTACCGCATCGCGCAGCGACGCCGGCACCGCGGTGAAGCCGAGCATGGGCCGGCCCGGGCCGGCGGGTGCGCTGGCGCCCTGGGAATGGAGCAGCGCCACCACGGCGGCGGCACCCGATTGCAGAAAGATCCGGCGGTCCAGGGGCATGGGTCCAGGGGTGTTGGGTAGGCGACAGGCGCCATCATCGCCGAGCGCACGTGCCGGGCGATACTGGCGCAGGAACCGAAGGAGACATTGCCATGGCCGAGCGAATCGAATGGACCCGCCACCCCGACGGCGTGGTGCAACTGCTGCTTGCACGCGCGGACAAGATGAACGCGCTCGATCCCGCGATGTTCGACGCGCTGATCGAAGCGGGCGAGGCCCTGCGCGGCGACGCCGCGGTGCGCGCGGTGGTCATCTCGGGCCAGGGCAAGGCGTTTTGCGCGGGCCTGGACATGGCCTCCTTCGAGCGCATGGGGCAGGGCGCCGCCAGCGCGGTGCTGGGTGCGGCCGCGGGCGGCACTGACCTGTCCGCACGCACGCACGGCATTTCGAATGCAGCCCAGTACGTGGCCATGGCCTGGCGCGAGGTGCCGGTGCCCGTGATTGCCGCGGTGCACGGTGTGGCTTTCGGCGGCGGCCTCCAGGTGGCGCTGGGGGCCGACATCCGCATCGTGGCGCCCGACACCAGGTTGTCGGTGATGGAAATCAAGTGGGGCCTGGTGCCCGACATGGGCGGCATGGTGCTGATGCGCGAGCTTGCCCGCAGCGACATCGTGCGCGAGCTCACCTTCACGGGCCGCATCTTCTCGGGCGAGGAAGCACTGCAGCTCGGCTTTGCCACGCGGCTGGCGGCCGATCCGCTGGCAGAGGCGCTTCAGATGGCGCACGGCATCGCGGGCAAGAGCCCCGACGCCATCCGAGCGGGCAAGCGCCTGCTCAATGCGGCACTGTCGCACAGCGCGGCCGACCTGCTGATCGCCGAATCGGTGGAGCAGCAGGCCTTGATCGGAAGCGCGAACCAGAAGGAGGCCGTGCAAGCCAACATCGAACGGCGTCCGCCGCGGTTCGGCTCGTCGGCCTGAGCCGCCCCAAAGAGGACCCCCAAAGGCCGGATTCCGGCCTCTTTTTTTGCCTTTTTGGTGCAGAAAGCGGGCAAACCGTCACATCCGGCTGGCGATATGTAAGAATTAAGTATCCTTGTAGGGTGTGCGATCTTCGCCACAAAGCTTCAATTTGTGTGAGGAAGATCACGTCTCGCAAAGGAAAAAGGGCCGGGAAAGGTGGATGTCTTGGTCACATTCCCTAACAATTAATCCTTTTGATTGCGACGGCGCTCTGCATGTCGACCACTTTTTTCTGCAACCTCAGCTTGCCCGTGCTGGTGGGCGAGGATCGCTACAGGTACTTGCCCGTCGTCGCGGTCTTCCGCAGCATCCCGTTCGACCAGGTGGACGAGTGGGTGATGCATCCCGACGGCCAGCCGCGCAGCGACCGCGAATTGGCAGCGGAAGTGCTCGTGGAAATCCGCGAGCCGGCTGGCGGCAGCGTACGCAGTGCGCTGCACTCCTTCGAGGTGGCCGATGTCCTCCAGCTGGACCGTGCGGCCGCCATCGTCGTATCGACCTTCCTTGCAGCCCTGCCGCGCGCCTGACGAGGGCGACAGCCCCGATGCGGGGCTTCTTCAGTGCCTGCCGCGCGCGTCCACCGGCCAGATGGCGACCAGCGTGTCGCCGTCGACCACGTGGTAGGCGTCGTGCAGGTTGACGGTCGGGTCGCAATGCGGCGTGATGAACTCCACCCGGTCGCCGAGCGCGGGCCGCTGCCCGGCGCAAAACAGCTTGCCGTGCTCGTCGCCGAAGAAGGCGTAGCGGCTCGCCGGATCGGCCCCGCGCGCCACCAGCGGCACGCCGCAGTCGGTCGCAAAGCACTTGGTGCCGCCGTCCACCGTGACCCATTCCGCCGCATTGGTGCTCACCACCGCCGTCTGCACGAACAGCGACACCTCGAAGGGTGAAGGCTGCCCGGGGCTGGCTTGCAGCACCTGCGCATATTCCGCATCCATGAACACATAGGAGCCGGCCTGCAGTTCGGTGAAGGCGTCGCGCTGTGCATCGAGGTCGTGCGTGCCGGTGCCCGCACCCGTGACGATCTCGAAGTGAATGCCGTTGCGCTCGGCCTCCGCGACGATGCGCGCGATGGTCTCGCGCAGGCTGGCCGCGGCGGCGCTGCGCTGCTCGCGGTCGACGATGTGCTGCAGGTTGCCGGCATAGGCCTGCAGCCCGCGCAGCTTCAGGCGCGGCTCGGCTGCGATGCGGCGTGCAAGCTCGAGCACCTGCGCTTCGCTGGCCGCGCCCGTGCGGTTGTAGCCGGCGCCGTAGTCGACCAGCACCTCGAGCGGATGCGGCAGGCCGAGCGTGGCGGCGGCCAGGTCCGCGGCATTGCGCGGGTCGTCCACCACCACCATCATTCCGCCGGGGCCTGCCAGCCTGGCAAGCTTGACCACGCGCGCGATCTTGCTCGGCGTGACGGCCGGGGAGGTGATCAGCACGTCCGGAATGCCGGCCTTGACCATGACCTCGGCCTCACCCAGCGTGACGCAGCTCACGCCGATGGCGCCCGCGGCCACCTGGCGGCGCGCGATCTCCACCGACTTGTGCGTCTTCACGTGCGGCCGCAGCCCGACGCCGCGCGCCTTGGCAAAGGCGGCCATGCGCTCGATGTTGCGCGTCAGCGCGCCAAGGTCGAGCAGCAGCGCCGGCGTGTCGAGCGACTGCCGGCCGCCGGCAATTCCGATCAGCGGTTGGTTGACTTGCGAATCAGGAAGCATGGAAAACCTTCGGAGTGCGGGGCGCGCATCGGCGCGATGAACGAATGGCGAAATGATCGCACCGAAAGGCTTGCGGCGATGCGTCGTCAGTCGTCCTGCGCCGGCAGCCGGTGCGCCGGGCGCCGCAGCGCCAGCCACCAGAAGAACCCCGCGTTGACGGCCCAGCCTCCGGCCAGCAGGAGCAGCGCGGTCTGCGCCACGCCCGGCGCAAGATAGAGCGTCAGCAGGGCGAGCGACCAGGGCAAGGCCCCCGCGATAGCCGCCAGCATGGCCGTCTCACTGTCCGGAAAGGCCGCGCTCGAAACAACGCACACCAAGCCCGCGGCCGTATAGGCGAGCGCGCCGGCGCGCCACCAGGAAGGAAAGATCGGTCGGGTGTCCATGGTGTGCATGGTGCAACGATTGCAGAGGGCCGTGGCATGCCGCGACAGCCGCTCGCGCGAAGCGATGTAAGCCTTCATGCGATGGCGGGCGAGCCGTCGGAGAGAGATCAACCGGCCGGGTTGTGCCGGCAGGGAAGCGCGAAGGCGACCGAAGGCAGGTCGGGACGCGGCCCCTCGCCCGATCCGAAGTAGCGCGCGGCAGCGCGTCCCAGGTTGGTGACCTCGTGCACCGTTGCAGAGGGCGGTGCCGCGCCTTGCGATGGCGCGAACGCCACCTTGATGTACCCGGCATCGCGCAGGTCCTTGAGCCGGTCTATTTCAGACGGACTGTGAAACCGCGCCGGCAGCTGCGTCATGAGGATCTGCTTGAAAAGCGTATGCGCCACGTTACGGCTCCCGACCTGAAGGTGATGGGGTAACAAGCGCGCGCATTGTTGCGCGCCGGTCCGGTGCGGAAGATACCCCGGCCGATGCAGCCTATCGATTCCACGTTCGGCATAGGCCTTGGCATACGGGTAGCGCAGGGCCGGCCTTCGAAAGCGGTCTTCTTCCTAGCGCGATCTGGATGGACTGGTGCTCTCCTGGGCCGGTGCCGCGGCGCCGCTGGCAGGAACGTTGCCCGGTCCTTTCGATGGATCGGTGATGCCGTAGAAGAAAAGCACCGCCACCACGATGACCGCAATGACGGCCAGCAGGATCCACATCAGGCGGCGGCCGATGTCGCCTTGCTTGCGCTGCTCTTGTTGGGTTGCCATGAACCCAGCCTGAACCTGCAAGGCGCCGGTGCCATGTCGCTTTGGCGCCTCTTGCTGACGGTGGATTTCCTACGTTGGCCCGCCTCAATTGCTGAGCCACAAAGCAAGCAGCGCGAGCAGGTACACGAGAACCAAGAAGCAATTTCCGGGCAGCTGGCTGCGTTCCATGTGCGTTCTCCAGTGAGGTGAACAACCGGCGCCGCTTGTTTGCCTGTCTTGGATCAAAGCGTTTCGCCGTGAAGCCACTGTAGGAATTGCGCCGCACGCGTGCATGAGCGGTACGCACCTTTTTCGGGGAGACAAATGTCCTCGCTGCCGCTGCCCACGACGTGACAGGGCTCGGAGACGGCGAGGTGCTGCATTTCCGGGCGCCATGCCCCAACTCAGCCGTGGCAACGCTTTCCGGCCATGCGCGCGTGTTTGTGCACCGCCTTATCCACCGCAACGGTGGAGAACTCTCCCTCTGCCATGGGTGGATCAGAGGGCGTCAGCGAGAAAAGTTGTACACATTTGGTATTACATATGGGTAATAACTAACTCGCGACGCAAGCGGAGAGAACGATCAAGCTGCTTTCCGTCGCGCAGGACTCCGCTGCCTTCCTTTGCTGGGAGGAATCTCAGCGGTTTGTCGTGGTTGCTCGTGGAGCAGAGAAGTGGCCCCGGAGGGGATCGAATATTTGGCTAGAAACCGCGTGGGCGCTCGCTTCTGGCGGTTCTGGTGGCATCGGGTACCTACAAAAATACCGACAAAAACTGAGGCCTGTCGTCATGTCGCACGTTTGCCACGCGCAAGCGCCGGGTCAGGAATTGTGCGAGGGAATAGCGAGTCCTCGTTCCGATTATGTCTGGTTTCTCGGACGGCTCGGCATGGGGCCGGGAACAGTCAACAGCGCCATGATAACGCCGGTTTGCACGATAACAGTGCATATGTTATAGTGCGGGATTAGAGTTATTCAGGATGAGCCTTGCCAACCCTCGCGACCGCCGTTGTGCGCTACCTCCACGAGGTCCTGGGCATTGAAGCGCCAGCCGTGAAGCCGTGGGCACGTGCCAACGAACTGCCATACTTCCTTCGCGATGCCTTCCAGTTCGGCGAGCTCGAACTGCTGGGGCAGCCCCTTGTCCTGGCGATCGGGCGCGCGCAGGCCAAGCAGTCCCTCAGCGAAGTCCGGACCTGGCTGAACAAGGTCCAGGCCATGGCCGGTCAGCCGGCGGTCTACGTCACCGATGCACTGGCCTCCTACGACCGTCGACGCTTGATCGAGCAAAAAGTCCCGTTCATCGTGCCGGGCAACCAACTCTATCTGCCGGACCTGGGCCTGGACCTGCGCGAGTATTTTCGGCAGCGCGCGCCGGCCACGGAAGCGCTGAGCCCTTCCGCGCAAGCCATGCTGATCACTGCCTTGCTGCGCCAGCCGTGGCAATCCGATTGGCAGCCCTCCGAGATCGCAGTCGCCTTGGGCTACACGCCCATGACACAGTCACGCGCGGTCAAGGAACTGACTGCGGCCGGGCTGGCGACGGCATACACGGTCGGCCGCTCGCGCTGGCTGCGAATGGAACTCCCGCCGGAGCAGGTCTGGGAGCGTGCGAAGCCCGCACTGCGGACGCCGGTCAGGCGTACGGTCTGGGTGGCCGCCCATGGCACCGTTGCACGCCGGCCCGGCCGCCTCGCGGGTCTGAGCGCGCTCGCGCGCTATTCCATGCTGACCGAGCCGAAATGGCCGGTGTTTGCGTTGACCGCCGCCGACTGGAAGGCTGCGACGGATGCCGGCGTTCGCGAGTTGCCTGAGCCCGAAGCGGGCGCCCAGGAATGGCAGCTGTGGAGCTACAGCCCGGCATTGGTGCCAGACGCCAACACGGTGGACCCGCTCTCGCTGACGCTCAGCCTGCAGAAGAACGCCGACGACCGAATCCAGCTCGCACTGGATGAACTGAAAGGACAACTTCCATGGTGAGAGGCTTGGATACTTTCCAGGAGCGCTTTGCGGCATACGTCGACCAGTACGTCCTGATTGGCGGCACGGCCGCGACCTTGACGATGGAGGAGGCCGGGCTGGAATTCCGCGCCACCAAGGACCTGGACATCGTCCTGCATGTGGAGGCGCTGACCCCGGCATTTGGTGAGGCCTTCTGGAAATTCGTCGAGGACGGTGGCTATGAAATCCGCCAGGCCAGCGACACCGGAAACCAATCTTCTATCGGTTCCAGAAGCCCGCTGATGCCCGCTACCCGGCGATGGTCGAGCTGTTCGCGAGAGCCCCCGACGGGTTGCAACCGGCTGAGGGCAGTCAGCTGACACCGATACCACTCGACGAAGCCGTCTCCAGCTTGTCTGCCATCTTGCTGGACGAGGTCTACTACGCATTCATCATGGCTGGGCGCCGCGAAGTCGATGGCCTGCCCTGGGTCGGCGAAGACTGCCTGATCCCGCTCAAGGCCGTCGCGTGGCTGGAACTCACGGCGCGAAAAGAGCAGGGCGCCAAGGTGGACGCCAAGGACGTGCGCAAGCACCTCAACGATGTTTTGCGCCTTTCACAACTGCTCGCGCCCGCCACACGCATCGCGGTCGACGAAAAGATCAGCGCCGACATGACGCGGTTCCTTGTTGCCGTTGCTGCCGACACGTCCATCGACCCGAAAACGCTGCAGCTCGGCAACGTCGCCGTCGCCGAACTGGTCGCCCGTATCGCCCAAGCATACGAAATTGAACTGCCTGCGCAGGCGGCGGGATGACGGGCGAGAAGTCAAGCGGAGCGGATCGATGAGCAGCCAGTCTGACCGGAACTCACAAAGAACGGAGGAGGAGACATGGCATTGTTCAAGGCTTGGTGCGCTGGCACCGAGGACAAAAGCAAGAGGAAGACATTCCGAACGTGCTTGGAAAAAGATAGCGGCCGTGCAGCCGTTCTTACGCAGCTGGGCGAAACCGTCAGGACGCACGACGACCAGGCTGACGATGTTGCCCGCCTCGGATACGACGGCGCCTCCGAAATTCTGAGGGCACTGCTGCCTCAGTCGAAGCGCGCGCGCTCCGGTGATCTCGGCGAAATCCTGGCCTCTGAACTGGTCGAGGAGGACATGGGCTTTCGTGTTCCCGTTTGGCGGATGCGATTCAAAGATGACGGCGAGACCGCCCATCGCGTTGCGGCTTGAGGCTATGCCAACGCACATGCAGCGCAGGGGCGGGCCCGGTTTGACGGCAACCCGGCGTTGCTGGCTTGACGCCGATTTTTTGCTGCCATTTGCTTGTGCAGAACGAGGCCGCGTGCTGGCGCTGGAAGATGCCGCCACGAAGCTGCTGAAGCCGGAGAATGCGTGAGCATGGGTACGAGGAAAGCGCTGAGTTGGAGCGACGTCAAGGACAAGCTTGCCGACTTTGACCGCCCGGGCTTGATCGGCCTGGTGCAGGACCTCTACGCCGCCAGCAAGGATAACCAAGCCTTCCTGCACGCGCGCTTGGGGCTCGGCGACGATGTGTTGAAACCGTACAAGGCAACCATCGACCGCTGGTTGTGGCCCGACGTGTTTAAGAACCAGGACACCTCGGTCACGAAGGCCAAGAAGGCCATCGCGGATTACAAGAAGGCCGTCGGCCAGCCGGAGAGCCTGGCCGAGCTGATGGTGTTCTTCTGCGAGCGGGCGGTGGGCTTCAGCAACGATCTCGGCGTGCAGGACGAAGGCTACTTCAATGCCGTGGTGCGGATGTTCGGGCAGGCGTTGAAAGTCATGGACGCTCTGCCCGAAGGACGCAGGTCCGCCTTATTGGGTCGTCTGGATGCTGTCCGACGCCTCGGCCACAACCTGGGATATGGCGTTGGCGATAACATGGACGACCTGTTGGCCGAGCGTGGATTCGATGGCGGACCCCGATGAACTCACCAAGCTGCGCGCGGAGAACAGCCGGCTGATCGCGCTGCTCGAATCGCACGGCATCGAATGGCGGTCGCGGCAGCAGCCGTCCCCATCGCCCGTCGAGTCCTCGAGATTGTCCACTGACGCGAAAGTCGCTATCTTCCGCCGGCTCTTCCGCGGTCGTACCGATGTGTTTCCCGTCCGATGGGAGAGCAAGACCACCGGCAAGTCGGGCTACGCGCCGGCTTGCGCGAATGAGTGGCGCACCGGGGTGTGCGAGAAGCCCCGCATCAAGTGCGGAGACTGCGGCAATCGTCTGCTCGTCCCGCTGTCGGACGCGGTGATCTACAAGCACCTGGCTGGCGAGCATACGGTCGGGGTGTATCCGCTGTTGGAGGACGACAGCTGTCATTTCCTGGCCGTCGACTTCGACGAGGCCGAATGGCGGGACGATGCGCAGGCGTTCATGCAGTCTTGCGCGGAACTGGGCGTGCCAGCAGCGCTGGAGGTCTCGCGCTCCGGCCAAGGGGCCCACGCCTGGGTGTTCTTTGCCGCTCGCGTGCCGGCGCGCGATGCCCGTCGCCTCGGCACAGCCATCATCAGCCACACCTGCGCGCGCACGCGGCAGCTCCGGCTCACGTCCTACGACCGACTGTTTCCGAATCAGGACACGATGCCCAGAGGCGGCCTTGGTAACCTGATCGCCTTGCCCCTGCAGAAGGGGCCGCGCGAAAGGGGCTACAGCGTCTTCGTCGACGCTGAGCAGCGTCCCTACCCGGACCAGTGGGCGTTCCTGGCTTCCCTCCGGCCGATGGCCGCACACGACATCGAGCCGACCATCCTGCGGGCCACAAGTGGCATCCATCCGTTGGATATCACCTTCATTGACGACGAGGATCTGGCCACGCCCTGGAAGCGCAAAGGCACCGCGTCGAAGAAGCTGCCCGGAACCATGCCCCGCTCGCTGACGATGACCGTGGCCAACCTGATCTACTTCGAGAAGGCGCAACTGCCTCAGCCCCTCGCCAATCGACTGATCCGTCTGGCGGCGTTCCAGAACCCCGAGTTTTACAAGGCGCAGGCGATGCGGGTGTCGGTGTGGGACAAGCCACGGGTCATCGGCTGTGCCGAGAATTATCCGCAACACATCGCCTTGCCCCGCGGGTGTCTGGATGCCTCCCTGTCGCTGTTGCGCGAGAACGGCATCACGTGTGAGCTGCGAGACGAGCGCTTCAAGGGCCAGCCGCTGGACGTGTCGTTCGTCGGCAATCTGCGTCAAGACCAGCAGACCGCCGTCGCTGCGATGCTGCCGTTCGATGCCGGGGTGCTGTGCGCACCGACCGCCTTTGGCAAGACAGTCACCGCCGCGGCGATGATCGCCGAGAAAGGCGTCAACACGCTGATACTGGTGCATCGCACGGAACTGTTGAAGCAATGGCAGGAGCGGCTGCAGACCTTTCTGGGCGTCGGTACGGGCGTGGTCGGCACCATTGGCGGCGGCAAGGCCAAACCGACCGGCAGGATCGACATTGCCGTGATGCAGTCTTTGTCCCGCCGGGGTGAGGTGAACCCGCTGGTCGAGGACTACGGCCACGTGATCGTCGACGAGTGCCACCACGTCGGCGCGGTTTCGTTCGACGCCATCCTGAAGCGGACCAAGGCGAAATACGTGCTCGGCCTGACCGCCACGCCGTTCCGACGCGACGGGCAGCAGCCGATCATCTTCATGCAGTGCGGGCCGATCCGTCACACGGCGGCCACGCCGGCCGGGGCGCCGCACGATCTGGAGGTGGTGCCGCGGTCCCGCCATGCCCGGATCGATTTGCCGCAAGATGCCGGCATCCAGAATGTATTCCGGCATCTGGCTAACGATCAGGCGAGGACTGAAGCCATCGCAGCCGAGGTGCGCGATGCCTTCGCGCAGGGGCGCAAGATACTGGTGCTGACGGAGCGCACGGAACATCTCAACGCGATTGAAGCAGCCCTCGGCGGCCTGGGGCCGGACTTCTTCGTACTGCATGGCCGGATGTCCAGAAAGCAGCGTGCGGCGCTGGTGGCAGGCCTTGATGCGTTGGCGCCCGACGCACCGCGGGTCCTCCTGGCGACCGGCAAGTTAGTTGGCGAGGGCTTCGACCACCCGCCGTTGGACACGCTGGTGCTCGCCATGCCGGTGTCCTGGAAAGGGACGCTGCAGCAGTACGCCGGCCGCCTGCACCGGGAGCACGTCAGCAAGGCCGACGTGCGGATCATCGACTTCGTGGACACCGGCCATCCAGCGTTGCTGCGTATGTGGGATAAGCGTCAGCGCGGATACCGAGCGATGGGATATCGGACCGACGCCGATACCGTGCCGAATGAAGGCCTGTTTTGATGCGCAGATGCAGATGCAGATGCAAGTGTTTCAACTACGCTTGAATTGGAGCGGGCGCCAGTCACAATCGTCGGCGGCCGTGTGGCAGAGAGTATGACGTTGTAGATACTTCGTTGGCATCAATGTTTCTGGGTAGTAGCCCGCTCAGGGCCGTCGTTGACGATCGACGGGTTTAAGGTGCGACGTCGACGATGTGCTGGAGCAGAGCGAAGGCGACTCGCCACGAGCGTCCGTCAGTGAACCGTGGCCGTGCGCTGGTTGATCCGAACGATTTCTCCGACATGCCGCTTCAGGCCTTGGTCGGTGAAGCTCACACGCTGGCCGACGCGGAAGTCCTGCTTGTGGTGGATCTCCGGCGGCGGCCTCAGCGGCGCGGCATGCGCCGGTGAGGATGACGTGCCTGCCTGCTGATCATCGACAGGCACGACGGCCGCGTACAGCACGCTGAAGCGCTGTTTGCTTTGTTCGTCGAGCAGCGTGACCTGCCGGTCTTTCATCGCCGCGATGCGAGCCTCACGCAGCTTGCCGGTGCCCCAGTCCCAGTACTTCACCAGTTGGCCCATGTGCAACTGCGAGCGCGCCTGCACGATGCGCCTGGGGTCGGCCATGAGTTGCTCGATGACCCAGCTGAGTTGGTACAGCTCAGCGCTGGTGGCCATGGGAAGATCTTCGATCTGCTTGACACGCATGCCCAAACTTCCTATTTGGTGCGGCGAGTCTTGCCTCTGGGTAACGAGTTCGGAGAGAACGCCGACAACCCGAGGCTCGCGATTTCTCCTGCCACCAGTTCCTGGAGTTTGCCGATTTCTTCGGACGACGGCGAACTTGCGTAGGCGAGCGTGAGCACAGTCAACGGGTGCAGGCCCAGAACCCGAACCAGAGCATCGATCTTCGTGAGCGTGGGAACATTCACGCCTCTCTCAAGAATGCTGACGTAAGTCCGAGATGAGACGGTGTCGAAGGCCTCCTGCGGAATGCCTACCGCGACCCGCGCAGTCCGAAAGGCGCGCGGAAAGTTGGGTGGCGGAACAGGAGGAACGCGGCGGCTTGGCACCGCCCGATTGCCACATATAGAATGGCATAGAGCTACAAAGTATATGACGAGTTATTGCGTGTCGCACTCGTCCCCGAATGCTTTGCACAAGGTGCTCACTGACCATTCTCATGTGCGAGATTCAAGATGGCCCATAGAGAGCTTGCTTCGCCTCTGCCAACGGTTCGGCCGTTGCGCCTGCCAGCGTCGGTGACGCGTGTCCGGCCGCGGCAGCCGGCGCCGGTCGTGCGCAGCCTGTCCGCGGTACGCATTGGGACGCAGGTGAGGGCACTGCGCATGGCGGCCGAGGTGTCTGGCGGCGAACTGGCCAAGACCTCGGGGATTTCTGCCTCGATGCTCTCGCGCATCGAGCGCGGTCTGGTCTCGCCTTCGGTGGAGACCCTGGAGCGTCTCGCGAATGGTCTCGGGGTGCCGGCGTCGCGGTTCTTCGGGGACCAGGCGCGGCGCACGGACTTCTGCCATGTGCGCGCAGGACATGGTGTCCTGGTCGATCGCATCGGCGCGGTGGCGGACTACCGCTACGAGCTGCTGGGCCACCTGCTGTCGGGCAACCTGTTCGTCGAGCCCTACCTGGTCACGCTGCTGCCCGGCGCCGATCCCTATGTGACCTTCCAGCATCCAGGCCTCAAGTTCCTGTACTTCTTGTCCGGGGAGGTCCGCTACCGCTATGGCGGCAGGACTGCGGAGGTGAGGGCAGGGGATTCGCTGCTGTTCGATGCAACCGCACTGCATGGGATCGAGGCCATTCAGACCCAGCCGGTCTCTTACCTGTCAGTGGTGTTCACGCTGCGAGAGTAGACTGCTCTTGGCGACGCTGCCGCGCAGCGGGGCGACGCGGATGCCCATTCGATGCTTCCCCCGCGAATTCGCTGCGTGCCGAATTCACCTCTGTGTTCGGCTCTATTTCTGGATGTTCGGCATGCCGAACACCCAGAAAGTCTCAAACGGTCGCAACAGCGGAGGTCTTCTGCTTGATGGCGCCGTGAGGAAATTCATGCAGCGGTCGTGGGCTCGCTGTGCGAATGGGGCGGATGTCGGTTTCGGTAGTCTGGACGCGGCAGTCGCAGGACGACGTCGAAACTTCGAGGGCAAAGTCCTCGTGCGGCTATGAGGGCGGGATCGTTCCGTCTACCTCCGTAATGTTCGGCATGCCGAACATTGATGGAGGGCTCCGAACTGCGATTGACCGCAACGCTCCGGAAGCGGCGAAATGGCGAGGTGAGCTCGACGCTGGAATGGCGAGGGCAACGTCCTTGTGCGGCAATGAGGGCGGGATCGTTCCGTCTACCTCCGTCATGTTCGGCATGCCGAACATTGATGGTGGTCTTCGAGCTGTTGATCGACGGCAACGCTCCGGAGCCGCGAAACGGCGAGGTGAGCTCGACGCTGGAATCCGAGGGCAACCTCCTTGTGCGGCTATGAGGGCGGGATCGTTCCGTCTACTTCCGTAATGTTCGGCATGCCGAACATTGATGGTGGTCTTCGCGCTGTCGATCGACGGCAACGCTCCGGAATCGGCGAAACGGCGAGGTGAGCTCGACGCTGGAATTCCGAGGGCAAAGTCCTTGTGCGGCTATGAGGGCAGGATAGACTGCCGTCAGACATTGTTAACAGCGACGGCGTTGCAATGACCAAGACCTCTCGATCGAGCCGCGTGATCGCCACCCGGGTGCCGCCCGAGACGAGGGTGCGCTTCGCCGCGCTGGCCGCCCGTCATCATCTCAGTGCGTCGAGCCTGCTCGCGAAGATGGTCGACGAGGTCCTCAAGACTCACGGCGACATCTCGCCGGGCTCGGGTGCACAGCGATTTCCAGACGAATCGGAAAACCGCCCCGGCGCGGCGGACCGCATCACGCTGCGACTTCGCCAAGGCGATCGCGCGCTGGCGGCGCGTCGCGCCCATGCCCGTGGAATGAAGACCGCCAGCTACCTCGCCCTGCTGATCCACAACCATGTGCGTATCGCGGCCGTGCTGCCGCCGAACGAACTGGACCAGATCAAGGTGACCGCCGCCCGGCTCGCCGCGTTGGGGCGGCAGCTTCGAATGTTCGGCATGCCGAACACGCTGCCCGGGCCGGTGGCGTCGGACCTCGGCGAAACGATCGCGTCGGTCCGTCAGGAAGTCGAGGTGGCACGCGAAGCCACGGCCGCCATCGTGCGCCGCAACCTCATCAGCTGGGAGACCGGCGGCGGGAGGGCCCATGCCTGAACAGAGGATGCGCGCAAGCCGAAGCAGCCCCGGCGCGGCCGATGCGCCGCGCGACATGACCCTGGACATCGTGAGCTACGGTCGGCGTGGACCGGGCGGCACGCTGCGCCTCGGCGCCGACCAGATCGCGCAGATCCAGCGCACCGTGGGGCGCACGCCCGAGGTGATGGTGAAGGTCTCCGGCGGCGGCCGGGATGTCGGCGGCGTCGAGGCCCATCTGCGCTACATCGGCCGGCATGGCAAGCTGCCGATCGAAACCGACGAGGGGCTGATGCCGCAGGGCCGGGGTGCTCCCAAGGAGATCACGGCCGACTGGCAGCTGGAGCTCTGCCGAAGCCAGCACAAGCCGAAACCCGCTCCGGGGCAGAAAGACACGCGTGCGAAGTTGGTCCACAACATCGTTCTGTCCATGCCCGCCGGCACGTCGCCGGACAAGGTACGGGCTGCCGCCCGCGTCTTTGCGCGCGAGAACTTCGCGCTCCAATATCGCTACGCCATGGTGCTGCACACCGATCAGCCGCACCCGCATGTGCACCTAGTGGTCAAGTGCGAGCACGAGTTCGAGCCTGGCCAGCGCCTCTACACCCGCAAGGAGACATTGCGGCAATGGCGCGAGCAGTTCGCCGCACTGATGCGCGAGCAGGGTGTGGCGGCCAATGCCACACCGCGACAGGTGCGAGGGCAGACCCGCAAGCCCTACAGGGATGCGATCCATCATCGGCTGCGCGCGCTTCGGGCATTCGGCCAACTGTCGCCCAGCGACCGGACCGGGCATCGACAGCCGAAGACCTCGACCTTCATGCGCGCGAAGCTGGAGAACCTGCTCCAGGCTCTGAGGTCGGGGCGGGGCGCCGCGGCTGACGGACAAGAGCAGATGCGAAATACCCGGCGGGCGGTGGTCGCAGATTGGCGCACCACAGCGGATGCGCTTCGAAGACACGGCGAGGCCAATCTGGCAGCCGAGGTGGATCGCTTCACTGCGCGCATGCCCGCGGTGCAGACCGATGCGCAGTGGATCGCCGACCGCTGGAGAGAGGCCGAGAAGAGCCATGCGCCCGAGCACGCGCCCGCCAGTCCGCCCCAGCCGCATGTCCGGTGAGTGGCCGTGCGGCATCTCTCGCCAGAGCGCGGAGAAGAGGCGCGCGTGCGGCGTCGACCTTGGCCGGATGACGCGGAGCACCCAAGGCGCAGATCATCATGTGGGGCCACCTGGCCTTCGTCGAGCGTGTCGAGAGCGTAGCGTGGTGATGCTCGGGCCCGGCGGCGTGGGCAAGACGTACATCGCGCTGGCGCTGTGCCAGTGCCCCGTCATGGCGTGGCCCAAGGCACGCTTCAATACGGCGGCCGATCTGATGATGCAGCTGACGGCGGCCGAGGCACAGAACCGACTGAGGGAATACTTCAACCGGGCGGTTCTTGACCCGAAGCTGCTCGTGGTCGACGAGATCGATTACTTGCCCTTCGGTCGGGACGAAGAACAGGACATGCCGATGGCGCCGCGCCAGCTTGGCTCGCCTGGAGCAGGGCATAGCAATTGAGACACCAAGCCATTGCCATCGGCTTTGGGCGCAGCCCATCGGACGTTCCCACAGACCTGTCAGAACTGTCAGTTGACCGCCTGCTGGCTTGATTGCACGCTCGCCGAAATCCTGCGGAGGACACCGTCCCGGGATGGGGAGGGTAGGCGCTTGCTGGTGTCGTGTGATGGGCCGGCGCTGCTGCGTTGCCCTGTGCACGGCGTTTGGTTCTGTCCGGGCTCTCCAAGGAAAGGCACATATCTCCAAACGAAGCCGCCTTGAAGGTCGGGCTCCATTTCGAGGATTTGTCATGCATATCGAACCCGATGCCAACCGCGGCGATGTTGATTTTCAGCCCGCGGCCGGTCCTGCATTCTTTCGCATGCCCGATGTGATCCGGATCACCGCCCTGAGCCGCACGACCGTGTACCGAAGGATCGCCGACGGCAAGTTCCCGCCTCCCGTGCACCTGGGAGGGCGCGCCTGCGGATGGCCGCGTGCAGCGATTCAGCGGTGGATCGATGATCCGGACGGTTATTCGAATTTGCCCGTCACGCACACGCGCCGAATGAACCCCCGGCGGCCACCCAAAGTGCCCCACTTATGGCCACCCAAACTGCTCCACCCTGGCCACGGTGATCTGACGCATTGAACACGGTGCGTCGGGCACCGCGAAGCCCGACAGGCAGGACGTTAATTTCCACCCCCTCTGAGCGAGGGAACAACGGAGTGAACGTCTTGAAGCCACATCTGCAAACCACCATCTGGACGCTGCTCAAGGGCGGCGCCACCCAGCGCGAGATCGAACGCATCACCGGCATTTCGCGCCACACCATCCGGACCTACCAGCAGCGCTTCGCCGCCGATCCGGCAAACTGCCCCGGGGTGGCCACCGACCCTCCCAGTCAAACTGCTCCACCCTGGCCACCGACTTCCGGGCCGGTAGCGCCGCCGCTGGCCACCTCCAAGTGCGAACCCCACCGCGCCTTCATCGACGCCCAGTTGCGCCTGGGCCGCAACGCCACCGCCATCTACCAGGACCTGGTCGACCTGCACGGCTTTGACGGCGCCTACAACTCGGTCAAACGGTTCTGCGCCCAGCTTCGCCACAAGGAGCCCGAGCAGTTTGATCGTCTGAGCTTTGCGCCCGGCGAGGAGATGCAGGTCGACTACGGTGAAGGCGCCCCCACGCGGATGCCGGGCACCGAGCGCTGGCGCAAACCCCGCCTGTTCGTGGCCACGCTGCGCTACTCGCGGCGTAGCTTCCGCCGCGTGGTCTGGAAATCCAGCCAGCAAGTCTGGGCTGAGTTGCACGAGCAGGCCTGGGCCTACTTCGGCGGGTCCACCCACTACGTCGTCCTCGACAACCTCAAGGAAGGCGTCTTGAAGCCCGACCTGTACGAGCCCGCGCTCAATCCGGTCTACGCGGCCACACTCGCTCATTACGAGGTGGTGGCCGACCCGGCCCGGGTCCGGGATCCGAATCGCAAGGGGACGGTGGAGAACGCGATCCAACACACCCAGGCCACCGCGCTCAAGGGCCGGCGCTTTGAGACCATCGAAGAGCAGAACGCCTTCCTGGAACACTGGGAGTCCAGGTGGGCCGCCTCGCGCATCCACGGCGCCGAGCGGCGTCAGGTGCAGGCCATGTTCGAGGAGGAGCGCGCCCACCTGCAGCCGCTGCCGGCCACGCGCATGCAGTACTTCACCGAGGTGCAGCGCACGGTCTGCGACGACAGCTGCGTGCGCATCGACCACAGCAGCTACGCCGCTCGTCCGGCCCCGATTGGCTCCAAGGTGCTGGTGCGGCTGTTCGAGCGGCGCATCGAGATCCGTGAGCTGCGCACGCAAGCCTTGCTGCGCACCCACGAGCGGGTCGATCGCCCCGGCAGCGTGGTGCTGCCCATGGCCGAGCGGGTGTTCAACCCCTCGCGCGAGACGCGCTACATCCTGGCCCAGGCCCGAGCCATCGGGGCGCAGGCCTCGCGGCTGTGCCAGATGCTGTTCGCCATCGAGGGGCGCGTGGGCCAGCGCAAGCTGTGGGGCATCGTCAACCTGGCCAAGCGCTACCCGAACCACTTTATCGACGCGGCCTGTGCGGGCGCCATGGAGCAAGGCGTGCACAGCTACCGCCACGTCAAGGCGCTCACCGAGCGGCTGGTGGCCGACGCCCTGGCCGCCCTGCAGGCCGGCACGCCGACACAGTCGGCGTCAACGCTCACCCAGCAGCACGCGCTCATCCGCAGCGCCGACGAATACGGCGATCTGTTCGCCCACGCCGCCACCGCCACCTCGGGCGACACAACCTCTCCCACCCCCACCACTGAGATCGCCCAGCCATGAACATGACCGAGATCGAACGCGCCCTGCGCGAGCTGCGCCTGTCCGGCATCGCCGACACGCTGTCCACCCGCGTGATGCAGGCCCAGGCCGCCCAGCAGCCCTTCCTGGAGACGTTGGCCGCCATGCTGCAAGACGAACTCGACCGGCGCCGCTCGCGATTGATGGAGCGCCGCTTCAAGCGCTCAGGCCTGGCCGAACGCCTGACGCTGGCGGACTTCGACTGGCGCTTCAATCCCAAGCTGCCGCGCAACGCCTGCTTCGAGCTGCACACCCTGAAGTTCATCGGCGAGGGGGCCAACGCATTGATCGTCGGCAAGCCCGGCACCGGCAAGAGCCATGTGGCCAAGGCGGTGGCCTACCAGGCCACGTTGGCCGGCTATGACGTGCGCTACGTGGAGGCCGACACCGAGTTCGCCCGATATGGGCTGGCCAGCACGGCGCAGCAGGCCGAACAGCTCAAGGGCTGGATCGAGCCGGACCTGTTGGTCCTTGATGACCTGTTCCTGGCCCGGCGCATTGCCGACGTGAGCGCCGAACTCTTGCAGGCCATCGTGCACCAGCGCTACAAGTTGCGTCGCGCCATCGTCATCACCTCCAACCGGGTGGTGCAGGACTGGGGAAAGTACCTCGCCGACGCCACCATGGCCACCACCATCCTGGACCGGCTCATGCACCGCTGCGCAATGCTGGAGTTCGAGGGCAAAAGCTACCGCCTGAAGGAGGCCGCCGCGCGCATCGCCATCACGCCCGAATCGTCATAATCCGACCGTCCTGCCTGGAGCAGTTTGACCGGCCATAAGTGGAGCAGTTTGGGGTGGCCATCGGGGGAATGAACTGAGCAGAGCGAGGCGCTCTTGTGGCTTCGCGGGCCCGGATGTACTCCGCGCAGCCCCGCATCGAAGCATCTTGGATTACCGATCTCCGACCCTTGGAGTCATGGAGGAGATCGGACAAGCCTTGAAACGCCTCGGTCTTGATGACCAGACCCGCCGAAACGATCTCAATGGCGCCTATGTGGTGGAAGAACTGGCCGCAACGCCGGGGTTTCGGGCCATCCGACTGAACCGGCGGCATCGCAATATCCGCAAACCTCGAACCCTTGGGCCCGAGAGCCTGGAGCGCAGAAAAATATGGCCTTCGACGATGCGACTGTGCGCGAGAAGCACGCGGGCAGCAGAGTGCCGGACTTCTTCTGCTCGGAACATGGCGATCACGAAGCCAAGGTCCTCCGCACGATCACCGTCAGTGATTTCGACAGCGCCGCTTTTGCGGCCACGATTTTGCGGCGGCACCCAGAGGTTGTTGCTTTCGAAGATAAAACCGCCCCTATGCGCCTGCCGGCATGGCCCGTCGTTGCCGGAATCGCGGACACGAAGTTCTCCGCGCGCCTGGCTGCGTTGCGAACTCGCGGAGCCGTTCGACGGCCCACGGTGGTGATGCCCCACCACGCGCCGCATCGCCATTCACTGGCGCTGCGGTTCGCCGAGGACTGGTCGTCCGGCGGCTTCATTCGCGAGATGCCGGCCGAACTCTCTTCCAGTTGCCGGTGCCGCGGGTATATGGGCATGCGCACGACAGCTTCGACGGCGAGGTGGGCGAGTGTCGGTGGTGCGCAACGCGCGGTGGTACATGGACAACTGGCATGGGAAGCTCGAGAGCAAGAATCTCGATCCCGGCTTCGCCTTCAAGATGACTCCCGGCAAAAGTGAAATCCGATCCCGCTCGCGCGCCCGTCACCGGAGCAGCAACGCATGCAGCTTCCATCCCATAGCGACAGCGGAGACCAGTGCGGCTGTTGTTGCCCAATATTGCCACTTCGGCAACTGCGGTGCCTCCTTGTATTCCAAGGTGACGAGCGGCCCGGGCACGAGGCCCGCGTACTGCGTTCTCAGCGCTTCGGCACCCGCTCCGGCGTTCATGGATTCGAAGACGCGCTTGAACAAGCGCTGAGCTTCCAGGCTCAGCTTGGTAAGTTGAACCTGGCTGCCGTCATACAAACGGACATGAAGCGCTGCGTCCACTTCGTCGATCGACCGGATCGGCGCGCCGAGTGTTCGCAGCCGACGCCGACCAGGCGCATAGCCGCAGAACCGCACCAGGCCCTCCTGCCGCAGCAGCGTGTAGCCGACCAGGCGCTCAACTTCGTCGCGGCTGTTCAGAATTTCTGTCGTCATATAGAAATGCAGCACCAGCTGTCCCAATACAGCGGCGAAGAACCACGCCCCGTGCGCCTTGGAAAGGACATACAGAAAAAGAATGGTCGATGCCATCGCATAGGCTGCGAGGAGCAAGAGGCTGCCCACAAAGGCTCTACGCGAGGTGTCCCGAGAGGGCTGAAAGCACACACGCATCGATCGAGCGGGACTTGTCGGAATGGGTGCGGGCCCCTCGGGCTCATCATTCTGTTCTGTCATTGTGGATTCAACCTATACGTTCAGCGGGCGCGGCGGTAAGCACTTTCTTCGGTTCGTGCGATAGTTTGCCAGTACATCGCTTGCTCTTCGAAGAGGATTGATCCCTCGGGCCGATTGACCCGTCGCTTCCTTTGGCCATGGCAGCCGGTCCCACTTGGGGGCGGACCTCGCCGGTTTGAACTTTGGCGAGCCGGTCTATTCCTTGAGGTTCTGGGCTGCGGCAGCCATCAAGAACTCGTCCTGCGCACCACTGAGCCCGTGAAGCCGGAGCGACCCTGCTTCATGATGCGGTCGAGGTGCGCGAACGGCATCTCCACCTTCTGGCGCTCCCTGCGCGACCGTCTGTACTGCGGTGTCTGCGCGATGGACCGTGCCACCTCGCGGGCGCTCTCATGGATGCTGCGGGCGATCTTTCGGAACGGTGTCCTCGGGCAGCAGCGATCCTTTATTCCACAGGCGACGCAGTCTGCCTGGCTCGCGCGATAGATAACGGCGTCGGCCTTGGTTGCGAGTGCGCGGCGTCGTGAACTGCCGCCGGTCGTCCGCGCGGCCTTCAGGGCAAACATATTCATTGCGCTCGGCTGCCACTGGAACTTGCCGATCGACAGACTTCCGTCCTTGCGGACTGTCTTGTCCCACACAGGGACATGAGGTTCGATCTGCTTGTCTTCGACCGTCCAGGCCAGCAGCGGGGCGGCGCCGTACGCGGTGTCGCCGACGAGTCGCCGCGGCCTGATGTCGAAGCGCTTCTCGACGCGATCAATCATCGCCCGGGTGGAGTCGACCTCAGGCGTGCGGTGCCGGCGTTGCTTCGAGGTCCAAGATGATTCCCGCCGACAGATCGATCAGGTAGTTGCTTGAGCAAGTGTAGAACGCCGGACCACCTGGTGCTGCGGTCCACTGCGCAGCCGGGTCGGTCGGAGAGATGTTCCGCGATGCAGCCGCTGTGTCGTGCACCTCTTCACCTGCATCCTCGGTCACCGGATTGTTGGCATCGAGTGCGTCCAGGTACTCGCGCAATGGGGACCCTCGAGCACCTCACGTCGCGACAGGACCGATGGGCGTTGCGCCATGCGCCAGGGCCTTGGCGGCGAGGAATTCGCACACAGCCTCTTCTGCGGCGCCATGTATCGCAATCGATCGTTGTGCTGGTCCAACATAAATGGCCCCGGTGTAATGCCTGCGCCTTACATCCCCGGACGTCAGTTTTCAAGTATGTCCGATTCGTGAATAAGTACCGCGCGAACGAGGATGCCGCCCTCCCATAATCGGCCCGCCGAAGCATCCTGTCACAGAAATAACGATGCCCGGCGGCCAATCCAGAGGGAGCACCAGAACATGAATCGCCATTTGCATCGCATCGTCTTCAACGCCAGGCGCGGCCTGCGCATGGTGGTCCAGGAGACGGCGAAGAGCACAGGCAAGGGCTCGTCCAAGGCAACCACCGTGGCAAGCGCGGCCGGCGCCGGCGCGGCCGCCTTTGCGCCGATGCTCGTGGGTGCGGCGCTCGCGGGCATGCTGTGGGCGCCACCGGTGCAAGCCCAGATCGCCGGCGCGCCCAATGTTCCGGCCAACCTGCGCCCCACGGTGCTGATGGCGCCCAACGGCGTGCCGCTCGTCAACATCCAGACGCCCAGCGCGGCCGGCGTCTCGCGCAACGTCTTCAACCAGTTCAACGTGGCGCCCAACGGCGCCATCCTCAACAACAGCCGCACGAACGTGCAGACCCAGCTCGGCGGGATCGTCCAGGGCAATCCGTTTCTTGCGACCGGGCCCGCACGCATCATCCTCAACGAAGTCAACGGCGGCAGCCCGAGCCAGCTGCGGGGCTACATCGAGGTGGGCGGCACGCGAGCCGAAGTGATCATCGCCAACCCCGCGGGCATCAGCGTCGACGGCGGCGGCTTCATCAATGCGAGCCGGGCCACGCTGACCACCGGCACGCCGCAATTCAATGCCGTGGGCGGCCTGGACAGCTTCCTGGTGCGCGGCGGCACCATCACCATCGACGGGGCGGGCCTGGACGCCAGCAAGACCGACTACGCCGCCATCCTCGCGCGCGCCGTGCAGGCCAACGCCGGCATCTGGGCCAGCGAATTGAAGGTGGTGACCGGCGCCAACACGGTCAGCGCCGACCACAGCCAGGTCACGCCCACCACGGGCACCGGCACGGCCCCCACCTTTGCCCTGGACGTGGCCGCGCTCGGCGGCATGTACGCCGGCAAGATCACCCTCATCGGCACCGAGGCCGGCCTGGGCGTGCGCAACGCCGGCACCATTCAGGCCGCGCCGGGCGCCACCGCGCTGATGGGCGCGGGCCAACTGGTGGTCACCAGCGCCGGGCGCCTGGAGAACATCGGCACGCTCCAGGCCACCGCCGATGCGAACCTCGCGGCCTCGGCCCTCGCCAACAGCGGCCGCATCAGCAGTGGCGGCAACCTCAAGATCACCACGCAGGGTGACCTGGCCAATGCACTGAACGGCACGGGCGGCACGCTCGAAGGCGCGCGGCTGGAGCTCGCCAGCACCGCGGGCGACATCGACAACCGCGGCGGCACCCTCCGCCAAACCAGCAGCGCCGGCCTCGGGCTGAGCGCGCCGGCCTTGAGCAACACCAGCGGCGGCGTCATCGGGCTGGAGCCTGTGGCGGCTGCGCCGTCCACACCGGGCACCGGCACCGGCGGCGGCACGGGCGGCACAGGAACCGGAACGGGCGKAACGGCCAACCCCGGCACCCCGACCGCAGGCACCGACACCGGCGCCGGCGCCGGCGGCACCATCGCACCGGCACCGTATGTGCCGCCATCGCCCGGCACCGTCACCGCGGCCGGCACCCTGCGCAACGACGGCGGCAAGATCTACGCGGGCGGCCCCATCAGCCTGCAAAGCGCCCACATCGACAACAACGGCGGCACCCTGAGCGTCGCGAGCATGGCCGTGAGCCAGCCGAGCTTCGACAACCACGGCGGCACGCTCAACGTCAGCAACGGCTTCAGCGCCAACGTCGATCGCTTCGACAACACCGGCGGCACGCTGAATGCCGGCAGCCTGAACATCGCCACCACCGGCGACCTCGTCAACGTCGGCGGCACGCTCACCAGCACCACCGATGCCACGCTGGCGGTGGGCGGCCAGGCCGACAACACGCGCGGCACCATCTCGTCGGCGGGCGCGCTGACGGCCAACGTGGCGGGCGCAGTCAACAACACTGCCGGCAAGCTGGCGGCGAACCAGGGCGTCACGCTCGGCGCCGGCAGCCTGGACAACACGCAGGGCAGCATCCAGTCGGCCCAGGCCGGCGTGCAGCTGGCCGTGGCCAACCAGTTGCAGAACGGCAGCGGCGGCAGCATCGGCGCCGCCACCGACCTGGGCGTGCAGGCAGGTTCGCTGCTGAACGCCGACGGCGCCAGCCTGCGCGGCGCGAACGATGCGACCGTGGCGGTCGGCGGCACGTTGAGCAACGACGGCAGCATCACGGCCGGGCGCCACGCGACGGTCACTGCTGGCACCGTGCAAGGCAGCAGCACCGGCGTGCTCGGCGCGGGCATTCAGGGCGACGGAACCCTTGGCGCGGCAGGCGACCTGGTGGTCACCGCCACCGGTGCGCTGGCGGCCCACGGCACCACGCTGGCGGCCGGCCAAGCGACGCTGCAGGGCGCGAGCGTCGATCTCTCGGCGAGCCAGACCAGCGCCGCGAACATCGCGCTCACGGCCACGCAAGGCAACGTGACCACCAGCCAGGCCTCAGTTGTGACACCCGGCACCTTGAGCGTGACGGCCAACAGCAATGCGGCGCAGTCGCTCGTGAACGAGGCAGGCCATCTCAACGCGGGGCAGTTGCAGCTCAGTGTCTCGAACCTCGCCAACACCAACGGCGGGGAGGTCGTGCAGGCCGGCACCGGCGTCACCACCGTGGCCGTCGCGGGCACCTTGAATAACGATGGTGGCCGTATCGCGAGCAACGGTCAGGACCTGAGCCTAGGTGGTGCGACCATCACCAACGCCGGCGGCAAGATCGAGCATGCTGGCACCGGCACGCTCGCCATCGCGGGCGGCAGCTACAGCGGCACCGATGGACAGATCACGGCCAACGGCGCACTGGCGATCGCCATGTCGGGCGCCTTCAACCAGGACGGCACCAAGGCCACGATCGGCGCCCAACAGATCAGCATCGACGCCGGTTCGCTCGGCAATCGCGCCGGCGCCCAGATCGTGCAGGCCGGCACCGATGCCACGCGCATCACCGTGGTGGGCGCGCTGGACAACAGCGGTGGCACGCTGGCCAGCAACGGCGACACGACCGTCGCGGCCGGCAGCCTGACCAATCAGGGCGGCACCGTCCGTGCCGCCGAGACCTCCGGCCTCGCCCTGACCGTGGGCGGCCTGCTCGACAACAGCCACAAGGGCGTGATCGGCGCGGGTGGGAACACCACCATTGCCGCCGGCAGCCTCAACAACGACGCCGGCAGCACCACCGCTGTCGGCGACCTGACCGCCACCATCGGCGGCGCCGCGACCAACGTGGGCGGCACGCTGGCGGCCAACGGCCACAACACACTCGTGGCCGGCACGCTGGACAACACCGGCGGGACGGTGGCTGCCGTCAATGGCAATCTCAGCGTCACCACGGCCGGCATGACGACGAACAAGGGCGGCACCTTGCAAGCCGGGGCCACGAGCACGCTGCTGAACGGCGGCCTCAACAACGCCGGCGGCCAGGTCTTCGGCAACAGCCTCTCGGTCGACACGCGGGGCCAGGCACTGGACAACAGCGCGAAGGGCACGCTGGCAGCGATCACCACCGTCAATGTGAATTCGGGCGCGCTGAACAACGATACGGGCCTGATCCAGTCCGGCGGCGCCATGACCATCGATACGAATGGCCAGGCACTGACCAACAGCAACGCCGAGGGCTATCGTTCCAAACCCGAAGACGCGCCGGGCGGCATCACGAGCGCGGACACGCTGACGCTGAGGAACGTGGGCGATCTGGACAACACCGCCGGCTTCATCGGCGCGAAGAACGCACTGGACGCCAGCACCCAGGCCTTCACGAACACGGGCGGCGGCCAGGTGCTCGGACAGTCCACGGTCACGCTCGACACCCATGGCGCTGCCTACGACAACACCGGCGGCCAGACGCTGGCGGTCGGCAACCTCGGCGTCAACGCCTGGACGCTGACCAACACCGGTGGCCTGATCCGCTCGATGGCGACCACCACGCTCCACGCCGGCAGCGTCGTCAACACCGGCACCCAGGGGACGGAGCAGGGCATCGAAGGCCAGAACGTCGACATCACGGCCCAGTCCATCGCCAATGCCTCGGGCGCGATCCGTGCCGACCAGAACACCACCCTGAGCAGCAGCGGAACGATCGACAACAGCGCGGGCCTGGTCTCCGCCGGCGACACGCTCACCCTCCAGAACCCCGCCGCGGCCAAGACCCTGTCGGTGGTCAACACCGGCGGCACCCTGGTCGGCGGCAAGAACGTCGTCCTCGACGCGGGCTCGGTCACTTGGGACGGCAAGCTGCTGTCGCTCGGCGACATGAGCCTGGCGGTCACCCAGGACATCACCTTCGCGGCGGGCAGCGAGACCGTCGCCAACCACAACCTGACGGTTTCGACGACCGGCAACATCACCAACGCCGGCCGGCTGGCCGCGGGCAACGACCTGACGCTCTCTGCCAGGGACATCAACAACACGGCCACCGGCGACATCCAGGGCAAGACCACCACGCTGAACGCCAGCGGCACGCTGACCAACCGCGGCGTGATCGACGGCGGCCTCACGCGCATCAATGCCGGCACGCTGAACAACGTGGGCACCGGCCGCATCTATGGCGACTGGGTGGCGATCGGCGCTGGCACGCTCAACAACGGCGCCGAAACGGTCAATGGCGTCGCATCGGCCGGCACCATCGCCGCGCGCGAGCGCCTGGACATCGGCGCCGGGACCATCAACAACCGCGACGGCGCCCTGATCCTCAGCGCCGGAAATCTCTACGTCGGCGGCGAACTGGTCGACGGCAAGGCCAGCGGGGCCGCCAGCGTATTGAACAACCACGCGGCGACCATCGAGGCCGTGCAGGACATGGACATCAAGGCGAATGTCCTGAACAACACCAACGGCGGCGTGACCTGGACGACCCAGACCACCTCCGATGGGAAGCAGCACACCGAATATGCACTGCCCGGCAGCTCGACGCGCTACGACCCGAGCCAGCTGGTCTTCGTGACGGTCCAGGGCCCCTCGGTCGACTTCGAGCACCTGATGGGGTATCTGTGGCCCAGCTTCGTCAGCCACGCTGCAGGGCCCACCTCCGGCCAGTTCTCGGGCATCCTGGTGCCCTCGGCCAGCTATCCGCTGTCCCGCTATGGCACCTATTACGCGAACCCGCCGCGCAACAGCCGCGATCTCACGGGCACGCGGCAGATCAACATCGATCAGACCGAGACGTACACCGAGCCCGGTGCCTGGTACGCCCGCACCGATCCGATCTGGGCGGCCTTTGGCGTGACGCCGCCGGCGACGGACACGCCGGCCGACGATGCGCAACGCGCTGCCTACCTCGACGCCCACCAGCGCCTCGACGCCGCGACCGAAGCCTTCATCCGCGATGTCTACGACAACTACGCGCGCTCCTACTACGCCTGGGTCTATACCGAATCGACCACCACGCCTGTGCTGCAGACGTCGTCGCCCGGCCGGATCATCGCAGGCGGCAAGATGGACATTGCGGTAGGCAGCGGCACCAACGACATGAGCCAGATCCTGGCCGGGGGAGCGTTGACCGTCACCGGCGGGAAGATCGAGAACAACAATGTCGAGGTCTCCGGAGCGCAGACGCGCACCGGGGTGCAGCTGTTCCAGGCGGGCCTGGGCGACGGCGAGCAGATCTCGCCTTACAACACCAGCGTGCCCATCACCGTGACCCTGGCGGCGGCACGGCAGGAGGGCAATGTCTCGGTGGTCGGTAGCGGCGGATCCACCGGCATCTTGACCCCGGGCCATACCAACCAGGGCGTACCCGGCGCGAGCGGCGTCAATGCCGGCGGTCCCACAGGCGTGGCCGGCGGGACCGGCACGCCGGTGAATGGACCAGGTGCGGCCTCGGGCGGCGCAGCAGGCCCCGTTGTTCACCCGATCATCGAGGTCAACCTGGCGGCCACTTCGGAAACGACACAGGTCGTGCGCACGACCTTGCCGGGCCTGACGGTGCCCACTGCCAGCCTGTTCCGCACGCATCCGGAAACTTCGAGTCATTACCTGATCGAGACCGATCCGCGCTTTGCGAACCGGCACAACTGGCTCAGCAGCGACTACCTGCTGAACAACCTGGGGCAAGACCCGAACAACACGCTCAAGCGCCTGGGTGACGGCTACTACGAGCAGCGCCTGATCCGCGAGCAGGTGGCCCAGCTGACCGGCTACCGCTACCTGGATGGCTACGACAGCGACGAGGCCCAGTACACCGCGCTGATGGATGCCGGACTCACCTTCGCACGGCAGTACGGCCTGCGGCCGGGCATCGCGCTCAGCGACGCCCAGATGGCGCAGTTGACCAGCGACATCGTCTGGCTGGTGGAGCAGGCCGTCACGCTGCCCGACGGCAGCAGCCAGCGCGTGCTGGTGCCGCAGGTTTATGTGCGCGTGAGGAACGGCGACATCGACGGCTCGGGCGCCTTGCTGGCCAGCAAGGAAGTCAACATCAAGCTCGACGGCGATCTGGTCAACAGCGGCACGGTCGCGGGGCGAAGGACCGTCAGCATCACGGCGGAGAACATCCAGAACCTGAACGGCCGCATCTCCGGCGACAGCCTCGACCTCAAGGCCCGGACCGACCTGAACAACATCGGCGGCACGATCGACGCGGCCAGCCAGCTCAAGATCGAGGCCGGGCGAGACATCAACGTGCGCACCACGACCAGCAGCAGCGGGTTGGCCCTGGACCTCACGCCCGGGGCCGTGAGCCTGCGCGGCGCCACCATCGTTGACCGGGTGGCGGGTCTCTACGTGAGCGACCCCAAGGGCGTGCTGGTGGCGTCGGCCGGCCGCGACGTCAACCTGATCGGTGCCCTCGTCGCCAACAGCGGCAAGGAAGGCACGACCGAGATCGGCGCAGGCCGCGACATCAACCTGGGCACCGTCACGACGGCAAGGCAGGACACCACGGTTCGGGACGCCGGCAACTACCGCGCCGAGGCCAGCACGCGGGAAGTCGGCACCCGCATCGAGACCAGCGGCGACATCAGTTTGCATGCGCAGCGCGACGTCAGCGTGCGCGCGGCCACCGTCAACAGTGCGGATGGCGCACTGGAAGTCGCCGCCAAGCGCGACATCACCATCGATGCGGGACAGTCGACCTCGGCCCTCAATGCGGGGCGCCGCACCGAGGAGAGCGGCTTCTGGGGCAGCGACCGCAGCATGGAGCAGGGCACCTTTGGTTCGACCGGCGTCATCGGCAGCAGCCTGGGCGGCAAGACCGTCGTGCTGGATGCGGGCAATAACATCCGTGTCCGTGGGTCGAATGTGGTGAGCGACAAAGGCACTGAACTCTGGGCTGACAACAACATCGCCATCGAAGCCGCGACGCAAACGCGGGACAGCCAGTATGTCCGCGAGGAATCGCAGAGTGGCATGTTCGATGCGAACTCCGGCTGGACCTGGGGTCACCAGGACACGCGCAGCACCAGAAACCGTGAAGAAAGTACGGCCGTGGGCAGCACCGTGGGGGCCATCGGGGGGAACGTCGTCATCAACGCCGGCAACCGCTACAGCCAAGTGGGCAGTGATGTGATCGCGCCTGGTGGGGACATCGATATCCGGGCGCGCGATGTCCAGATCGTCGAGGCGCGTGAGACGAGCCGCAGCGAAAGCACGCAGAGCTTCTCCCAGGGCGGTATCACGCTGGGTATCAAGGCACCCTTGATTGACCTGTTGCGAAACATCGAGGAAACCTCGGAGGCCATTGGCGACACCAAGGACGATCGCATGAAAGCGTTGGGTGCTGCGAGCATGGGTCTCAGTGGCTATTCAGCATATCAGGACGTCTCCAAGGCTGCGGCTACGAACACAGGAACCGGCGCCGTCAGCATGGGTGCCACGCTGATGGTGGGCAGTAGTTCAAGCGAGACCACCAGCACCCAAAGCAGCAACACGTCCGCCGGCTCCCGGGTGCAGGCCGGAGGCAACGTCACCATCACCGCCACTGGCGGCGGGCGGGATTCCAACATTCTCATACGCGGTAGCGAGATCAATGCCGGCAAGAACGTCAATCTCGCGGCAGACAACAACGTCACGCTCGAGGCGGCGGCGAACACCCACGAGCAGAGCTCTACCAGCCGCAGCAGCAATGCAAGCGTCGGTGTCGGCTACGGCTTCGGGCAAAGCAATGGCTTCACGATCGAGGTGGCCGCTGGAAGCCAGAGCGGCCGAGATAACGGCACAGATGGCGCATGGACGAGCACTACGATCAATGCAGGTCGGCAGGTCAATATCACCAGCGGCGGTGACACCACCCTTCGGGGTGCCACGGTTGCCGGCGAACGTATCAACGCCGATGTGAGCGGGAACCTTCATGTCGAGACCCTTCAGGACACCAGCACATATCACAGCCAGAACAGCGGGGGCGGCTTTAACTCGACCATTTGCGCTTGGATCTGCTACGGCGACAGCAGCGTAAGCGTCTATGCCCACAACACGCGCGGGGATGGCAATTTTGCGAGTGCCACACAGCAAAGCGGGTTCTTGGCTGGGGACGGCGGCTTTGGTGTCAACGTGGGGGGCAACACCAATCTCGTGGGTGGGGTGATCAGCAGTACGGATGTTGCCGTGAACGGAAGCAAGAACAGCTTCTCGACCAGCAGCCTGACGATGGCAGACCTGGTCAACCACGACACCTTCAAAGGCAGTGGTTACAGCATCAGCGCCAGCACAAGCACCGCGGGAATGGGCTCGGGAGGGGCTGGCATTGGCAGCAACGATATCAATGAGTCCAGCATCACGCGAAGCGGCATCTCGGGCGTCGCAGGCAATGCGTCGGTGCGTACCGGCGTAGACAGCACCAATGCGCTGCAGATGACCGACAGAACGCGGGCGATGCGAGATGTGCAAGCGCAAATTCAGATCACCGCTGCTTTTGGTCGCGAGGCGACGACAGCCGCGGCAACATACGCGGATCGGCAGGCTGTCCTCGCACGACAAGGAAGCAACGAAGAGGAAGCACGGAAATGGGATGAGGGAGGCGCATACCGTGTCGCACTTCATGCGGCCATCGGTCTTCTGACCGGCAATCTGTCAGGTGCTGCGGGCTCAACGCTGAGCGCAACGGCGCTCCCGGAAATCGGGGAAATGATTGCGGACATGGGCTTGCCGGACACGGTCCGGGTGGCGTTGACACAGGTAGCAGGCTTGGCCCTGGGATCGGCGACCGGCGGTGTCGCGGGTGCAACAGCATCGTTCAATACCGCTCAGAACTATGTGAGCCACAGTCCGTTTGCAGGTGTGCGACGAACAGTCTCACAGGAAAATGCCAGGTTATTGAACGATTGCGGCCCAAACTGCACGCAAGCGGATTTTCAGCGCATTGACCGGCAACTGTTTCAGCTCGAAACAGCCGCCAACCTAATCGCGATCGATCGGAATTCTGCGCTCACTACCGATCAAGCAGTTCGCCTTAGCGAGTCCTTGCAACTGCTGTTGCCTGTTTATGGCACAGCGACTGGTTTGTACATGGCGGCGACAGGTGAGAGCCTCTCCGGGCGAGAGCTGTCAAACGTCGAGCGATTTTTCAGTGGTTTGGCTGCAGCCGTTCCCTTGGGATCGACCGCTTACAGAGCTGTGCAAGAGATGCGCGTTGCCGCCGTGGCCGAAGCTGAAGCGAGGTTCGCGCTGGAGCAAGGAATTCCTGCTGTCGCACAGGTCCCCGGACGAGTGTCATCGCGAATTAACGTCGCAAATGGGCGGACACAGACTACGCCTCTTCGTGGGACCGGCCAACCGGTCAGCGCAGGTTTTGAGCACGTGGTGGAACAGCATATCGGTGTTCAACTGGCAAACAACAGATCGGCCTTTACTATCACTTCTGATGAGCTGCGTGGCCTTTTGCAAGAATCAAGCGTTGTGAAGTCACCTGTCACAGCGTTGGGCGATGGCACCTTCTTGCGCGTCGTAGATACAGGAAGAAATATCGGCCTTACGAGTCTTTCGGAGGGCGGAATCCCTACTAGTGTTATGCGTATATTTACTGACCGCGCTGGCAATCTGATTACAGCCTTCCCCGTAAGAGGTTATTGATCATGAACATCTTCTCGGCATGGCGTGAATTGACTTCGAAAATTTCCGTTGCAGGGCCAAATAAAATCGATCTATTCGAAATTTGTTCTGATTGGTGTGTTAGACACAAGGGGCTGCTGAGCGAGACGGATTATCACTTGGAATCCTTCGTCTCTCTCAATTGTGGCGAATACATTGGGCCTACTGAGGTCTGCACTCCGGATGAGTTGCCAAGTATTCGCGCACTTACGTTATCGCTTCCCAAGCAGCATCCCCAGGAAACGGCTGCGCGTCGATTGCGTGACGCGCTAGAGGCCCTTCTCGCCGTAAAAAGCACAACACCTTGCGCGAGTTGTGGGTCTACTCCGCTCTATGCTGAGGCCTATCTAGGAGGAATTTTTTGGATTTGCTCTGTCTGTGGAAAATCGCAATCTCACGGGAAAATAATTAATTGGATCGGCGGAGCGGTGAGTGCCCGACTTGCAACTCCGGCGGAGGTTCAGGCGGAGAGTATGCAGAATTCCGATGAAAAGAAAGGGACGTGATCTGCAGGGATCCATGAGCAGTCGTTGTAGTTTCCGACCCGTTTTCCCCGGCACCCGGGGTTGAACGTGGCTGGACTGCAAAAAAAGGGTTATGAACATCACCAAGGGACAGTGGCGATCCTTTCGTCTCGACGTTGTGCGGACGTGTGCATAAGCGCATTGGTTAAAAAATAGCCCACCGAGTGCGCCTGAATCATTGTGGATCCAAGACCGGACAGCAGATGAAATTCAGATGTGCAACAGTTCGAATAAAGCGATAGAGGGAGAGAAGTTGAAAACGAACTTACGTACCATATTGGCTGGTATGCTGCTGGGCGGCCCCTTGTTGGCTCAAGCCCAGGTCTCCAGCACCCCGCAACCCTTCGTCGAGCAGCAACGTCAGCAGGAACGCGAACGCGCGCTGCGCGAGCAGAACGAGCGCACGGTCGACCAGCGGCTGCGAGCCGCGCCGCCCGCGCCTACTCAGCGCATCCCTGAATCCGAAGCCCCGTGCTTTCGCATCGACCGCGTGCTGCTGGTCGGCGAGCAGTCCGCATCATTCCAGTGGGCTGTTTCTGACCTTTCGGGTCCTGAAGGCAACGATTCGCCTCTCGGCCGGTGCCTGGGCACGGCCGGCGTGAACGTGGTCCTGGCCCGCGCCCAGCAGGCGGCCATCGCCCGCGGCTTTGTCACCACGCGCGTGCTCGCTGCGCCGCAGGACCTGTCCACCGGCACCTTGACCTTGTCCCTGGTGCCCGGGCGCATCGCGGCCATCCGGACCACGCCGGATTCTTCCTCGACGCTGCTGGGCAGTTCCGCTTTGCTGGGCGCGGCCATTCCCGCCCGCCCGGGCGACCTGCTGAACCTGCGCGACATCGAGCAAGGGCTGGAGAACCTCAAGCGCGCCCCCACGGCCGAGGCCGACATCCAGATCGAGCCCTCCACCGCACCCGATGCCAAGCCGGGCGACAGCGACCTGGTGGTCAAGTACGTGCAGGCCAAAAAGTGGCGCCTCACCCTGAGCCTGGACGACAGCGGCACCGAGGCCACCGGCCGCTACCAGGCGGGGGCCACGCTGTCGCTGGACAACCCGTTCGGTCTGAACGACCTGTTCTACCTGAGCGCCAACCACAGTATCAACAACCATTTCCTCTCGGAGCCGAGCTACGGCACCGAAGGCCAGACGGTGCACTATTCGCTGCCGTACGGGTACTGGATGCTGGGCTTGACCGCTTCGAACAGCCAGTACCACCAAAGCGTGGCGGGTTTCAACGGCCCCATCAGCTACGCCGGCAAGTCCAACAACGCCGAGGTCAAGCTCTCGCGCCTGGTCTACCGCGACCAGAGTCGCAAGACCACGGTCGCCCTCAAGGGGTTCCGGCGCGAATCGCGCAACGTCATCGAGGACACGGAACTGCCGGATCAGCATCGCGTGGTCGGTGGCTGGGAATTCAGCCTGAACCATCGGGAGTTCATCGGCGAGGCCACGCTCGACGGCACGCTGGCCTACAAGCGTGGCACCGGTGGCTTTGGCGCCAGGCCCGCAGCAGAAGAGATTGCATTCGGCAATGGCGCCAGCCCGTTCCTGGAAGGCACGTCACGCCTGAAGCTCTACACGGCCGAGGTGAGCCTGAACGCGCCATTCAAGCTGGGCGAAGAGAAGCTGCGCTACTCGGGCCTGGTGCGCGCGCAGTGGAACCGCACGCCGCTGCTGCCGCAGGACCGCTTCGCCATCGGCGGGCGCTACACGGTGCGCGGCTTCGATGGCGAGACCAGTCTGATGGGCGAGCGCGGCTGGCTGATCCGCAACGACATCGGCTGGGCCATGGGTCAGAGCGGGGCGGAACTGTATGTCGGTGCCGACTACGGGCATATCGGCGGGCGCTCGACCGCGGACCTGCTGGGCCGCAGCCTGGCTGGCGCGGTCCTCGGGGTGCGGGGGCAGTGGAGCAAGCTCAGCTACGACTTCTTCATGGGGGCGCCGATCCGCAAGCCTGAGGGGTATCGCACGGCCAAGACCACCTTCGGTTTCAACCTCAACGCGAGCTTTTGAGATCCTTTTGATCGCGATGCCAGTCGACTCGTTTTGAAGCCAAACATGGGCAGCTATTCGGAACTCTACTTCTCAGGCGTGAGGGGGCGACCCGGGCGAGGGACGCTGTCAAACGACTCTCCGTATCTGCTCTCCAAGTACCATCTTCCGATTCTGTGGCTTGGGCTGTTCGATGCACGGGATATTGAGGACGACGCGCATTCTCAGGAGCCTACCGATGTCTGGCCCTACAAACGGACAGAGGCTGCTGCCGCATTACTCGGATCGCGTTGTTGTTTCTGAGCAAACACTTTCCGGTGCTCCAGTCGCGCTGGCGTGATCAGTTTCTCTAGGTGTTGCGGGACAGTGGCTTTGAATACGTTCATCTCGACACCCATCAGATCGGGACCATGGTTGTGACTGGACCCGAGTGGCGACGCGAACTCGAGGTCATGCTGGGCATGTTCAGTGCCGAGACACCAGTGCCCCAAGGTTGGCTAGGTCGGCTCCTGCGCAGGCCATCTCCCCAGTCACCGCTGGCGCTGTACAACGTTCGGTTCGGTTCACGCTATGACGGTGACGAACGTTCCGAGCCTTGGGCGTATTGCGGAGCCAGCGGTACGGATGAAACCATGCCATGGGAATCGGGGCTTTGATGGCTGGTCGTACTGTGCAAGCACCCGTCGAAAATCAGAAGCGCCGGCGCGTCCATGGCGGTGAATCGCAGGTGTGGTATTCCCACGCAATCGAGACAGCCGAGGTCTCCGGTGGCCGGGCTTCGGGCACTCGCAGGTGGCGATCGACATTGCTCGGTGCACTTATCGGCCTCCTGTCGTTCCGATGTTGCTCATGAAGTGGCTCGTGGGGTTTCAAGTCGAGGCGGCGGCAGAGCGCCGAGCGAAGGAAGCAGGCACGCGTGCGGAATCGGACCGATGTTTCGAGCTGGCGTCACAGCGCGCAATTGAAACCTGTCGAACTGGGGAAAGGTGCCGCGGCAAACCTCGACCCGAGATTGATCAAGAGCGATCAGTCATGAAGCAAGAGAAAGAATTCAGCGTGGATAAAAACTTCAAGGCCGTGGTGACTCTCGCATTGACCGCCGCGATGCTCGCGGGCTGCGCTGCCGCACCGTATCGTCTTCCTGGTACGGAGACGCAACCATTGTCCAGCCTCGCCATCGTCAAGTCAGGGCCACGCGCCGCTACCTATTTGGCTTCGATCGATGGGGAACAGGTCCCACATGTTCTCCGCCCGGTAGTCCGGTGGGAGCTTTCGCCCGGTGAGCACGCGGTGGTCGTCGGCCTCAGGACGCACCCGCAGTTCCGGGCCGACCACACCTCCCTGAAATTCGTGGCGCTTCCGGGCCAAAGGTACGTGATCCAGTACGAAGTCAAAGCCTCGTGGGGTCGCGGCACATGGCGTGGCTGGATCGAAGATGAAACCGGGACTACCGTCTCCGTCCCGGACACCAATCAGTCAAGGCGGTGAAGAAAGAGAATCGGAAAGCGTTGTAGTTCCGGATATCGGCGAGACCGCGCGACCGGAAGCATGGACGTTGCATAACTTCGTTGATATCAACGTTTCCGGCGTTGGCTAGGCCGCCCGGAGCGTTCGGACTTGTGCGTTTCCGGCAAGTTGGCCCAGGTAGTCCGCCCAGCGCTGCATCATTTCCTTGCGCTTGTCCATGAACTCCGCGCGGTCGTAGGCCGTACCCAGCGGCCCGCTCTTGCCATGGGCAAGCTGTGCCTCGATGACGTCAGGCGAAATGCCGTGCAGTTGCTCTGCCATGACCGTGCGGGCCATTGCCCGAAAGCCATGGGCGGTCATCTCGTCGTTGGTGTACCCCAGCCTTCGCAACGCGGCGTTCACGGTGTTTTCGCTCATGGGGCGCTCTCCCGTGCGGATGCTGGGGAACACGTATCGGCCATGGCCGGTCAATGGCGCAATTTCCTCCAGGGTCTGCAGTGCCTGCTTCGCCAGCGGCACGAAGTGGGGGCGGCCGTTGCGCTTTTCATGGAGCCGGCGCTTCATGTCCTGCGCCGGGATGGTCAGCATCGCCTTTTCGAGGTCGATCCAGGCCCATTCCATCGCACGGATGTTGCCGGGGCGCTGGAAGAGCAGGGCGGACAGGAGGAGGGCGGCGCGGGTGATCGGCTGCCCGCTGTAGCCGTAGATGGCGCGCATCAGTTCTCCGACCTTCTGCGGCTCCAGAACGGCGGCCATGCTCTTGGTGATCACCGGTCGGAGCGCGCCGTGCAGGTCGGGCGCCGGATTGCTCGCGCAACGGCCCGTCTGCACACCGTAGCGGAACACCTGTCCTGCGCACTGGCGCAGGGTGTGGGCCGTCTCGATGACGCCTCGGCCCTCGGCGCGCTTGAGCGCGTGCAGAAGATCCCTGGCCTGGATCGTGGCGATCGGCAGCTTGCCGATGTAGGGGAACAGGTCCTTGTCCATGATGCGCAGCCAGCGCTCCGAATAGGATGCGCTCCAACTGCTGGCCTTGGTGGCGTGGAATTCCCGCGCCAACGCCTCGAAGGTGTTGGCTGCTTCCACTGCCCGGGACAGCTTCTCTGCGCGCTTCGCGAGGCCGGGGTCGACGTTGTCGGCAAGCAGTTCGCGGGCCTTGTCGCGCCGCTGCCGCGCCTTCGCGAGCGAGACCGCGGGGTAGACGCCCAAGGCCAGCGTCTTCGCCTTGCCGTTGAACCGGTAGTCCATGCGCCAGTACTTGCCTGCGGCTTTGACGCGCAGGTACATGCCGCCGCCGTCTGCGTAGCGCTCGCCGATCTCACTGCCCTTGTGCTTCACTTGCCTCACGAAAGTGTCTGTCAGCATTGGGTTTTTCTCCTTGCTGTCGGTACCTGGCTTTGGCGGCCGGGCAGATACCTGCAGAAGTACCGACAAAGTACCGACAAGACATGCTATGCCCCGACCTGTCGTGGCACAAAGAAAAACCCGCTTCTCCTCGAAGGAGAGCGGGTTTCAGGATGGTTCTGAGCGACTTGAAACTGGAAATTGGCCTGCCCGGAGGGGATCGAACCCCCGACAACCTGCTTAGAAGGCAGGTGCTCTATCCAACTGAGCTACGGGCAGATTCCGGGCCGAACGGAGCCCGGATTCTACCCACATCCACCCTGGAGCCCGGGGCGTCAGAAGGCGCTCAGATCTGGACGAAATCGCCGACCGGCTCGAAGTTCTGGGCAGCCCATGCGCGCAGCAGATCGAGCGTCTGCGCTTCCGAGGGCCCATAGGTCTGGTGCTGTGCCAGCGGCGTGGAATTGATCTCTTCCGTGGCGCGCAAAGGGAGGCGGCGGGGCATCCAGTACAGGGTGGCGGTGTGGGAGACGAGGTCCTGCGTGACCTGGACCAGGCCGGTCTGGTTGCCAATCTTCAGTTCGTAGTAGGACACGCCAACCCCGGTCAGTGATGATGTTGAATCGACTGTACGCGAGGATTTCACCGCAGGCCTTGTTTTTGGCGCGGCTGAAAAACAAGATGCCTGCAACAACGTGAGTCATTGCAGGCATTCGTATTTTTCTTGGTCGGGGCGAAAGGATTCGAACCTTCGACCCTCTGGTCCCAAACCAGATGCGCTACCAGGCTGCGCTACACCCCGACAAGCCTTCTATTCTAGCCCGAATAACTGCGCCCTCAGCGCTTCTCGTATTGGGTCTTGCCGAAAAGGATCTCGCGCTCCTTGTCGCCGGTGATCGGCTGGCGCAGGTCGGCCAGCACTTTCACGCCGCGCTGCACGGCGGGGCGCGCGGCAATGCCGTCGAACCATGCCTTCAGGTGCGGGTAGTCGGTGAGCGTGATGCCCTGGTTTTCCCAGCTGCGCAGCCACGGGAAGATCGCGATGTCGGCAATCGAATAGGTCTTGCCGGCAATGAACCTGTTCTTCGACAGCTGCTTGTCGATCACGCCGTAGAGGCGCTTGGCTTCGTTGCTGTAGCGCTCGATGGCGTAGCCGATCTTTTCGGGGGCATACATGCGGAAGTGATGCGCCTGGCCGAGCATGGGGCCGACGCCGCCCATCTGGAACATGAGCCACTGCAGCACGTCGTAGCGCTCGCGGTCGGTCCTGGGCAGCAGCTGGCCGGTCTTGCCGGCCAGGTAGACGAGGATGGCGCCCGATTCGAACAGCGAGATGGGCTTGTCGTCCGGACCATCGGGGTCGGTGATGGCAGGGATCTTGTTGTTGGGGCTGATCTGCAGGAACTCGGGCGCGAACTGGTCGCCCTTGCCGATGTTGATCGGGCGGGCGTTGTACGGCAGGCCGCACTCCTCCAGCATGATGTGAATCTTGTGGCCGTTGGGCGTGGGCCAGGAATAGACCTCGATGGGCGATGCAGGCATGTCGCGGGCTCTCCGTTGTTGGGGTTGGTCGTGATGCGAGGCAGGCAGCATATACGCGGCCATCCGCACGTGTGCAGCGCCGGGAATTACGGGCGCAGCGCGGTCATGCAACGGCCGAGTTGGACGACAGGTGCTGGTGGATCAGCGCGACCACGGCCGCGCCTTCGCCGATGGCACCGCCCACGCGCTTGACCGAACCCGAGCGCACGTCGCCCACGGCAAAGACGCCCTGCACGCTGGATTCCAGCGCAGTGGAGGGCCGGGCCGGAAAGCCGCTGCTGGCCGCATCGCCCGTCAGCACGAAGCCATGCTTGTCGACCGAGACGCCGCAGCCGTCGAGCCAGCTGGTCTCGGGCTCGGCGCCCACGAAGAGGAAGATGTTGCGCGCATCGCAGTCGTGCTCGTTGCCCGTGGTCTGGCAGCGCCAGGTTGCACCGGTCAGTCCTTCGCCGGAATCGCCGTTGAGCTTCACCAGTTGGGTATGCGGATGCAGTTCGATGTTGGGCGTGGCCTCGATGCGGTCGATCAGGTAGCGCGACATGCTGGCCGCGAGCGACGGCCCGCGCACCAGCACGTTGACCTTGGCCGCATGGCGCGACAGGAACACCGCGGCCTGTCCGGCCGAGTTGCCGCCGCCGACCAGCGCAACCTCCTGCTGCGCGCAGAGCTTGGCCTCGATGGCCGAGGCCCAGTACCAGATGCCGCGGCCCTCGAACTCGGACAGCCTCGGCACGTCGGGCCGCCGGTAGCGTGCGCCGCTGGCAATCACCACCGTGCGCGCGTTGATGGCGCGGCCGTCGGCCAGTGCGATGCGCAGCGCGTCCATGGGGTTGTCGCGCGAGCAATCGAGCGACGTCACCTTGGCCGGGATCAGCATCTCGACACCGAACTTCTGGGCCTGCACGAAGGCCCGGCCCGCGAGCGCCTGGCCCGAGATGCCGGTGGGAAAGCCCAGGTAGTTCTCGATGCGCGCGCTCGCGCCGGCCTGCCCGCCGAAGGCGCGGCAGTCGAGCACGATCACGCGCAGCCCTTCGGAGGCGGCATACACCGCGGTCGCGAGGCCGGCCGGGCCGGCCCCGACCACCGCCACGTCGAACAGCTCGTTGTGCTCCGCGGTATCGACCATGCCCAGGCAACGGGCCAGCGCGTCTTCGGCGGGGTTGACCAGCACCGAGCCGTCGGGGCACACGGCCAGCAGCTTGCAGGTGCCGTACTGCTCCAGCAGCGCGGCGGCGCCGGGGTCTTCGGCCGCGTCGACCAGGTGGTAGGGGTGCCCGTTGCGGCGCAGGAAATTTTCCAGGCGCGCCATGTCGGGCGACTCCGGCCGGCCGATCAGCACCGGCCCGCTGGCGCCGGATTCGATCAGCGCCACGCGCCGCAGGATCAGCGCGCGGGTGATGCGCTCGCCAAGGTCGGCTTCGGCCACCAGCAGCGCGCGCAGCTGCGCGGGCGGCACGATCAGCGCTTCCACTTCTTCCTCGGCATGGCCGTCGACCAGGGCAGGGCGGCCGCTCAGCTGGCCGACTTCGGCAAGGAACTCGCCCGGGCCCTGGCGCACGATGGGCACCACGTGCCCGAGCCCGTCGCGCTGCGTGACCGCCACCACGCCCTTGAGCAGAACGAACATGCCGGGGCCCGTTTCGCCGGCGGTGAACAGCCGCTCCCCGCGGGCGAAGCGCTGCACGGTGCCGAAGTGCGCGATGCGCGCGATTTCGGTATCGCTCAGGACGGGAAAGGTCTGGTGGAGGCGGTTGTCGAAATTGCTGCTTGCGGCTGTGGCCATTTGAGAAAACTCCATGTCGCGACCCACCGCATTAGACATCCAGGAAGCCTCAAAACACGCGGTAACACCGTCATGCAACTGCAATGGCGCTGACATACCCGTTTCACCGCGGGTGCAGAGACTCCTTCAGCAGAAAGGGTCTCCATGAAAGAACTGCCCAACCCGACGTTCCCGCTGTCGCAGCTCGGCCTGCGCGCCGCCCTGTGGCCCGTCCCTGCGGCCACGCCCGCATCGGTGCCCGCTGCCGTGCTCGCGCCGCCGGCCATCGTCGATGCCAGGCAAGGCATCACCGTGAGCTGGGCCCGCCACCTGGACGACGTGCGCGCCGCGCAGCGCCTGCGCCACGAGGTGTTCGTCGGCGAAATGGGCGCCCGCGTGAGCACGCCGCTGGCCGGCCACGACATCGACCTGTTCGACGACTTCTGCGAGCACCTGCTGGTGCGCGAGGAACAGACCCAGCAGGTGATCGGCACCTACCGCGTGCTCACGCCGGCCCAGGCCCGGCGCGTGGGCAGCACCTACAGCGACACCGAATTCGACCTGACCCGGCTGCGCGACCTGCGCGAGCGCATGGTCGAGCTGGGCCGCAGCTGCGTGCATCCCGAGCACCGGCAGGGCGGCGTGATCCTTGCGCTGTGGGGGGCTCTTGCGGGCTTCATGCACCGCAACAAGCTCGACACCATGATCGGCTGCGCGAGCATTCCGATGTCGCACAACGGCGTGACCAGCGGCGATGCGGCGGCCAGCATCTGGCGGCAGCTGTCGGCCAGCCACATGGCGCCGATCCAGTACCAGGTGCAGCCGCGCCTGCCGCTGCCGGTGGAGCGGCTCGACGGCGCGCTCGACGTCGAGCCGCCCGCGCTCATCAAGGGCTACCTGCGCCTGGGTGCCAAGGTGCTGGGCGCGCCGGCCTGGGACCCGGACTTCAACACGGCGGACCTGCCGATGCTGATGCGCATCGACGACCTGCCGCCGCGCTACCGCAAGCACTTTCTGGGCGCATGAAGCCGGCGGCCGCCCGGCCCGATGCCGGGCCGTCTGCCTCTTCGCCCGGCACGGGGCTGCCCAAGGGGGGGCCGCAGGCGTCACACGGCGGTCACGAAAACGTCACAAACGAGGGCGACACTGTCATATTTCAGCCTACATGTGCTCCCGTGCCGCTTGCCCCAGAATCAGTGCCCATGCAACCTGCTCCCGCTGACCGCACGCCCGCGGTCGCGGCAACGGCCCTCACGCTGCTCGACCGCGATCACAGCATCCTGTCGTTCAACGAGCGCGTGCTCGACTGGGCCCGCAGGCCTGAAGTGCCGCTGGTCGAGCGCCTTCGCTACCTCTGCATCGTTTCATCGAACCTCGATGAATTCTTCGAGGTGCGCGCCGCGCCGCACCTGATTGCCAGCAGCGCCGGCGACCAGAAGGGCGCCTACACGATCGAATCGTTCGAGCGCCTGGCCGAGGCCGCCCATGCGCTGGTGGCGCGCCAGTACGCGCTCTACAACGACGATCTGATGCCGACCTTCGCCAAGCACGGCATCCACATCATTTCGCACGGCGAACGCAATCCGGCGCAGCGCAAATGGGTCAGCGAATATTTCGAGCGCGAAGTGCGCCCGCTGCTGATTCCAGTGGGGCTGGACCCGGCGCACCCGTTTCCGCAGGTGGCCAACAAGTCCCTCAACTTCATCGTGCGGCTCGGCGGCAAGGACGCCTTCGGGCGCGAGAACCCGATCCAGATCGTGAAGGTGCCGCGCGTGCTGCCGCGCGTGATCCGCATGCCGGCCAAGGTGTCGGACGGCAAGACGCTGTTCGTGGCGCTGTCGAGCGTGGTGCGCGCCCATCTATCGAGCATGTTCCCGGGGCGCGACGTCGGCGATTTCTCGCAGTTCCGCGTCACGCGGCATTCCGACCTGGCGGTCGACGAGGAAGACGTCAAGAACCTGCGCACCGCATTGCGCCAGGGGCTGCAGCACCGGCACTACGGGCAGGCCGTACGGCTCGAGGTGTCGGCCAGCTGCGCGGAGTCGCTCGCGAGCTTCCTGCTGGCGCAATTCAACCTGCCGCAGCAGGCGCTCTACCGCGTGCACGGCCCCGTCAACCTGGCCCGGCTGACCCAGCTGATCGACCTGCTGGAGGAGCCGCAGCTGCTGTTTCCGCCGTACTCGGCCTCCTACCCGGTCACGCTGTCGCCGGCGCAGTCGTTCTTCGAGCGGCTGCAGCACGGCGACGTGCTGATCCACCAGCCCTTCGAGAGCTTCGACGGCGTGCTCGCGTTCCTGCGCGAGGCCGTGCTGGACCCGCAGGTGCTGGCCATCAAGCAGACCATCTACCGCACGGGCACCGATTCCGAGCTGATGGACCTGCTGCGCGAGGCCGTGCGCCGCGGCAAGGAAGTGACGGTGGTGGTGGAGCTCAAGGCCCGCTTCGACGAAGAGGCCAACATCAACTGGGCCGAAATGCTCGAGTCGATCGGCGCGCAGGTGGTGTATGGCGTGGTGGGCCTGAAGACGCACGCCAAGATGCTGCTGGTGACGCGCCGCGAGGGCAAGCAGATGCGCCGCTACGGCCATCTTTCCACCGGCAACTACAACCCGCGCACCGCCAGGCTCTACACCGACATCAGCCACCTGACGGCCGATCCGCTGCTCACGGCCGACATGGAAGCCGTGTTCGTGCACCTGGCAAGCCAGAGCCGGCTGCCCAAGCTCAACCGCATGTGGCTCGCGCCGTTCGACCTGCACAAGAACCTCATTGCGCAGATCGACGCGCTCAGCCTGGCCGCGGCCACCGGCGAGCCGACCCGCATCGTCGCCAAGATGAATGCGCTGACCGACGACGCCCTGGTGGCCGCGCTGATGCGCGCCGGCCAGAACGGCGTGAAGATCGACCTCATCGTGCGCGGCGCCTGCACGCTGCCCGCGCAGGTGCCGGGCCTGACCGACAACATCCGCGTGCGTTCGGTGATCGGGCGTTTTCTCGAGCACTCGCGCGTTTTCTACTTCCGCAATGGCGAGGACGAGTCGCTCTACCTGTCGAGCGCCGACTGGATGAACCGCAACATGATGCGGCGCATCGAGCTGGCCTGGCCGGTGACCGACCCCGGCCTGCGCCAGCGCCTGATCGACGAATGCCTGGTTGCCTACCTGCACGACGGCCGCGACGCCTGGGACCTGGGCGGCGACGGCATCTACACGCGCGTCGACCACGACACCCACGCCGGCGAGGCGGGCGCGTCGCGCGCCATCGAGGCGCACGGCGCACAGGCGGCACTCATGAACCGGTATGCATCGCGAGGCCATCACGCCGATGCACCCAGCAACTGACGACCGAAAGACGACAACCATGGACTTGATCTTCTGGCGCCATGCCGAAGCCGAGGACTGGACCGAGGGCTGCGACGACCTGCAGCGTTCCTTGACCGCGCGCGGCGAGAAGCAGGCCAAGCGCATGGCCAGCTGGCTCGACCGGCAGCTGCCCGACGGCACGCGCATCATCTGCAGCCCCGCGCGGCGCTGCGAGCAGACCGCGCTTGCGCTCGGCCGCAAGTACAAGCTGCGCGGCGAACTCGCCCCCGACACCACCGCCGAGGCCATGCTGGCCGCAGCCGGCTGGCCCAACGGCAAGTCGGTGGTGCTGATGGTCGGGCACCAGCCTTCGGTGGGGCAGGCGATTTCGCTGCTTCTTGGCCTGAAGCAGGACAGCTGCCCGGTGCGCAAGGGGTCGCTGTGGTGGATTCGCACGCGCGAACGCGATGGCGACGTGCAGACCGTCGTGGTGACGGTGCAGTCGCCCGAGCTCCTCTGAGCGCAAGGATCCAAGGGCTGAAAATTTGCCCGAATCTGTAAACTAATTGACGAATTCGATGGGGCGCGGCAGTGCCATGTAGGCACAATGATTGCGTGAGATGCATTTAGACACAAATTGCATCTTTAACTTACATCCGCCCCCCATGAAGACGCTTGTTTCGCTGCTGATCTCTGCAGCTCTGCTGGCCGGCTGCGCCACGAGCCCACCCGAACCCGCGCCGCAGGCTCGCCGCGACGCCACCCGCTCGATCACCAGGATCGAACTCGTCTACAACGAGCAGGACCAGCTGTCCGTGATGGATGGCGGTGGCTCGGCGATCGTGGGCTGGGCCGGGATCTTCGGGCCCGTCGGCACGCTGGTGGCCCTTGGCGTGGAGGTCGGCACCCGGGTGACGCTGGCCAGCCGCACCGAGCGGCGCAGCAAGGAGTTCACGGCCGCCGTGAAAAGCAGCGGCGCGATGCCGCTCAACAGGCAGTTCGCGGAGCAGCTGGCGGCGCGCCTGCGGTCCGGCGGCCGCGAAGTGAAGCTGACACCCGCCGCGCGCATGGACGGCGAGCTCGCCCAGATGAAGGCGCCCGGCTTCGAACCCACCCCGGGCTACAGCACCTTGCTCGTGCGGGTCACCACGACCTACGGGGCTCCCGACATGACGTCGAGCTTCAAGCCCTTCGTGGCGATCGAGCAGTCGCTGCAGGACGAGCAGCAAGCCGTTCTTCACCAGACCACCCACACCTCCGACCTGGAGGAGCCGGCCTACCTGGCCTACGACGGCCTGCTGCAGGACACGGCCAGGGCGCAGGACGGCCTGCGGCAAGGCCTTGCCCGGATCGTCCAGCCTGCCTACGCCGGCATGTTCGGCGAAGACGGGCCGCCGCGCCTCGCCAGTTCGGACACCACCCGGACCGCCAGCCTCCTCGCCAAGTGAAGCGGCCCGGCTAGCCGCAGCCAGAGGCCGCGGGCAGGCGCTTTGTCATGGCCGCGGGCAGGGGTGGCGGGGCGCTTGTCTCCCGGCAAAAAGTGCGCACCGCTCATGTGCGCGGGCGGCGCGATTCCTACAGTGGTTCACATCGGCCAAACCACTGGGGAACACGCATGAAACTGCCCAACCCGCTGCCAAGAAGCTTCATGGACCTGCTGCGCCTGGACGCGGGCATGTCGTTGCAGAAGCTGACCTCCCTGATCGTCGCCACTGCCCTCCTGGCGGGGTGTGCGGCCGATGCGTCCAAACCCACGCTGCTGGCGCGCCAGGAAGCCACCCGGTCGGCCGCGAAGGTCGAACTCATCTACAACGAGGAAGACCAGCTGATCGTCACGGATGGCGGCGGCTCGGGGCTCACCGGATTTGCCGGGCTGCTCCTGGGGCCCATCGGCGCGCTGCTCGCCCTGAGCATCGACACCAACAGCCGGATGACCATGGCCGCCCGCACCGACCAGCGCAGCAAGGAGTTCACGGCGGCCGTCAGGAACAGCGGCGCGGCCATGACGCTCAACAGGCAGTTCGCGGAGCGCCTGGCGGCGCGCCTGCGCGAAAGCGGCCGCGAAGTGAAGCTGACGCCCTTCATGCGCGCCACCGGACCGGCCGGCGAGATGAAGGTGCCCGAGCTCCAGCCCACGCCCGGCTACAGCACCTTGATCCTGCGGATCACCACGGCGTACGGCGCGGCCGATGCAACCTCGAGCTTCAAGCCCTTCATTTCGGTGGAGCAGCTGCTCAGGGACGAGCGGCAGTCCGTCGTGCACCAGACGGCGCATACCGCCGACGTGACCGAGCCCACCTATTTCAGCTACGACGGCCTGCTCAAGGACACCGCGATGGCCCACGAGGGGCTGAAGCAGGGGCTGGACCGCATCGTGCAGCCCGCCTACGCCGGCATGTTCGGGGGCGACCAGCCGCGCGCGATTCCTGCGGAAGCCACCCGCACTGCCGGCCTCGACGCGAAGTAGTCCGAAATGAGGCGAAGTGGGCCGAAGTGAGGCGGCTCAGGCCCCGCTGAGCTCCACGCGCCAGCTGCTGGTCTTCTGCCAGGCCAGCACTTCCTCGCGCAGCAGGTGCGCGGACTGCGGATAGGCCTCGGCCCAGTCGGGCGCGCAGGCGATCGTGAAGGCCCTGGCGCCCAGTGCCGCAAGGTGCAGCGCCTGCGGATCGGGATCGCGGCGCGCATGGCACAGGATCACCGCCAGCCGCAGCGACAGCAGCTGCGTCACGAAGGTCTCGTCCTCCAGCGCGGCATCGAGCTTGCGCAGCTTCCCGCGCTGGCCCAGCACCAGCTGGCCGAGCGCATGCAGTTCGTTGACGGCAAAGCCCGGGGCGTCGGTGTTGTCGAGAATGTAGGCGCCGTGCTTGTGATAGTCGCTGTGCGAGACCAGCGTGCCGATCTCGTGCAGCTGCGCGGCCCAGCCGAGCTTGCGCAGCGCCCGCCCGGCGCGGCTGCCGGGGCTGCCGCCGCGCGCTGCCGGGGTGAGCTGCACGAACAGGGCCGCCGCGGTGTCGCCCACGCGCCTGGCCTGCGCCGCATCGACCGCGAACCGGCTCGCCAGCCGCGCCACGGTGGCCGTGCGCATGTCGGCCACGCTCTCGTCGCGCTCCAGCAGTTCATAGAGCACGCCGTGGCGAAGCGCGCCCTGCGCGACTCTCATTTCCTCGATGTCGAGCAGCTCGAACACCGCGCGCAGCACGCTCACGCCGCCGCCGATGACCGGCTTGCGGTCTTCGCGCATGCCGTCGATGCGCAGCTTGTCGGTGCTGCCGGCCTTCAGGAGGCGGTCGACCAGCCAGTCGAGGCCGTCGCGGGTGATGAGACCCGGCTCGCCGCCCGCCGCGGCCAGCACGTCGCCCACGGCGCCGATGGTGCCGGAGGCGCCGTAGGCCACGTCCCACTGGTCGCGGGTGTAGCTGGACAGGGCGTCGTCCAGCACCGCCTTGGCGGCCACCTCGGCGGCGCGGAACGCGCCCTGGGTGAAGAGGCCTTCCCCGAAGTGCTTCATCGACCAGGCGACGCTGCCCACGCGGTAGGACTCCATCAGCTCGGCGTCGAGCGCGCGGCCGATGATCATTTCGGTGGAGCGCCCGCCGATGTCCACCACCAGGCGGCGTTCGCGGTCGGAGGCGTCGGTGTGCGGCAGCATGTGCGCCACGCCCTGGTAGATCAGGCGGGCTTCCTCCCGGCCCGGGATCACGTCGATGCCGAAGCCCAGGATGGTGCGCGCGCGCAGCAGGAATTCCTCGCGGTTGCGTGCCTCGCGCAGTGTCTGGGTGGCGACGGCGCGCACCTGCGAGCGCTTGAAACCCGCCAGCCGCTCGCCAAAACGGGCGAGCGCGTCCCAGCCCCGCTGCATGGCCTCGGCCGTGAGATTGCGGGCGCTGTCCAGGCCGTTGCCCTGGCGCACCGTTTCCTTCAGGTACTCGGTGCGGTGGATCTGGCCGTGGTCGACCTGTCCGATCTCGAGCCTGAAGCTGTTCGAGCCGAGATCTACGGCGGCGAGGCGGGTGCCGTTTTGCATGTAGTTGTCGTGGAAGAAGGCGGGTGGCTTCGATCGTAGCGCCGTGGCGGGCGCGCGGCCTTCCGGATCGCCGGTGGCGAGGCTCGCAAGGCTAGGCGCGGCGAATGACGGTTGTGTGACAGCGTCACACGAGCCGCAGGGGAAAGAGTGGCATTTTCCCTCGACAGCAGGGTGTCACACCGATGTCACACAAGCTTTCTAGAGTCCGTTCCAAGCCCGAAAGGGACTACTTCTTACTTCTAAAGGAAGCCTCCATGAAAACGACTTTCAAGTTTGCAGCCGCCGGCCTCGTGGCCGCGGTGTTTGCCCAAGTTCCTGCCTTTGCACAAGACGTGACCGGCGCCGGCGCCAGCTTCCCGGCGCCGCTGTACGCCAAGTGGGCCTCCGATTTCAACAAGGCCACCGGCGTCAAGATCAACTACCAGTCGGTCGGCTCGGGTGCCGGCCTCAAGCAGATCGAAGCCAAGACGGTCGATTTCGGCGCGTCCGACGCGCCCCTGAAGGACGAAGAACTCCAGGCCAAGGGCCTGATGCAGTTCCCCACCGTCATCGGCGGCGTGATTCCCGTGGTGAACATCCCCGGCATCAAGCCCGGCGAGCTGAAGCTCAACGGCCAGGTGCTGGGCGACATCTACCTGGGCAAGATCACCAAGTGGAACGACCCCGCCATCAAGGCGCTGAACGGCTCGCTGGCCCTGCCTGACGCCGCCATTGCACCGGTTCGCCGCGCCGACGGCTCGGGCACCAGCTTCCTGTTCACCAACTACCTGAGCAAGGTCAACGCCGAGTGGAAGACCAAGGTCGGCGAAGGCACGGCCGTGAACTGGCCCACCGGCGCGGGCGGCAAGGGCAACGAAGGCGTCGCAGCCTTCGTGAACCGCCTGCCCAACTCGATCGGCTACGTCGAGTACGCCTACGTCAAGCAGAACAAGATGACCTACGCCCAGCTGCAGAACGCGGCCGGCAACTTCGTCTCGCCCGAAGACACGGCCTTCAAGGCCGCCGCTGCCGCCGCCGACTGGAACAAGAGCTTCTACCAGGTGCTGACCAACCAGGCCGACAAGGGCGCATGGCCCATCACCGGCGCGACCTTCATCCTGATGCACAAGGTGCAGGACAAGCCCGCCAACGCCACCACCGTGCTCAAGTTCTTCGACTGGGCCTACAAGGGCGGCGACAAGACGGCCGACGACCTCGACTACGTGCCGATGCCCGACGGCGTGAAGGCCACGATCGCCAAGGCATGGGGCGAAGTGAAGGACGCATCGGGCAAGCCGGTCGCGTTCAAGTAAGCAACCCCATCAAGCCCAGGACGGCGCACCCATGAGCAGCACTTCGCTCGAGGATGCGCCGCTTTCGTCATTGCCGGAGCGACCCGTGTCATCCACCTATCCTGCCTCCGCATCCACGCTCGACCTCGCGGCCGAACGCGGCCGCGCCACCGCACCACCGCCCGCCAAGGCACCGCGTTCAGGCCCGATGGCCGACCGCCTGTTCGGCTGGGCCGCCAAGGGCGCCGCGCTGCTCACGCTCGCGATGCTGATCGGCATCCTGCTGTCGCTGATTGCCGGCGCATGGCCCGCCATCTCGAAGTACGGCCTCGGCTTTCTGACCAGCAGCGTCTGGGACCCGGTGCAGAACGAATACGGCGGCCTGGTCATGATCTACGGCACGCTGGCCACCTCGGTCATCGCGCTGGTGATCGCGGTGCCGGTGAGCTTCGGCATTGCGCTGTTCCTGACCGAGCTCTCGCCCAGCTGGCTCAAGCGTCCGCTGGGCACGGCCATCGAACTGCTCGCCGCCGTGCCGTCGATCGTGTACGGCATGTGGGGCCTGCTGGTGTTCGGGCCGATCCTTTCCACCTGGGTGCAGCAGCCGCTGCAGAAGCTGCTTGCCGGCGTGCCGTACCTCGGCGCGCTGGTGTCCGGCCCGCCCGTGGGCATCGGCATTCTCTCGGCCGGCATCATCCTCGCGATCATGATCATTCCGTTCATCGCCTCGGTGATGCGCGACGTGTTCGAAGTGACGCCGCCGCTGCTCAAGGAGTCGGCCTACGGCCTGGGCTCCACCACCTGGGAAGTGGTGTCGAAGGTCGTGCTGCCCTACACCAAGGCCGGCGTGATCGGCGGCATCATGCTCGGCCTGGGCCGCGCGCTGGGCGAGACGATGGCGGTCACCTTCGTGATCGGCAACATGAACCAGCTCAACTCGCTTTCCGTGTTCGAGGCGGCCAACAGCATCACCTCGGCACTGGCCAATGAATTCGCCGAAGCCGGCGCGGGCCTGCACCAGGCCGCGCTGATGTACCTCGGCCTGGTGCTGTTCTTCATCACCTTCGTCGTGCTGACGCTGTCGAAGGTGCTGCTGGCCCAGATGAAGAAGAGCGAAGGGACCAAGGCATGAGCACCGCTCAAAACCTGCTGAATGCGAAGGCGCTCGCCGAAACGCGCCAAGCCAAGTTTGCCGCGCGCAACCGTGTCAACAAGATCGCGCTCACGCTGTCGCTCGCGGCGATGGTGTTCGGCGTGTTCTGGCTCGTCTGGATCCTGTGGGAAACGCTGCGCCTGGGCCTGGGCGGCCTGGCGCTCGCCACCTTCACCGAGATGACGCCGCCGCCGAACGAGGCGGGCGGCATCGCCAACGCGATCTTCGGCTCGTTCGTGATGGTGGCGCTGGCCACCTTCGTGGGCACGCCCATCGGCATCATGGCCGGCATCTACCTGGCGGAGTACAACCCCAAGGGCTGGCTGTCGTCGGTGACGCGCTTCGTCAACGACATCCTGCTGTCGGCGCCGTCGATCGTGATCGGCCTGTTCGTCTATGCGGTGGTGGTGGCGTACTTCAAGACCTTCTCGGGCCTGGCGGGTGCGCTGTCGCTCGCGCTGATCGTGATTCCGGTGGTCATCCGCACCACCGAGAACATGCTGCAGCTGGTGCCGCCGGGGCTGCGCGAAGCGGCCTATGCGCTCGGCACGCCCAAGTGGAAGGTCATCCTGAGCATCACGCTGCGCGCGGCGCGCGCCGGCGTGGTCACGGGCGTGCTGCTGGCGGTGGCGCGCATCGCGGGCGAAACCGCGCCGCTGCTCTTCACTGCGCTCAACAACCAGTTCTGGACCGCCGACATCAGCCAGCCGATGGCCAGCCTGCCGGTGACGATCTTCAAGTTCGCGATGAGCCCGTACGAGAACTGGCAGCAGCTGGCCTGGGCCGGCGTGTTCCTGATCACCGTGGCCGTGCTCGCCCTCAACATCCTGGCGCGAGTCCTCACGCGCAACAAACTCTGATTCAAGAAGAAGTAGCAACCATGCCAAACATCGCCGCACAACCGTCGCGCTCGAAGATCTCGGTCAAGGACCTGAACTTCTACTATGGCAAGTTCCATGCGCTCAAGGGCATCAACCTCGAGATCCCCGAAAACAAGGTGACGGCCTTCATCGGCCCGTCGGGCTGCGGCAAGTCGACGCTGCTGCGCACCTTCAACCGCATGTTCGAGCTCTACCCCGAGCAGCGCGCCGAGGGCACCATCGCGCTGGACGGCGAGAACCTGCTCACCTCCAAGCAGGACGTGGCGCTGATCCGCGCCAAGGTCGGCATGGTGTTCCAGAAGCCCACGCCGTTCCCGATGTCGATCTACGACAACATCGCTTTCGGCGTGAAGCTGTTCGAGAACCTGAGCGCGAGCGAAATGGACGACCGCGTGGAATGGGCGCTCAAGAAGGCCGCTCTCTGGACCGAAGTGCGCGACAAGCTGCAGCAAAGCGGTTCCGGCCTCTCGGGCGGCCAGCAGCAGCGCCTGTGCATTGCACGTGGCATTGCCATCAAGCCCGAGGTGCTGCTGCTCGACGAACCCTGCTCCGCGCTCGACCCGATCTCCACGGCAAAGATCGAAGAGTTGATCGCCGAGCTGAAAAACGAGTACACCGTGGTCATCGTGACGCACAACATGCAGCAGGCTGCACGCTGCAGCGACTACACCGCCTACATGTACCTGGGCGACCTGATCGAGTTCGGCGCGACGGAACAGATGTTCTTCAAGCCGCAGCGCAAGGAGACCGAGGACTACATTACCGGCCGTTTCGGCTGATGCCAAGGAGGCACACATGACTGAAAAACATCTCTCCAGCCAGTTCGACAGCGAACTCAACGGCGTGTCGTCGCGCGTGATGGAGCTCGGCGGCATGGTCGAGGCGCAGATCCACCAGGCGGTGTATGCGCTCTTGCAGTTCGATCCTGACGCTGCCGACCGCGTGATGGAAACCGAGACGCGCGTCAATGCGATGGAGATCGAGATCGACCGCGAGCTGTCGTCGATCATCGCGCGGCGCCAGCCGACGGCGCGCGACCTGCGCCTCTTGATCGCCATCTCCAAGACCACGGCCAACCTGGAGCGCGTGGGCGACGAGGCCAACAAGATCGCGCGCATGGTCAAGTCGATCATCGAGAGCGGCTCGGCCCGCGCGCTGCCCTCGAACGAGCTGCGCATCGCGGCCGACCTGGCCTCGGGCCTGCTGCGTACCGCGCTGGACGCCTTCGCGCGGCTGGACACGGCCGCGGCGCTGTCGATCCTGAAGGACGACGACCTGATCGACAAGGAGTTCGACGGCTTCGTGCGCAAGCTGGTCACCTACATGATGGAAGACCCGCGCACGATCTCGGCCAGCCTCGACCTGCTGTTCCTGGCCAAGGCCATCGAACGCATCGGCGACCACGCCAAGAACATCGCCGAGTTCATCATCTACATCGTCAAGGGCGCCGATGTGCGGCACACTTCGATGCAAGAGATCGAATCGGCGCTGCAGTAACAGAGCGAGCGCAAGTCTCCCAAAGAAAGCATGAAGAAACCCCGAGTCCTGATCGTCGAAGACGAGTCCTCGATCGCCGAGCTGATCGCCGTCAACCTGCGCCACAACGGCTTCGAGCCGATCTGGTCGGAAGACGGCGCGGCAGCGCAACGCGAGATCGACGCCTTCCTGCCGGACCTGATCCTGCTCGACTGGATGCTGCCCGGCCAGAGCGGCCTGCAACTCGCGCGCCAGTGGCGCAAGGACCCGCGCACCAAGGCCATCCCGATCCTGATGCTCACCGCGCGCGGCGACGAGCCCGACAAGGTGGCCGGCCTCGATGCGGGCGCCGACGACTACATCACCAAGCCGTTCTCCACCCAGGAAATGCTCGCGCGCATCCGCGCCGTGCTGCGCCGCCGCGCGCCCGAGGTGGTGACCGAGCGCGTGGAGATCGGCGAGCTCGCGCTCGACACCGCCACGCACCGCGTCACCTGGCAGGGCAATGCGCTCAAGGTGGGGCCGACCGAGTTCAAGCTGCTGGCCTACCTGATGCAGCACGCCGAGCGCGTGCACAGCCGGGCGCAACTGCTCGACAAGGTCTGGGGCGACCACGTCTACATCGAGGAACGCACGGTCGACGTGCACGTCAAGCGCCTGCGCGAATCGCTGGGTGCCGCCTCGCCGATGGTCGAGACGGTGCGCGGCGCGGGTTACCGCCTGACGGCCCAAGTCACGGTTTGAGCGCCGCTGCTTTCACGGGCCGCGGGCGCGGATAATCGCCCGCCATGCCTTTCCGTATTGCTACTTTTCTAATAGCGTCCCTCGTAATGGGAGTGGGCGCTGCAGCCATTTTCGGCTGGAAGTTCGGATGGCTGGGTGCCTGGCTGGGCGCGGTGCTGTGGCTCGCGCTCGACGCCTGGCGGGCCGAGCGCCTGCTCAAGGTGCTTCGCAACAACGCGGCGGGCCTGCCGACGCGCGGCGCCGGCGTGTGGGGCGAGCTCGCGGAGCGCATCCGCAAGCTGCTGCGCGACCGCGAACAGCAGACCCGCCAGGCCGAGGACCGCCTGCAGGAATTCCTGGCCGCCATCCAGGCCTCTCCCAACGGCGTGATCCTGCTCGACGAGCAGGGCCGCATCGAGTGGTGCAACCAGACGGCAGCCGGGCAGTTCGGCATCGATGCCGAGCGGGATCTGCTGCAGCATCTGGCCAATCTGGTCCGCGACCCGGCCTTCGTGGCCTACCTGGCCTCGTGGAACTACAGCCGCGATGTGGTCATCGATGCCTCAGGCCCCGGGCAGGGGCACCAGCGCAGCCATCCGGTGCGCCTGTCGGTGCAGGTGCATCCCTATGCGGGCAACCGCCGCATGCTGCTGACGCGCGACATCACGGCGGTCGAGCAGGCCGAGGCCATGCGGCGCGACTTCGTTGCCAATGTTTCGCACGAGATCCGCACGCCGCTCACCGTGCTGGCGGGTTTTGTGGAAACGCTGCAGAACCTGCCGCTCGATGCGGACGAGCGCGCGCGCTACCTCTCGCTCATGAGCCAGCAGTCGCACCGCATGGAAACCCTGGTCAACGACCTGCTGACGCTGTCGCGGCTCGAGGGTAGCGCGGCGCCATCGGGCAACCAGTGGATCCGCATCCGTGCGCTGCTCGCCCAGTGCGAAGACGAGGGACGGGGCTTGTCGGGCCGGCTCGCGCCGCAGGGGCATCGCCTTTCCTTCACGATCGAGGCCGAATCCGAGATTTCGGGCGCCCCGACAGAGCTGCAAAGCGCCATGTCGAACCTGCTGAGCAACGCCATCCGCTACACGCCCGGCGGCGGCGAGGTCGCGGTGAGCTGGCGGCTGCTGCCCGACGGGCGCGGCGAATACGCGGTGCGCGACACCGGCCCCGGCATTGCCGCCGAGCACATCCCGCGCCTGACCGAACGCTTCTACCGCATCGACCGCAGCCGCTCGCGCGAAACCGGTGGCACCGGCCTGGGCCTGGCCATCGTGAAGCACATCGCGCAGCGGCATGGCGCCGAACTGCGGATCCAGAGCACGGTGGGCAAGGGCTCGCGTTTCGCGCTGGTGTTCCCGGCAACCCGCGTGCGGGAAGCGCGGCTGCTAGCGAAGTGAGCGGCGCATCGTCCAGCGCAGCAGCGCGCCGAACAGCAAGGCCGTGAGCGCGAGCGCTCCGGCGCTCATGAGCCAGAACGCCAGCGGCGACTGCATGGCGGGCCAGGGCCCCAGCCCGCGGTAGGCCAGCAGGTAGCTGCCGCCCAGGCCCACTCCCCAGAGCAGCGTGCAATAGACCACCAGAGGCACCAGCGTGACGCGGTAGCTGCGCAGCACGAACACGCACAGCGTCTGCAGCGCATCGGCAAAGTGATAGGCCGCCACCACCAGCAGCAGCGCCGCGGCCACTGCGATGACGGCCGGATTGTCGGAATACACGTGGGCCAGCCTGAAGCGCAGCGCCACCATGGCGCCCGCGAAGAACAGCGCGCAAAGGGCAGTGAGCTCGAAGCCCAGGCGGCAGGCGCGGCGGGCCTTGGCGGCCTTTCCGGCGCCGAGCCAGAAGCTCACGCGCGCGCTGGTGGCAATGGCCAGCGAGAGCGGCACCATGTAGGCCACCGCCAGCAGGTTCGAGGCGATCTGGTGCGCGGCGGCGGCGGCGGTGCCCAGGCGCGCAATGAACAGCGCCATCAGGGTGAACGAGGTCACTTCCACCAGCACGGCCAGGCCGCCGGGAATGCCCAGGCTCGCGAACTGGCGGATCTGCCGCCAGTCGGGCGCTTCGATGCGTTCCCAGAGCCGGTAGTCGCGGTAGAAGGTGCTGCTGCGCAGCAGCCACACGGCGCAGGCCAGCATGGCCCAGTTCACGCACAGCGTGGCCCAGGCGCAGCCCACCAGGCCCATGGCCGGCAGGCCGGCGCCGCCGAAGGCGAACCAGATCGACAGCGGCAGCTTCACGCACAGCGAGCCCAGCTGGAGCCAGGTCACCACCTGCGGCTTGCCCAGGCTCTGGTTCAAGGTGCTGAACAGGCGGAACAGCAGGGCCGGCGGCAATGCGAAGGCGAGCACCCCCAGATAGGTTTCCACTTCGCCGCGCATCGCGGGCGGCACCTGGGTCCAGCGCAGCACCGCGCCCGGCAGCAGCAGCACGGCCATGCCGACCGCAATCGCGATGGCAGCCAGGTAGAGCGACTGCCGCACGGAGCGGCCGACTTCGCTTCTGCGGTCCGCGCCGTGCAGCTCCGCCCAGACCGGCAGCAGCGCCTGCAGCACGCCCATCAGCGAGACGAACACGCTGATGAAGACGGCCGCGCCCACCGACAGCGCGGCGAGCGCGTTCTCGGAATAGCGGCCGGCCACGATGGTGTCGGTCACGCCGAACGCCATCACGGCCAGCTGGCCCACCAGCACCGTGCCGGCGTGCCGCGCAATCAGGCCTCGTTCGCCGCTCAATTGCTAGGGCGCAATCTTCTGGTAGAGCAGCAGGTCGTCGCTCGCGCTGCTGGGCCGCCGCAGGGTACCGCTGAAACGCCAGTGCTCCAGGCGGATGATGGTGTGCAGCCGCTCGATGGTTTCGGGGCTGACCAGCAGCCAGGGGCAATCGGTGCCGAGCAGCAGCGGCTGCAGGTTGAACTGGCCGTGATGCCGCAGCGCCGCGATGTGCGCGCGGCTCAGCGCAAGCTCGGCGATGCAGCTCGGCTGCCCGACCCGCTCGGCCACCGCCCGCACCTGAGGCGCGTAGCTGCGCGCGTAGTCGATCGGAGGCAGCCACAGCGTCATCAGCAGCATCCAGCACAGCGCGGTGCCGCCGGCCGGCAGCACCAGCGTTTTCCAGAGCGCCGCGCGGTGGCGCCCGGTGCGCCAGCGCACCACCCAGCACCAGGTGATGGTGGCGGCCAGCGCCAGCGCGAATGCGGTGGGCGAGAACCCTGGCACGAACCCGGGCACCAGCCGTGCCACGCTGGCGGCCGGCTTGGTCGGCACGCCGGTCTGCATCGCGATCCAGTAGATCCATCCGAGCACGGCCAGTCCGCTGAAGAACAGCACGTTGAACCAGTCGATCAGCGCCGCCGCGCTGCGCCGGAACGTCGGCAGGGCAAAGGCGGCCAGCGTCGCGAGTGCGGGCAGCGCGAGCAGCAGCGAGCGGTCGGAATAGTCGGTGGTCCAGGTCGCGGCCAGCGGCACCAGCGCAAACCAGAACGGCAGCGCCACATGGCGCGCGGTGAGCTGGCGGCGCCAGCGCCACAGCGTCCAGATCGCGAGCGGCCAGACCGGCCAGGTGAACCACACCAGCAGCTTGGCCTGGCTGCGCACGTCGCCCAGCACCGAGGTGCTGCTCGGATGATGGCCCGGCAGCTGGATCTTCCATTGCAGCAGGCCGAGCCCGAGCGCCAGTGCCGCGGCCACCAGCGCCACCGCGCTCATCGTGGCGAGCGCACCGCGGGTGTAGCCGGGGCTTTCGTCGGAATCGGCACTGGCGGTGCGCCGCTCGTAGGCGATGAACAGCGCGCTGCCCACCGCCAGCGCGAGGCCGACCGTGGGACCGCCGCTCAGGGTCATGCCGATGGTGCCGACCAGCAGTGCAATGACTGGCCCGGTGCGGCGATAAGGCAATGCCGCCACGCCATAGAACAGATGCGACGCGAAATACAGCTGCGCCAGCGCCGGCGTGGTTTCATGGCCCAACTGGGCCAGGCCCAGGCAGGCGATCAGCGCCAGCAATCCGCCATCGGCAATGGCGCGGGCGTAGTCGGTGGGCCGCGCTTCGCCGCCGAAGGCGAAGGCCACCGGCTGGGCCCGCGAGGTGCGCGCGAGGTAGTAGACGGCGTACCAGGTGGCGGTGAAAGTGCCCCAGAGCAGCAGCGCAAAGACGATGCGCACCGCCAGGTCGGGGTTCACCCAGGAGGGCGCGATCTTGATGGCCCAGGCGCCGATCCAGTAGGGAAGCAGCGCCGGGGTTTCAGGGCGCAGGCCCAGCAGCAGGGGATCGAACCAGCGGGCGATGCCTTCGGTGTTGCGCGCCAGTTCGGCCATGTAGCCGAAGGAGGTGATGTCGGCGCTTTTCCAGGGGCCGCGCCCCACCAGGCCCGGCAGCAGGTAGGCGGCGCACAGCAGCAGCAGTGCCAGGCGCGGCAGCCGGCGCACGGCGCTCTGGGCAACGATCGCGGGAGTGGGCTGATTCACAGGGTGGGGAATGAACGTCTGTCTTGGGAAAGAAAAAAAGGGCAGCGCGGTAAACCGGGCTGCCCTCGATGCGAAAGCGCGTGCTTTACTTGGAAGCAGCGCCGGTGGTCTTGCCGAAGCGGTTGCGGAACTTCTCGACGCGACCGCCCATGTTGTCGACCGACTTTTGCGTGCCCGTGTAGAACGGATGCGATTCGCTCGTGGTGTCGAGCTTGAACAGCGGCAGCTCGCGGCCGTCGTCGGTCTTGCCCATTTCCTTGGTGTTCGCGCACGAACGGGTCACGAACTTGAAGCCGTTCGACATGTCGACGAACAGGATTTCGCGGTAGTTCGGGTGGATGCCTTCTTTTGCCATGGTCTTTCCTTTGGGGTCGATGCGAGAGCCACAAGCGTGCCCAAGAGGGGCACGCCGTTCCCAGGAGGGAATTCGCAGGGCAAGACGCCCGGCTGCACTTTTCGCGGAGCCGGCGATTATCGCATACTGTCTTGATTTGAGCGAAGGACGGCCCTCCAGATGACCTCCAGAACCCTGCGCGCCGGCCTCGTCGGCTATGGCTTTGCCGGCCAGACCTTCCATGCGCCGGTGCTTTCGGCCGTGCCCGGGCTCGAACTGGCGGCCGTGGCAAGCTCCCGCCCGCACAAGGTCCACGCCGACTGGCCCGGCGTGGCCGTGGTGCCCGATGCGGCCGCGCTCGTGGGCCGGCCGGACATCGACCTGGTGGTGGTGGCCACCCCCAACGCCCAGCACCATCCCGTGGCCAAGGCCGCCCTGGAGGCCGGCAAGCATGTGGTGGTGGACAAGCCGTTCACGCTCGACGTGGCCGAAGCCAGGGAGCTCGAATTGTTGGCTCGGCGCAACAATCGTGTGCTGGCGGTCTATCAGAACCGGCGTTTCGACGCCGACTACCTCACGCTCAAGGACCTGCTGGCGAGCGGAGAACTCGGCCGGCTGGTGTACCTGGAATCGCATTTCGACCGCTTTCGCCCCGAGGTGCGCGACCGCTGGCGCGAGCAGAAGGTGCCGGGCGCGGGCCTCTGGGTCGACCTGGGCGCTCATCTGGTCGACCAGGCGGTCCAGCTGTTCGGAAGGCCCGACACGCTGCAGCTCGACACCGCGGCCTTGCGCGACGGCGCGCAGGTCGAGGACTATTTCCACGCCGTGCTGCGCTACGAAAGCGGCCCGCATGCACCGCTGCGCGTGGTGCTGCACGCCACCACGCTTGCCGCCCATGCCGCGCCGCGCTACATCGTCCATGGCACGCGCGGCAGCTACATCAAGCACGGCGTCGATCCGCAGGAAGACGCGCTGCGTGCCGGCCAGCGGCCGCCGATGGCGGGGTGGGGCGCCGATCCGCAGGACGGCGAACTCGTGGTGCCCGCCAGCGACGGCGGCGAGCCGCAGCGCCGGGTCTGGCCCACGCGGGCCGGCAACTACCTCGACTACTACGCCGCGGTGCGCGACGCGATCCTGGGCAACGGCCCGAACTCGGTGCCGCCCGAACAGGCTGTCGCGCTGATGGAACTGCTCGACATCGGCCAGCAGAGCGCGGCCGAGGGCCGGGCGATCCGCATCATCGACCGCCCATGAAAAAAGCGCGTTGACCCGAGGGCCAACGCGCTTTTGCGGCGAGCGTGGTGCTCAGCCTCCGCGACGCATCATGTCGAAGAATTCGACATTCGTTTTCGTCGCCTTCATGTTCTTGAGCATGAGCTCCATCGACTCGATCTCGTCCATGTTGTACATGAGCTGGCGCAGGATGCGGGTCTTCTGCAGGATCTCGGGCGCCAGCAGCAGCTCTTCGCGGCGCGTGCCGCTGCGGTTGAGCTGGATCGAGGGGAACACGCGCTTTTCGTACAGGCGGCGGTCCAGGTGGATTTCGGAGTTGCCGGTGCCCTTGAACTCTTCGAAGATCACTTCGTCCATGCGGCTGCCGGTGTCGATCAGCGCGGTGCCGATGATGGTCAGCGAGCCGCCTTCCTCGACGTTGCGCGCGGCGCCCAGGAAGCGCTTGGGGCGCTGCAGCGCGTTGGAGTCGACACCGCCCGTGAGCACCTTGCCCGACGAGGGCACGACGTTGTTGTAGGCGCGGGCGAGGCGGGTGATCGAGTCGAGCAGGATCACCACGTCCTTCTTGAGCTCGACCAGGCGCTTGGCGCGCTCGATCACCATTTCGGCCACGTGCACGTGGCGCGCGGCGGGCTCGTCGAAGGTCGAGGCAATGACCTCGCCCTTCACGGTGCGCTGCATTTCGGTCACTTCTTCGGGCCGCTCGTCCACCAGCAGCACCATCATGTGCACTTCGGGGTAGTTGGCGCTGATCGCGTGGGCGATGTGCTGCATCATCACCGTCTTGCCGCTCTTGGGCGGCGCCACCAGCAGGGCGCGCTGGCCCTTGCCGATGGGGGCGATGATGTCGATGATCCGGCCCGTGATGTTCTCGTCGCTCTTGATGCCGTCGCGCTCCAGCTTCATCTGCTCCTTGGGGAACAGCGGCGTCAGGTTCTCGAACATCACCTTGTGCTTGTTCTGCTCGGGCGGACCGTCGTTGACCTTGTCGAGCTTGGTCAGCGCAAAGTAGCGCTCGCCGTCCTTGGGCGTGCGCACTTCGCCTTCGATCATGTCGCCGGTGTGCAGGTTGAAGCGGCGCACCTGGCTCGGCGAGATGTAGATGTCGTCGGTGCTGGCCGTGAAGCTGGTGTCGGGGCTGCGCAGGAAGCCGAAGCCGTCGGGCAGGATTTCGAGCACGCCGTCGGCAAAGACCTGTTCGCCGGCCTTGGCGCGCTTCTTGATGATCGCGAACATCAGCTCCTGCTTGCGCATGCGGCCGACGTTTTCGATCTCAAGCGCTTCAGCCTGCTTGAGGACTTCAGACACGTGGAGTGCCTTGAGTTCGTTTAAGTGCATGGAATGACCCCTTGCGGGGCAATCGATCGGAAAAACGGGGGGAGGTTTGATGTGAGGCGAGAGCTGCCTCACAAACCGGGGAACTCGAACCGGTTACCTCGAAGGGGCCGGTGATCTGTGGGAGATTATGACAGCAAAAAACCGTCCGGCCAACGCATTGCGCGCTGGCCGGGTGAAATGCCTCAGGCGAGCTGCTGGTCGATGAAGGCCGTGAGCTGCGCCTTGCTCATTGCGCCGACCTTGGTGGCGGCGAGCTGGCCGTCCTTGAACAGCATGAGCGTGGGGATGCCGCGGATGCCGAACTTGGCCGGGATGTCGCGGTTCTCGTCGACGTTGAGCTTGGCGATCTGCAGCTTGCCTTCGTAGGCGGTCGACACTTCATCCAGGATGGGTGCGATCATCTTGCAGGGGCCGCACCATTCGGCCCAGTAGTCGACCAGCACGGGCTGGCTGGACTTGAGCACGTCGGCTTCGAAGGAAGAATCGGAGATGTGTTTGATCAGGTCGCTGGCCATGTGATGTGTCCTTGTGCGCGGAGAGTTTCGGTGCAGCTAAAGTGCTGGTCATTGTGACAGAAACCAAGGGGTGGGGTGCCATGCGGGAACGCTATGGCGCCGATAGCAAAAGCCCTTTGCGCGTTGCGCCTCCACGCCCTCCAACCCCTCGATAGAACATGAACGAAGGCCACCCCGTCCAGGCCCTGTGGTGCGACCCCGCCGGCGGCGTCGTCGCGCGCATTGCCGGCGCCGTTGCGCAGCACGGGCTGCATGCGGCGCGCACCGTGGTGCTGGTGCCGTACGCGCAACTGATGGGTGTGGCCCACGGCATGTGGTCGCGCTGCGGCAGCCCCGGCTTCGCGCCGCGCTTCGAGACCACGCGCAACTGGGCACGCAGCGCGGGGGGCTTCCTGCCCACGGGCTACGACATCGCCTTCGACATGGCGCGCGACCTGGTCACGGCCCAGGCGCTGCTGTCGCAGGCCGGCTTTGCCGCCGAACGCTTCGCGCTGGCCGGGCGCGTGGTCGAGCTGGCCTACCAGCTGGCGCCCCTGGCGGCCGCCGCGCTGCCCGAGGTACGCGGCAGCGAATGGGCGCAGCGCGCGGCGCAGGTGGCCGATGCGGGCAGCGAGTCGGAATGGTTCCGCATCGAAAGCGCGCTGATCCGCGTCGCGGTGGCCTGGGCCGCCAATTCGGGCTATGCCACCGATGTGCTGCTGCGCGACACCGTGCGTGCGCAGGTCGATGCGCTGATCGTGCTCGAAGGCTTCCAGGCCGATCCGCTCACGCAGACGCTCTGCAGCCTGTGGGGCGACCGCGCCATCCATCTCTCGCTGGTGCCCGCGAGCCCTGCGGCCACCACGGCAGCCGCGCATGTCGCCGCCGACCCTGAAGACGAGGCGGAACTGGCCGCCGCCTGCGTGCTGCGGCACCTGGCCGAGGGCCGCGCGCCGGTGGCACTGATCGCGACCGACCGGGCGCTCACGCGGCGCATCGGCGCACAGCTCCAGGCGCAGGGTGTCACGGCGCACGATGAAACCGGCTGGAAGCTTTCCACCACGCGCGCCGCCGCCACCGTGATGAGCGCACTGCGCGCCTGCGCGCACGACGCCGGCAGCGACCAGGTGCTCGAATGGCTCAAGAGCGGCGCCGACGGCGATGCGCTCGCCACCCAGGCCCTCGAAGCCCGGCTGCGGCGCGAAGGCGTGCGCGAGTGGTCCGCCTGGTGCGGCCAGGCCGCGCGCAGCGAGAAGCCGCAGGACATCGCGCTGCTGCCTTTCACCGAAGCCGTCGAAGGCCGCCGCATGGCCATGGCCCGCTCCCGGCCCCTGGCCGACTGGCTGCGCGCGCTGCGCGAACTGCTCGAGGCCGGGGAGCAATGGGAGCCGCTCGCAGCCGACATGGCCGGCGCCAAGGTGATCGGCGCCTTGTGGCTCGATGCCGATGCCCACGGCGACGACGACGAATTTCCCGGCGGACGCCACACGCTGGCCGAGTTCACGGCCTGGGTGCGCGACGTGCTGGAGGACGCCAGCTTCGTGCCGCCCGCCGGCAACGAGGCGCCGCAGGTGGTGGTGCTGCCGCTGCACCAGTTGCTCGGCCGCGCGTTCGGCGCCGTGGTCATTCCCGGCTGTGACGACCGGCGCCTGCCCGCATCGCCCGAGCCGCCCGGCAACTGGAGCGCCGCGCAGCGCGCCGAACTGGGCCTGCCCGCGCGCGAAACGCTCGAGGCCGCGCAACGCTCGGCCTGGGCCGCGGCCTTGTGCAACCCGTGCTGCGAAGTGCTGTGGCGCCAGTCGGATGCGAGCGGCGAGCCGGTGCGTCCGAGCCCGCTGGTGCAGGCGCTGCAACTCGACCACGCCTTGCAGATGGCGGCGGACCCGCGCACGCCGCGCGAGGTGGCGCTGCAGCCGACCGCTTACCCCACGCCCTCAGGCGAGCTGCTGCCGTTGCGCAACATCTCGACCAGCGTCTATGAAGACCTGCGCCGCTGCCCCTACCGCTTCTTCGCGCTGCGGCAGCTGGGCCTGCGCAGTGCCGACGAACTCGATGCCGAAGTCGACAAGCGCGACTTCGGCAACTGGCTGCATGCCGCGCTGGGCCATTTCCACGAGGCGCTGAAAGAGAAGCCGACCAGCGATGCCGCCGAGCGTGTGGCGTACATCAGTGCAGCGGCCGAGCGCGCCACACGCGAGTTCGGACTGTCCGATGCCGAGTTCCTGCCCTTCGCCGCGGCATGGCCGGCGGTGCGCGACGGCTACCTTCAATGGCTTGCCGGACACGAGGCGAGCGGCGCCGTGTTCGCCGAATCCGAGCCCTGGATGGAACAGCCGCTGGGCAGCCTGCAGTTGGTCGGCCGGCTGGACCGCATCGACCGCATGCCGGACGGCCAGGCTTTCGTGATCGACTACAAGACCGAGTCGGCCGCAGTGACCAAGGAGCGCGTGAAGGACCCGACCGAGGACACGCAGCTCGCCTTCTATGCCGCGCTGGTGGCCGACGACACGCTGCGCGCGGCCTACGTCAACGTCGGCGAAAAATCGTCCGGCACGCAGACCGTCGAGCAGCCCGTGGTGGTGGAGGCGCGCGATGCGCTGGTGGCCGGCATCCTCGACGACTTCACCCGCATCGCCGAGGGCGCGGCGCTGCCGCCGCTGGGGGAGGGCGCTGTTTGCGATTACTGCGCGGCGCGCGGGCTTTGCAGAAAAGACTTCTGGGAGATCGAGCAGCCTGCGCCTTCGTCACCGGCCGAGGGAGGGCCCGCGAAATGAACGGCGCCGCCTACGAACACAATGGCCGGCACGTCACGCGCGAGGCCTTCTACACCGTCGCCTGCGATCCGCGGCGCTCGGTGGCCGTCGAAGCCTGCGCGGGCGCGGGCAAGACCTGGATGCTGGTGTCGCGCATCCTGCGCGCGCTGCTCGAAGAGGGTGAATCCGCCTGCGAGCCGCACGAGATCCTGGCCATCACCTTCACCAAGAAGGCCGCCGGCGAAATGCGCGAGCGGCTCGACCAATGGCTCGAGCAGTTCGCTGAGCGCAGCCCCGAGGAACTGGTGCGCGAACTCGTGATCCGCGGCGTCGAGCCCGATGCCGCGCTGGCCGCCGTGCCGCGCCTGCAAGGCCTCTACAGGCGCCTGCTCGAAGGCGGCCGGCCGGTGCAGTTCCGCACCTTCCACGCCTGGTTCGCGGGCCTGCTGCGCAATGCGCCGCTGGCGGTGCTGCGCGAACTCGGCCTGCCCGCGAACTACGAACTGCTCGAGGACGATGCGGAGGCGCGCTCGCGCACCTGGCGCCCCTTCTTCGAAGCGGTGACGGCCGACAAGGAGGCGCTGGCCGACTACTACGCCGTCGTCGCCACCTACGGCCGGTCGCAGACCGCCAAGGCCCTGGGCGAAGCGCTCACGCGCCGGGTCGAGTTCTCGCTGTCCGATCCGGCGTCGGCGGTGCAGCATTTCAGCGCCATGCATCCGTCGCTCGAAGGCCTGGACGAACCGACCGAGGCACTGCGCGGCGAGCAGGCCAGGCGCCGCTGGCTCGACCGCGCCGCCGCGCTCGGCCGCGAAGCCAACAAGACGCCGCAGAAAGCGGCCGATGCGGTCATCGACGTGTTCGGCACCGGCGAGCCGCCGCGGGAGTCGCTCGCGGCCGCGCTCGCGCACCTGCGCAAGAATTTCTTCGTTGCCACCGAAGACCGGCTCAACAAGAACCTGCAGAAATACCCCGCCGCGCAGGAAGCCGAGGCCGAGCTCCAGACCCTGTGCGCCGCGCAGGCCCAGCACGCGGCCTGGCTCTACCAGCAGCGCATGACGCGCCTCACGCGCCTTCTGATCGCAGCCTTCGCCGAGGTCAAGCGCGCCCATGGCTGGGTCGACATGAACGACGTCGAACAGGCCGCACAACTGCTGCTGGGCCAGTCGGCGCTGTCGGGCTGGGTGCAGGAGCGGCTCGATGCGCGCATCGCGCACCTGCTGATCGATGAGTTCCAGGACACCAATCCGCTGCAGTGGCAGGCGCTCTACGGTTGGCTCAGTGCCTACACCGGCGCGGGCGGCAAAGCGCCGCGCGTCTTCATCGTGGGCGACCCGAAGCAGAGCATCTACCGCTTTCGCCGTGCCGAGCCGCAGGTGTTCATCGCCGCGAAGAAATTCGTGCGCGAAGGGCTGGGCGGCGAACTGCTCAATTGCGACCACACCCACCGCAACGCGCGTGCGGTGGTCGGCCTCGTCAACCAGGCGATGCTGGCCGCACAGGACGCCGGCGAGTTCGACGGCTACCGCGCGCACACCACCGAACGCAACGATCAGGGCGATCTTCTCAAGCTCCCGCCCATCGATCGCGGGGCCCTCGATACCACCGCCGAGGCCGCGCCCGCGGACGACGGCATGCTGCACTGGCGCGACAGCCTGGTCACGCCGCGGGTGCTGCCCGAAGAGCAACTGCTGCAGAAGGAATGCGAACAGGCCGCGCGCTGGGTCGCGCAGCGCATTGCCGATGGCACGCCGCCGCGCCAGATCATGGTGCTGGCGCGCCGCCGCAACCGGCTGTCCGCCATGCAGGACGCGCTGCGCCAGCGCCACATTCCCGTGCAGCAGCCCGAGAAGAACGAACTGCACGACGCCCCCGAAGTGCAGGACGTGGTGGCGCTGATCGATGCGCTGGTGTCGCCCGCGCACGACCTTTCGCTGGCGCGCGGGCTCAAGTCGCCGCTCTTCGGCATTGGCGACGATGCGCTGGTGCAACTGGCGCTGCGCCAGCGCGAGCAACCCTCGTCGAGCTGGTTCGCGCTGATCCAGAAGGGCGAGGGCCTGCCGGCGGAACTGGTCGCGGCCGGCGCCAGGCTCAAGCAGTGGCAGCGCTGGCTCGCCGCACTGCCGCCGCACGATGCGCTCAGCGCGATCTTCCATGATGGCGATGTGCTGGCCAGGTTCGGCGCCGCCATGCCTTCGGCCATGCGCCAGAGCGCGCTGGCCAATCTGCGCGGGCTGCTGGCGGCCTCGCTCGAGATCGAGGGCGCGCGCTTTGCCACGCCCTATGCGCTGGTGCGCGCGCTGCGCGCCGGCGGCGTCAGGGCGCCATCCGTCGCCGTGCCTGATGCAGTGCAACTGCTCACCGTGCACGGCGCCAAGGGCCTGGAGGCTGACACCGTGCTCATGCTCGACTGCGACGCGCCGCCGCCGCGCGCCCAGACCATGGGCGTGCTGGTCGAATGGAAAGGCAGCGACAGCGCGCCCACGCGCTTCGTGTTCCTGGCAAGCGAAAAAACGCCGCCGGGCTGCGCGGCCACGCTGCTCGAGGAAGAGCAGCGCGCGCGCCATCGCGAGGAGCTCAACGGCCTCTACGTCGCAACCACGCGGGCGCGCGAGCGCCTCGTGCTGTCGTCGGTGCAGCCGGCACGGGCCAACGAGGGCAGCTGGTGGTCGCGGCTCGAATCGATGTGCGAACCCGTCGAAGCCGATGAGCCGCTGCTCGCGTTGCCGGTGGAGACCGGGGGCGGCAGTTTCTCGATGAAGAAGATGCCCGTGCTCGCGCCTGCGGCCAAGGAATCACCGGCCACCAGGAAAGCCGCAAGCGCTACCGTCGATGCGCGGGCTGCCGCCTTCGGCCAGGCGATGCACCGGCTGCTCGAATGGGCGCTGCCGGGCGAGGCGCTGCCGCCCGCGCATGTGCGCGCCGCGGCCCGTGAATTCATGCTCGACGCGCAGCAGGCGCGCGGCGCCGCGGTGCTGGCCGAGCGCATCCGCGCGGGCGCCGGCGCCTGGGCGTGGGATGAGCGCATGATCGACTGGCACGGCAACGAAGTGACGCTGGTCCACGAAGGCGAGACGCTGCGCATCGACCGACTGGTGCGCGAGCGCGCCAGCGGTGCCTGGTGGATCCTCGACTACAAATCCGCTGCGCGCCCCGAACGGGACGCGGAATTGATCGCACAGATGCAGCGCTACCGCGCGGCCGTGCAACATGCCTATCCCGGTGCCTTGGTGCGCGCCGCGTTCCTGACCGGGCAGGGCGAACTGGTAACTCTCGAATGACTCTTTCCCAAACCGTCGCCGTGATCGGCGGCGGACCGGCCGGCCTCATGGCGGCCGAAGTCCTGAGCGCGTCCGGCGTGCAGGTGCACGTCTACGACGCCATGCCCTCGGTGGGCCGCAAGTTCCTGCTGGCTGGCCGCGGCGGGCTGAACCTCACGCACTCGGAGCCCTTCGATGTGTTCATGAGCCGCTTCGGCGAGCGCCGTGCGCAGCTCGAACCGATGCTCGCCCGCTTCGGTCCGCAGCAGGTGCGCGAATGGGCGGCCGGCATCGGCATCGAAACTTTTGTCGGTACGTCGGGCCGCGTGTTTCCGACCGACATGAAGGCCGCGCCGCTGCTGCGCGCCTGGCTGCACCGGCTGCGCGCGGCGGGCGTGCAGTTCCACATGCGCCACCGCTGGCTCGGCGATGCATCGCTGGCCGCCGCCTCGCTGCGCTTCGCCACTCCCACGGGCGAGGCCCTCGTGAAGGCCGATGCGGTGGTGCTCGCGCTCGGTGGTGCGAGCTGGGCGCGGCTGGGTTCCGATGGCGCATGGGCGCCGTGGCTGCAGGCGCGCGGTATCGATGTCGCGCCGCTGCTGCCCGCCAACTGCGGCTTCGACGGGGCAGGATGGAGCGAGCATTTCGCGAGCCGTTTCGCGGGCCAGCCCTTCAAGTTGGTTGCGATTTCGTTCACCGACAGCCAGGGCCGCCGATTCGCGCGCAAGGGCGAATTCGTTGCCACCGCCACCGGCATCGAAGGCAGCCTGATCTATGCAGCGTCGGCCTTGCTGCGCGACGAGATCGCCGCGCACGGCAGCGCCACGCTGCTGCTCGACCTGCTGCCCGACCGCAGCGCCGAGCAGGTGCTGGCGGCCGTCAAGCATCCGCGCGGCGCCCGCTCGCTCAGCAGCCATCTGAAGAGCCGGCTCGGACTGGAAGGCATCAAGGCCGGCGTGCTGCACGAGGCGCTGGGCCGCGAAGCGATGCAAGACCCCGCGCAGCTGGCGGCGACGATCAAGGCCGTGCCGCTGCGGCTGGTCGCAACCCGGCCCATCGACGAAGCCATCAGCACCGCAGGCGGCGTGCGCTTCGAGGCGCTCGACGAAGTGCTCATGGCCAGCGCGGTGCCGGGCGTGTTCGTGGCGGGGGAAATGCTCGACTGGGAGGCACCGACCGGCGGCTACCTGCTGACGGCGTCAATGGCCAGCGGGGCGGCCGCGGCGCGGGGCGCGATCAGGCAGCTGGGCCTTTGAAGGCATAACTGAATACTTTTGTATTGTTTATTGCGCGCACAAGGAATAAGCTGCGACCTGACAAAAATAAAGGAGCAGCGATGACCAGCGTTCCATCGCCGCGCGCCGCGCGCGGGCTTGCTTATGCATCCCTGGTGTTCCTGGTCTGGTCAGGCGGTGACGCAGGAGGCGGCGCCCGCGCGCAGGGCGAAAATCCGAAGCTGGCGGGCACGTCCTCCGCATCGGCAAGCAAGCCGGTGCCACCAGACGGACAGCCGGCGTCCCTCACCAGTCCGTCCCCCGGCACCAAGTTCGCCACCCGCAGCGCGACCTTCGTCTGGAACAACACGGGTGCCACCCAGTACGGCTTGACGATCCTGTCGGCCTCCTCGGCGACACCCGTGGTGGACACATCGACAAGTGCGACAACGCTGACGGTGACCAACCTTCCCATCGACGGCGCGGGGCTCGTGGTCCGGCTGCGCTCCCGATTCAAGGGGAAGTGGCTGCCGGCCAACGAGTACCTGTTCACGGCAGCCGGATACACCGCGGCGCAATCGACCGCCGCGGTGAAGCCCTGGTCCGATCTGATTGCGCTGCCACTCGTGCCCGCATCGGCCGCCAACCTCCCCGACGGCAGGCTGCTGCTGTGGGCAGCCCGCTCGCCCACCAGCTTCAGCACGAACAGCAGCGAGGCGTACACCTACACCTCGGTGTTCGACCCCGTCACGCGAAGCGCCAGCCCGCTGGTGGTCACGGCCACAGGCCACCAGATGTTCTGCCCTGGCCTGAGCATGCTGGCCGATGGCAGCGTGCTGGTCAGCGGCGGCAGCGATGCGACGAAGACCTCGATCTACGACCCGGCGCTGGGCGGCTGGGTGACGGGTGCGCAACTCGGCATTGCACGTGCCTACCAGGCGAGCACGACGATGTCCGACGGCTCCGTGTTCACAGTCGGCGGTTCGTGGAACGGCGGGCAGGGCGGCAAGTACGGCGAGGTGTGGTCGGCCGCCACCAAGACCTGGCGCACGCTGTCCGGCATACCGGCCAACATGCCCGACGCGAGCAATGTCTCGGACCCGCCGCTGGCCGGCCCGGACGCGGCCGGGGTCTACCGGGGCGACAACCACATGTGGCTGTTCGGCGCCGCCAACGGCTGGGTATTCCACGCCGGGCCTGCTGCCGCAATGCATTGGATCGACACGCGCGGCAGCGGCGCCATCCTGCAGGCCGGGCTACGCAGCGACGATCCCTATGCCATCACCGCCAGCGCCGTGATGTACGACATCGGCAAGATCCTCAAGCTCGGCGGCGCGCCCAACCACGACAGCGGCGACGCCTTCAAGACCGCCTACATCATCGACATCAGCGCGGGCGCGCCGGCGGCGCCCACGGTGCGCAAGCTTTCGCCGATGGCCTATGCCCGAACCTTCGTCAACAGCGTGGTGCTGCCGAACGGCGAGGTGTTCGTGATAGGCGGACAGACGCAGCCCGTTCCGTTTTCCGACTCCTACAGTGTGCTGGCGGCCGAGCTGTGGAGCCCGGTGCTGGAGAGCTTCATCACGGTGCCGCCGATGCAGAAACCGCGCAACTATCACAGCGTGGCCCTGCTGCTGCTGGACGGACGCGTGCTGGCGGGCGGCGGCGGGCTGTGCGACTGTGCGGGCGACCACCCGGATGCGGAGATCTACACGCCACCGTACCTGCTGGCGAGCGACGGTTCGCCGGCGTCCCGCCCGGCCATCACGGCCGCGCCGGCCAGCGCCACATGGGGGAGCCAGATCACCGTGGCGACTGACCGCGCGGCGGCCCAGTTTGCGCTGGTGCGCATGGCATCGGCCACTCACTCGGTCAACACCGATCAGCGCCGCATCCCGCTGTCATTCACGGGCACGGCAGGCAACTACCAGCTGGGCATTCCGACCGATCACGGGACCGTGCTGCCGGGCAACTACATGCTGTTCGCACTCGACAGCAGCGGCGTGCCGAGCGTGGCGCGCACCATCAACATCCGGTAGCGGCCCGGCGCTTCGCGAAGCCGAGGCTTTCGATGATGATGATGCTGGCACTCGCGCTCGGAACCGCACTGGCCGTTGGCCCGGAGCGGTCCGCAAAGCCGGAAGCCGCCGTGCCTTCCTCGGTGGCGCGTGGCGCCCGCCTGTTCGACGGCACCGAGCCGCTCGCCGGCACGCTGTCCGGCCACAGCGCGCCGCTGCCGGACGCGGCGACGCGCTGCATCCAGTGCCACGCGGGACCCGGCAAGTCCACTGCCGCTGTCTCCGGTTTCGCGCCGCTGCTCGACCGGCGCCAATTGCGCGAAATCCTCCCGCGCCGCGGCGGCCCGCCTGTCGCGTACGAGCGCACATCCTTCTGCCGCACGCTGCGCACCGGCATCGACCCGGCCCATGTCACGCTGCCCCGAGCCATGCCGCGCTTCGATGCCGACGAAGGCCAGTGCGCGGCGTTGTGGGACTACCTGACGCAAGCCCTTCCTCAATGAACCCAATGAACGCGCGGGGCCCCTTCATATCCTCGCGGGTTGGATCCCGCGGGCGCCGGCGCCTGCTTGCCGCCGGTGCACTGGCGTGGCTGGGTGTGCCTGCGGCCCGCGCAAACACCAGCATCGGACCGGTGCTGCCGGCGGTGTCGGTTCCGGCCCTGCCGCTGCGGCGCCACGACGGCGCCACACCGATGCTCGCGGCGCAGTTGCGAGGCGCCCCAACCGCCGTTCAATTGATGTTTACCGGATGCAGCACGGTCTGCCCGATCCAGGGGGCCTTGTTCTCGACGCTGCAGGCGGCATTGCTGTCGGAGCGCTACACGGCGGTGCGCCTGCTGTCGCTGAGCATCGACCCGCTGGCCGACGACCCTGTGGCACTGAGCGCCTGGTTGCGGCGCTTCGGCGCAAGGCCAACGTGGAGCGCGGCGGCGCCAGCCCCCGAGGCGCTTGAGTCGATGTTCTCGCTGTTCACGGGAGGCGCGGCAGCGGGCGACCGCCATACCGGCCAGGTTTATCTGTTCGATCGTCAGGCCCGGCTGGTCTGGCGAACCAGCGAGTTGCCGCCGGCCGAAGAGGTCATGGCCGGACTGCGGCAGATGGGCTAGCTGGATGCGGCGGCTGAGGACTCAGCGCCGGTGAGGTGGCTGCCTGCCATGCCTCGTATCTTTGATGTTAGGTTGACGAGCCTTACCCCTGGCACTGACTACGCAGTTAGGGCTGCTTGGTTCCCCACCTGACCCGGTTGGCCACTTCACCATGCAGGGAGGCCCGTCAAGGCTTATTGTAACCCCCCAGGCTGCGCGCACTTCGTGTCGCTTCGCCCACCCCCCTTGCTGGGGGCGATACCAGCGGCCCGGCGGAGCCGGTTCCGCGGTATCCCGCGAAAAGGCAGGGCTTTTTTTGATTCCGGGGAAGCTCCGGGAACGGGTGCGGCGCCTTTTAGAATGCCCGCAATGTCTTATCTCGTGCTCGCTCGCAAGTTCCGTCCGAAAACCTTCGGTGAGATGGTTGGCCAGGGGCATGTGGTGCAGGCGCTCGAGAACGCGTTGACCACGCAGCGCCTGCATCACGCCTATCTTTTCACCGGGACGCGGGGCGTGGGCAAGACCACGGTTTCCCGCATCCTGGCCAAGTCGCTCAATTGCCAGGGGCCGGACGGGCAGGGCGGCATCACGGCCACGCCTTGCGGGGTGTGCCAGGCCTGCAAGGACATCGATTCAGGCCGCTTCGTCGACTACACCGAGCTCGACGCGGCATCGAACCGCGGCGTGGACGAGGTGCAGTCGCTGCTCGAGCAGGCGGTCTACAAGCCGGTGCAGGGGCGCTTCAAGGTCTTCATGATCGACGAAGTGCACATGCTCACCAACACCGCGTTCAACGCGATGCTGAAGACGCTCGAGGAGCCGCCGGAATACCTCAAGTTCGTGCTGGCCACCACCGATCCGCAGAAGGTCCCGGTCACGGTGCTGTCGCGCTGCCTGCAGTTCAACCTGCGGCCGATGGCGCCCGAGACGGTGCTGGAGCACCTCACGGGCGTGCTGCAGGCCGAACAGGTGCCGGCCGAGCCGCAGGCGCTGCGCCTGCTGGCGCGTGCGGCACGCGGCTCGATGCGCGACGCGCTGTCGCTCACCGACCAGGCCATTGCCTTCGGTAACGGCGAACTGCTCGAAGCCGGCGTGCGCCAGATGCTCGGCAGTGTGGACCGTGGCCATGTGTTCAAGCTGATCGAGGCGCTGGCGCTGGGCGATGGCAGGACGGTGGTCGACACCTCCGAGGCGCTGCGGCGCGACGGCATGTCCGCCGCGTCCACGCTGGAAGAAATGACCGCGGTGCTGCAGGCCATGGCCGTGCTGCAGGCGGTGCCGTCGCGGGCGGAATCGGCCGATTCGGCCACCGATCCCGACGCGGCCGATACGGCGCGCCTCGCGTCGCTGATGCCGGCCGACGAAACGCAGCTGCTCTACAGCCTGTGCCTGCACGGGCGCGGCGAGCTGGGGCTGGCGCCCGACGAGTACGCGGCGCTGACCATGGTGCTGCTCAGGCTCCTGGCCTTCAAGCCTTCCAACGCGGCCGCTTCTTCGGCCTCCGCGGAAAAAAAAACTCTGAATGAAGCCGCCCGGGCGGCTTCGGTCCCTGCGCCCGTAGCGCCGGCTCATCAAGACACGGCGGCGATCGCCGCGCCGCCAGCGTCGATTTCCGTCGCTGCGCCGGTGCCTCCTCGATCCAATCCGGCGCCGGCCGGCCAGCGCCTGGCCGTGGTCAACGAGCCCGTGCGGCCAAACGGGCCCAGGCCTTCCGCAGAAATCGAGCCCTCGCCGGCTGCCGAGGCGCCCCGGGTGCTTGCCGTTCCCATGCGCGTGCAGCCGCCGCCGAGCCAGCGCGACGCGCCGCGCCCCGATGAGCAGCGCGGCCCGGCACCGCCCATTCCGCCGAGCGAGGACGGCGACTTCTGGCACGCCACGGTCACGCAGATGATCGCGGCCGAGAGCATCAACGCCCTCGCGCGCGAACTCGCGCTGCAGTCGCAGCTGGTGGCGCGCGACGTCGACCAGTGGATACTTCGCGTCGAGCGCGAGCTGCTCAACCAGCCTTCGGCCCGCGAGAAGCTCACGGATGCACTGGCCGCGCTGGGTCACGGCGTGAAGCTCGCCATCGAGATCGGCGCCGTGGTCGACAGCCCCGCGCGCCGCAACAAGCAGGCGGCCGACGAGCGCCAGCGCGTGGCCGAGGAGGCCATCCGCAGCGATCCCGAAGTGCAGATGCTGATGCGCGAATTCGATGCGAAGATCGTGCCTGGAACACTCAAGCCCGCCTGACGGAACACCACTGAAAAACCGTGCCGGCTCTTGCGGCATTCGGCATCGGCCGCCATCTCTCTTATCCTTCCCCCATTCCAACCAATCAGGACCAACGATGTTCAACAAAGGACAACTGGCCGGCCTCATGAAGCAGGCGCAGGCAATGCAGGACAACCTCAAGAAGGCCCAGGAAGAACTGGCCACCATCGAGGTCGAAGGCGAGTCGGGCGCGGGCCTCGTGAAGGTCGTGATGACCTGCAAGCACGACGTCAAGCGCATCACCATCGACCCGAGCCTCCTGGCCGACGACAAGGACATGCTCGAAGACCTGGTGGCTGCGGCCTTCAATGCCGCGGTGCGCAAGGCCGAGGAAACCAGCGAGCAGAAGATGGGCAAGCTCACCGCAGGCATGCCGGGCCTCCCGCCCGGCATGAAGCTGCCGTTCTGAGCCATTGATGGCCGACGCCAGTTCGCTCGATGCGCTGGTCGATGCGCTGCGCCGCCTGCCCGGCGTCGGCGTCAAGTCGGCCTCGCGCATGGCCTTCCACTTGCTGCAGCACGACCGCGAGGGCGCGCAGCTGCTTGCGCGCGCGCTGCAGCAGGCGGCCGGCAACGTGCGGCATTGCGAACGCTGCAACACCTTCACCGAAGCACCGGTCTGCAGCGTGTGCCTCGACGCGCGCCGCGACGCAAGCAAGCTCTGCGTGGTCGAGACGCCGGCCGACCAGGCCGCGCTCGAACGCACCGGGGCCTTCCGCGGCTACTACTTCGTGCTGATGGGCAAGCTCAGTCCGCTCGACGGCATCGGACCCAAGGACATCGGCCTGCAGAAGCTCTTCGACCGCGCGCTGGACGGCACCGTGAGCGAGGTCATCCTGGCCACCAACTTCACGGCGGAGGGCGAAGCCACCGCGCACGTGATCGGCGAAGCGCTCCGGCAGCGCGGCCTCAACGTGACGCGCCTCGCGCGCGGCGTGCCTGCCGGCAGCGAACTCGAATACGTGGATCTCGGCACCATCGCGCATGCCCTGGTGGACCGCCGATAGCGCGCGGCGTTCGTTCGCTGCGCCAGCTCTCCATCGAACGTAGACAACCCGCATGACTCTTTCCTTGCTCACCGTCGCCTACTGGTGCGTGTTCATCGCCTGCGGCCTGCCGTATCTCGCGGCATGGATCGCCAAGGCCGGCAGCTTCGGTCCGCGCGACAACGTGCAGCCGCGCGACTGGGCCGCAAAGCAGAGCGGCTGGCGCGCGCGCGCCAACAGCGCGCAGGCCAACAGCTTCGAAGGCCTTCCGTTCTTCATCGGCGCGGTGATCATTGCGCACCAGCTCGGCGCCAATCAGGCGCGGCTCGACATGCTGGCGGCGGCCTATGTCGTACTGCGTGCGATCTATATCGCGGTCTATATCAAGGGCATCGGCTCCGTGCGCAGCGCGGTATGGGCGCTCGGTTTCGTGGTCAATATCGCGATCCTTTTTATCGCGCGCTAAGAGCGATAAAAGCCTCTGCGCGAGCGCGCAGCAGGCCATTCGGCACAGGCCTCGTGGAGGCCTTCATGCTTACGTGGAAACCCGCACGGGATGACCCCGATGCAGGCAACGGGGGCGCACCCCTAAGCTCGATTCAGTCCACCAGAATCAAGCGCCCGCAGGATTGCTCCATGCTCCACCGCAGAACCCTCATGACAGTCTCCGCAGTCGCTGCGGCAACCATTGCGTTGCCGCGGGTCTTTGCGCAAGCCAAGCTCGAGAAGACGAAGATTTCCATTGCAGTGGGCGGCAAGGCGGCGTTCTACTATTTGCCGCTCACCATCTCCGAACAGCTCGGCTACTTCAAGGCCGAAGGCCTCGACGTCGAGATCTCCGATTTTGCAGGCGGCGCACGCGCGCTGCAGGCTGTGGTGGGCGGATCGGCGGACGTGTGCTCCGGCGCCTACGAGCACACCATCAACCTGCAGGCCAAGAACCAGTTCTTCCAGGCCTTCGTGCTGCAGGGCCGTGCGCCGCAGATCGCGGTGGGCGTGTCGACCAAGAACATGGCGGGCTACACCGGCATTTCCGATCTCAAGGGCAGGAAGATCGGCGTCTCGGCGCCGGGCTCCTCGACCAACATGGTGGCCAACCTGGTGCTGTCGCGCGGCGGCCTCAAGGCCAGCGACGTGAGCTACATCGGCGTGGGCGTGGCGGCCGGCGCGCTCACGGCGCTGCGCTCGGGCCAGATCGACGCCATCAGCAACACCGACCCCGTCATGACCATGCTCGAGCAGAAGGGCGACGTGAAGATCATCAGCGACACGCGCACGCTCAAGGGCACGCAGCAGGTGTTCGGCGGACCGATGCCCGCGGCCTGCCTCTACGCGCCGGTCGACTTCATCCAGAAGAACCCCAACACCTGCCAGGCACTGGCCAATGCCATCGTCCACGGCCTCAAGTGGCTGCAGACAGCCGGCCCCGGCGACATCATCAAGACGGTGCCCGAAACCTACCTGCTCGGCGACCGCGCGCTGTACCTTGCATCTTTCGACAAGGTGCGCGAATCGATCGCCACCGACGGCCTCGTGCCGGCCGACGGTCCCAAGACGGCGCTCACTGCCATCTCGAGCTTCGACACGGCCGTGAAGGCCGACAAGATCGACCTCATGAAGACCTACACCAACGATTTTGCTAGGCGCGCGAAGGACAGGTTCAAAGCCTGACTCCGAACGTCCCCGCGACCCGGCCTCGGCCGGGTTTTTTCTTGTGGCGGCCAATGCCAGAATTCTCGCCAGACATGTCCGACTACGCACTCGAGCTTCTCTCCATCAGCTGCACCTTCCATTCGAAGGACGATCCGGGCCAGCGCTACACCGCGGTGGCCGACACCACGCTGCGCGTGCGGGCTGGGGAATTCGTCTCGGTGGTGGGCCCCACGGGCTGCGGCAAGTCGACCTTGCTGAACGTGGGCGCGGGCCTGCTCGAACCTTCGTCGGGCACCATCAAGGTCTTCGGCCAGACGCTGGCGGGCGTGAATGCGCGCGCCGGCTACATGTTCCAGACCGAGGCGCTGATGCCGTGGCGAAGCGCCATCGACAACGTGATGGTGGGGCTGCAGTACCGCGGCGTGCCCGATGCCGATGCACGCGGGCAGGCCGAGGCCTGGCTTTCGCGCGTGGGCCTCTCGGGCTTTGGCGACCGCTATCCGCACCAGCTCTCGGGCGGCATGCGCAAGCGCGTGGCGCTCGCGCAGACGCTGGTGCTCGACCCCGACATCATCCTCATGGACGAGCCCTTCAGCGCGCTCGACATCCAGACGCGCCAGCTGATGGAGAACGAGGTACTCGACATCTGGAGCGCGCCGAGCCGCGCAGCGCCCGGGGGCTCACAAGGTCGGAAGGCCGTGCTCTTCATCACGCACGATCTCGACGAAGCCATTGCAATGAGCGACCGCGTGGTGGTGCTGTCGGCTGGCCCGGCCACGCATCCGATCGGCGAGTTCGCCATCGACCTGGCGCGGCCGCGCGACGTGGCCGAGGTGCGCACGCAGCCGCGCTTCGTCGAGCTGCACACCCAGATCTGGGAGGTGCTGCGCGACGAAGTGCTCAAGGGCTATGCGCAGCAGCTCAGGAAGGCCGCATGATGCCGCGCCTGAACGAACGCAATGCGCGCTTCTGGCAGCTGGTGCTGCTCGCGATCATCCTGGTGGGCTGGCACCTGGCGTCGCGCAACCAGCAGATCGCCTTTTTCCTGGGCGAGCCGATCCAGGTGGCGGGGCGCATCTGGAGCTGGTTCCTGCCGTTCGAGGTGCCGCCGAACCTGCTGTTTCCTGAAGGCCTGAAGGGCAATGCCGACATCTACCGGCACCTGGGCACCACGCTGCTCGAGACGGTGCTGGCCTTCGGCATCGGCACCGTGCTGGGCCTGGCCTGCGGGCTCTGGCTGGCGCTGGCACCCACCGCGAGCCTGATCCTCGATCCCTACATCAAGGCCGCCAACTCGATGCCGCGCGTGATCCTCGCGCCGATCTTCGCGCTGTGGTTCGGCCTCGGCATCTGGAGCAAGGTGGCGCTGGCCGTCACGCTGGTGTTCTTCATCGTGTTCTTCAACGTCTACCAGGGCGTGCGCGAGGTGAGCCCGGTGGTGCTGGCCAACGCGAAGATGCTCGGCGCCAACCAGCGGCAGCTGCTTCGCACGGTCTACCTGCCGAGCGCGACGAGCTGGGTGTTCTCGAGCCTGCACACTTCGGTGGGCCTGGCCTTCGTCGGCGCCGTGGTCGGGGAGTACCTGGGCTCGGCGCGCGGCGTGGGCTACCTGATCCTGCAGGCCGAGGGCACCTTCGACGTGAACACCGTCTTTGCCGGCATCGTGGTGCTGACGGCCTTTGCGCTCTTGCTCGACGGCCTGGTCGGCCTCATCGAGAAGCGCCTCATGAAGTGGCAGCCGCGCAGCGGCGAAACCGAAAAGCTCTAGCGTCCGCGCTTCGGTTGCCGCCGGCTCGCGGGCAAGGCTCAGCGCTTTTTCTTCGACGGCGTGCCGCCGCGCTTCTCGCGCACCACCTGCTTGCCTGCCGGCGTCTTCACCACCACCACGTTGCGGCCGCGTGCGGCAACCGCCTTCACGGGGCCGCCGCCGCGCTTGTCGGCAACGGCGGTGCGGCCGTGCGCCCGTGCCGCGCCCGTGCCGACGCGCGCTTCGGGTGCAGCGCGGACCGGCAGGTACACCACCACGCTGTAGCCGCGCTTGAACGAATGGTTGAGCTTGACGTCGTTCCACTCGGCCACGCTGTCGGGCTTGAGCTTGTAGCGGCGCGCGATGCTGGCCACGCTGTCGTTGCGTCCGGCCTTGACGGTGGTGCGGCGATTGACGATTTCGGGCTGGAAGCTCAGGTGGCCGCTGTCGGCCACCAGCGCCGTCACGTCTTCCTTGACGCGCGCGCCGCGCGGCACGATGAGCGTGGAGCCGGCCTTGATGAGCATGCGCGGCGGAATGCTGTTGAGTGCGCGCAGGTCGGCTTCGCTCATGCCCGAGCGCTGGGCTGCGTCGGCCACCGTCATCGTGTTGGGAACCACCCATGCCGTCCAGCTGGCGTACTGGCCTTGCGAGTACGCATCGAAGTTGCGCTGGAACACGGCCGCGTTGTCCCAGGGCAGGAGGATCTGCGGCGTGCCGGCCGCCAGCAGCACCGGCTTGTGCGCGGCCGGGTTGAGGGCGCGGAAGTCCTCGAGGCGGATGTCGGCCAGCTTGGCCGCCAGTTCGACGTCGAGGTCGCGCGTGAGCGTTACGGTCTGGAAGTACGGGTGGTTCGCGATCAGCGGCAGCTCGGTGTTGAACGCCTGCGGATTGGCCACGATGTTCTTCACCGCCTGCAGCTTGGGCACGTAGAGCCGCGTTTCGGCCGGCATGGAAAGATCGCTGTAGGTGGTGGGCAGGCCCAGGCGCTGGTTCTTGGCGATGGCGCGGCTCACGCTGCCTTCGCCCCAGTTGTAGGCGGCCAGCGCGAGCTGCCAGTCGCCGAACATGCCGTAGAGCTTTTGCAGGTAGTCGAGTGCGGCGCGCGTCGAGGCCACCACGTCGCGCCGGTCGTCGCGGAAGATGTTCTGCTTGAGGTCGAAGTCGGTGCCGGTGGCGGGCATGAACTGCCACATGCCCGCGGCGCGTGCGCTGGAAATGGCCTGCGGATTGAACGCGCTCTCGATGTACGGCAGCAGCGCGAGTTCGGTCGGCATGTTGCGCCGCTCGAGTTCTTCGACGATGTGGAAGATGTACTTGTTCGAGCGCTCGGTCATGCGCTGGATGTAGTCGGGCCGGGTGGCATACCACTGCTCGCGGTCGCGCACCAGGTCGCTTTCGAGGTTCGGCATCTTGAAGCCGCGGCGGATGCGGTCCCACATGTCGGCGGGCGGCGCCAGCGTGACGACGCTCTGCGAATGGGCTTCGCTGCTGGTGATGGGGGTGAGCGGTCCGCCCGGGTAGACCGGCGCCGCGCTGCCGGAAGCCTTGGCGCCGGTGCCGCCGGCGGTGGATTGCGCGGATGTGGTGGTGGAGGAGGAAGACGGGCTGTTGGTGCCCGCGCAGCCCGCGAGCAACAGTGAGCCTGCAAGGCAGACAGCAGCGATAAGTTTCATCGGAAGTCGTTTTTCCATTGGCGCAGCGCAGCGAACACCTCGGCTTCGGCCGCATCGGCGGAAAGCTCGGCGTGCTCGCGCACCGCTCTAAGGACAGTGGCTTCGCGGCTGCGAAGAAAGGGGTTGATCCGGCGTTCGGTGGCCAGTTGCGAGGGCAGCGTGGGCCGCCCCTGCGCGCGCAGGCTTTCGCAGTGCGCGCTGTACTGAGTCAGATCGGCATTGCCGGGTTCCACCGCGCGGGCGAAACGCAGGTTAGCAAGTGTGTATTCGTGCGCGCAGCACACGCGGGTGTCGCCCGGCAGCGCCGCCAGCGCATCGAGCGAGGCCAGCATCTGCGCTGGCGTGCCTTCGAACAGCCGGCCGCAGCCGCCGGAGAACAGCGTGTCGCCGCAAAAAAGAAGCGGCGCCCGGCCTGCGCTTGCGGGCAGGAAGTAGGCGATGTGGCCGGCCGTGTGGCCAGGCACGTCGATGACCGAAAAGCGCAGCCCGAGCACCTCGGCGGTGTCGCCATGCGACAGCGGCTTGAAGGGCTGCGGAATGCGTTCGCGTGCCGGACCGAAGGCCGGCGCGCCGGTGGCGGCATGGAGCGCGGCCACGCCGCCCGTGTGATCGGGGTGATGGTGCGTGACTAGAATCGCGGCGAGCTGCAGCTTGTCGCGCGCCAAGGCGTCGAACACCGGTTGGGCGTCGCCCGGGTCCACCACGATCGCGTTGGACCCGTCCTGCAGCATCCAGATGTAGTTGTCAGCGAAGGCGGGCAGCGGAACAAGGGTCATGAGCGGTCAAATTATAGGTTTGCAGGATTGGTTCGCGACCCCCCCCGGCCGCTACCTGCTCGCGTGGGAGCAGGCCCAGTTCGACGAAGCCGTGGCGGATGTTTTCGGCTACCACGCGCTGCAGCTCGGCGCTGCCGGGGTCGATGGCCTGCGCACCAACCGCATGCCGCACCGTTGGCTGGCGCTGCCCGACCCCGGCCAGCCGTCCGGCAGGGCTGCGCTGTACACCGATTTTGCGGCGCTGCCGTTTGCCGCCAACAGCCTCGACCTGGTGGTGCTGCCGCATGCGCTGGAGCTGAGCCAGGACCCCCACGCGGCCCTGCGCGAAGTGGAGCGGGTGCTGGTGCCCGAGGGCCGCGTGGTGATCTGCGGGCTCAATCCGGCCAGCCTCTGGGGCATGAGGCAGCGCCGCGCGCACTTGTACCGCCGGCTCGGCCTCGGCGATCTCTTTCTGCCCGAGGGCGGCGAGTTCATCGGCTACTGGCGCATGCGCGACTGGCTGCGGCTCCTGAGCTTCGAGGTGGAGTCGGGGCGCTTCGGCGTCTACCGGCCCGCGGTGCGCAGCGAGGCATGGCTCGAGCGCTGCCGCTGGATGGACGCCGCCGGCGAGCGCTGGTGGCCCATCTTCGGCGCGGCGTACTTCCTGGTGGCCGTCAAGCGGGTGCGCGGCATGCGCCTGCTGAGCGCCGATTGGCGCCGCGCGGCGGCGCGCGCCACCGCGCCGGTACCCATTGCAGGCAAGATGCACAGGGCCAAGGCCGACCGCGCCGATTGAACATTGAATATTGAATATTGAATATTGAATATTGAAGAAGAAGGAAAAGAGCGTTTTGAACGAAGTCGTGATCTACACCGATGGTGCGTGCAAAGGCAATCCCGGCCCTGGCGGCTGGGGCGCGTGGCTCAAGTCGGGCGCCACCGAAAAGGAACTGTTCGGCGGCGAACTCAACACCACCAACAACCGGATGGAGCTCACCGCCGTGATCGAGGGCCTGGCCGCGCTCAAGCGGCCCTGCAAGGTCATCCTCTACCTGGACAGCCAGTACGTGCGCATGGGCATCACCGAATGGATCCGCGGCTGGAAGGCCAAGGGCTGGCGCACCTCGACCAAGCAGCCGGTCAAGAACGTCGAGCTCTGGCAGAAACTCGACAAGCTGGTGGCCGAAGGAGGCCACGTGATCGAATGGCGCTGGGTCAAGGGCCACTCGGGCGACGTCGGCAACGAGCGTGCCGACATGCTGGCCAACAAGGGCGTGGACAAGGCGCTGGGCCGGATCTGAGCCGCTGCCTGCCGAGTGCGCGGCCCGTGGCGGGCTACGCCTCCAGCATCATCACGTCGACTTCGTCGCCCGCGGCCACATTGCCCTGGTCGTGGTGCAGCACCACGAGCCCGTTGGCCTCGACCATCGAGCTCAGCACGCCGGAGCCCTGGTTGCCGGCAATGCGGACCTCGGGCAGCGCACCGGCCACGGCCCGCACGAAGCCGCGCTGGTATTCGGTGCGGCCGGGCTTCTTGCGGATGGCGCTCGCGGCGCGCGCGCGCAGCAGCGGCGCCGGCGCGGCGGCAATCTCGTGGCAGCCCATCATGCGCAGCAGGGCGGGCCGCACGAAGGCGAGGAAGGTGACCATGACGGCCACCGGATTGCCGGGCAGGCCGAAGAGCACCGCCGAGCCTGGCGCGGCCTGCTGGCTGCGAGGAACGAGCCCCACCGCCATCGGCCGGCCGGGACGCATCGCCACGCGCCAGAAAGCCATGTCGCCGAGCTGCTGCATCACGGCGCGCGTGTGGTCGGCGGCGCCGACGCTCACGCCGCCGCTGGTGATGATGGCGTCGGCCTGGCCCGCGGCATGCTGCAGCGTGGCGGCGAGCGTGGCCGGGTCGTCGCGCACCAGGCCCAGGTCGATCACTTCGCAGCCCAGCCGCGTGAGCAGGCCGAACACGGTGTAGCGGTTGCTGTCGTACACCGCGCCTTCGCGCGGCGGCTCGCCAAGGCTCAGGATCTCGTCGCCGGTCGAGAAATAGGCCACGCGCAGCCGCCGCAGCGCGGGCACCGAAGGCAGGCCCAGGCTGGCGACCATGCCCAGCGCGGCAGGCGACAGGCGCTCGCCGCGGCGCAGGGCCGGCTGGCCCTGCATGAGGTCTTCACCCGCGAAGCGGCGGTTGTCGCCGCGCCGAAGCACCTTGGCGGGAAAGCGCACGCGGTCGCCGTCGACCTTGCAGAATTCCTGCGGGATCACGGTGTCGAGCCCTTCGGGCATGACCGCGCCCGTCATGATGCGAACCGCGTCGCCGGCGGCGAGCACGCCGCGCCAGGCCGTGCCGGCCAAGGCAGTGCCCACCACGCGCAGCTCGATGGAGGCGTCGGTCGGCGAATCGTCCCGCAGGATCGCGCCGTCGAAGGCAAAGCCGTCCATCGCGGAGTTGTCGTGCGGCGGCACGCTGACCGGCGAGATGATGTCTTCGGCCAGCACACGGCCGAGCGCTTCGCGCAGCGCGACTTCCTCGCGCTCGGCCACCACGGCGGGTGCTACCAGTTGCGCCAGGAAGGCCTGCACGCCCTGGACGCTCAGCGCCTGGGGGTCATAGCCGGCAAGGGCGGCGGCAATGTCGGCGATGCGGCTCATCGGTTTTCCAGCGCGTGCAGTTCGGCCAGCGTGTTGGCATTGAAGAAGGCGTCGGGGGCGTCGCCGGGGCGGTCGAAGGGCACGAGCACCGTGCGGTGCTGCGCGGTCCAGGCGTCGATCTTGCGTCCGCCGGACTGGGTGAAGTTCACCAGGCTTTCGAGCAGCGTGGTGTGCAGCAGGCAGAACACCGGCTGCGGCCGCAGCACCGGCGCTGCGCCGGGCTCGGCGGCGGCCTCGGGCGCGCTCACCATGGCGATTTCCGCGTTGTCGGCCACCAGGGCCTCGGCCAGCCGGCTCGCCAGGTCGAGCGGAAACAGCGGCGTGTCGCAGGGCACTGTGAGAAGGTAGGGCGTTTCGCAGCGTTCGAGCCCGGTCAGGAAGCCCGCGAGCGGGCCGGCATAGTCGGCCAGGCTGTCGGGCCACACCGGAACGCCGAAGGACTCGTAAGCCGCCAGGTTGCGGTTGGCATTGATCATGACCTCGCCCACCTGCATGCCCAGGCGCAGCACGGCATGCATGGCAAGCGGCGAGCCGTTGAAGTTCTGCAGGCCCTTGTCGATGCCGCCCATGCGGGAGCCGCGGCCGCCGGCCAGCAGCAGGCCGGTGATCTCGCCGGGGGAAATGGAATCTTGTGTTTTGGGGGTCATCCGCCGATGTAGCTCATTTCGACGCGGCGCGGCGCGGGGTTGTTGGCGTCGTGCTCGCCGCTGTCGGGGCCGCGCAGCGCGCGCAGTTCGGAATAGCGGTCGGCGCGGCCCTGCCAGATGTGGCCGATGGCGGAGCCGATGTCCTCGTCGGTGGCGGTGCCGCGCAGCAGGGGGCGCAGGTCGTGGCCCGCGCTCGCGAAGAGGCAGAGGTAGAGCTTGCCCTCGGTGGACAGGCGCGCACGGCTGCAGTCGTGGCAGAAGGCCTGGGTCACGCTGCTGATCACGCCGATTTCCCCGCCGCCGTCGGCGTAGGCCCATCGCTGGGCGGTTTCGCCCGGCGCGCTGGGCTCGAGCGGCACCAGCGGAAACTCGGCGCCGATGCGCGCAATGACCTCGGCCGAGGGCAGCACCTCGTCCATGCGCCAGCCGTTGGTGGCGCCCACGTCCATGTATTCGATGAAGCGCAGCACCACCTTGCCGCCGTGGTGGTCGCGGAAGTAGCGCGCCATCGGCAGGATTTCCTGCTCGTTGGTGCCGCGCTTGACCACCATGTTCACCTTCAGCGGACCGAGGCCCGCGGCCAGCGCCGCCTCGATGCCGGCGAGCACGTCGGCCACCGGAAAATCGACGTCGTTCATGTGGCGGAAGACCGCATCGTCCAGGCTGTCGAGGCTCACGGTCACACGCTGCAGGCCGGCGGCGGCCAGCGCGGCCGCCTTGCGCTGCAGCAGCGAGCCGTTGGTGGTGAGCGTGAGCGCGAGCGGTTCGCCGCCCGGGGTGCGGATTTCAGAGAGCTGCGCGATCAGCGCCTCGATGTTCTTGCGCAGCAGCGGCTCGCCGCCGGTGAGGCGGATCTTGCGCACGCCATGGGCCGCGAACAGGCGCGCGAGCCGGGTCATTTCCTCGAAGCTCAGCAGCGCGCTGTGCGGCAGGTACTGGTAGTCCTTGTCGAACACGTCCTTCGGCATGCAGTAGCTGCAGCGGAAGTTGCAGCGGTCGGTCACGCTGATGCGCAGGTCGGTGAGCGGCCGGCCCAGGCGGTCGAGCAGCCGCCCGGTGGCGGGCACGGCCACCTCCGGAACCGCCACGGCGGGGCGCGCGCGGCCGACCTCGGAGAGCGGAATGACGGTGGTGCTTTTGCGGTTCATGGACAGCGGCCAATTTACTCCATCGGGCGCGGGCCGATTCCGAAAAGGGCTACTCCTCGGCGAGCGCCGCCCGGAACCCGGCCCTGCACGCGGCGCGCGCCTCAGCCGTGCTTGATGGCCACCGTCTTGAGCGTGGTGAAGCCGTAGAGCGCTTCGAAGCCCTTTTCGCGTCCGTAGCCCGACGACTTGACGCCGCCGAACGGCAGTTCCACGCCGCCGCCGGCGCCGTAGTTGTTGATGAACACCTGGCCGCTGCGAACCCGCTTGGCCATGCGGAACTGGCGCGCACCGTCGGTCGTCCAGACGCCGGCCACAAGGCCGAACTGCGTGGCGTTGGCGAGCGCCACCGCTTCGTCCTCGTCGGCGAACTGCATCGCGGCGAGCACCGGGCCGAACACCTCTTCCTGGGCGAGGCGGTGGTTCACCGGCACGTCGCGCAGCAGGGTGGGGGCCTGGTAGAAGCCGGTTTCGGGCGCCTCGTCGACCACGATGCCGTGGGCCACCATCGGGATGCCCGCCACCTGGGCGTCGCTCAGGAAATCCCACACGCGCTGCTGCTGTGTCTGGCGGATCAGCGGGCCGACGTCCAGGTCCATGGCCGCGGGGCCGACGCGCAGGGCCTCGAAGGCACGGCCGAGGCGCTCGAGCAGCGGCTCGTAGATGCCGCGCTGGATCAGCACGCGCGAGCCGGCCGAACAGGTCTGGCCGGCGTTCTGCACGATGGCGTTGATGATCACCGGAATGGCCGCGTCGAGGTCGGCGTCGGCAAAGATGATCTGCGGGCTCTTGCCGCCGAGTTCGAGCGTGACCGGGCAATGCCGCTCCGCCGCCACCTGCTGGATCAGCGTGCCGATCTTCGGGCTGCCGGTGAAGCTGATGTGGTCGATGCCTTCGTGCCGCGCGAGCGCGTCGCCCACTTCATGGCCGTAGCCTGTCACGATGTTGAGCGCGCCGGCCGGAAAGCCGACCTCGGCCGCCAGCTGCGCCACGCGAATGAGGGAAAGGCAGGCATCCTCGGCCGGCTTCACCACGCACACGTTGCCGGCCGCCAGCGCGCCGCCCACGCTGCGCCCGAAGATCTGCATCGGGTAGTTCCACGGAATGATGTGGCCGGTGACGCCGTGCGGCTCGCGCCAGGTGAAGACGCTGTAGCCGTCCTGGTAGGGAATGGTCTCGCCGTGCAGCTTGTCGCAGGCGCCGGCATAGAACTCGAAATAGCGCACCAGCGCGAGTGCGTCGGCGCGGGCCTGCTTCACCGGCTTGCCGCAATCGCGCTGCTCGATGAGCGCGAGCTCGTCGACGTGCTCGGCAACCTTCTGCGAGAGCTTGTAGAGCAGGCGGCCGCGGTCGGCCGCGCTCACCTTGTGCCAGACGCCCTCGAAGCAGTCGCGCGCCGCGCGCACGGCGGAATCGATGTCGGCGGCATTGCTGCGCTGGATTTCGTCGAAAGGCTGGCCGTCGGAGGGGTCGAGCACCTGCAGGGTGCGGCCGGAGGATGACGGGACGTCGGCGTTGGCGATGAAGTTGAGTTGCATGGGACGGGATTTTGCACCCGCTACCGGGGTGCGCCTGCGCCCGGCCGCGGCAGCGCCCGGACCGCGTTGAGCATGCGCTCCACGTGCTTGTCCGGATTCAGGTTCTGGTAGTAATAGGCCACCTTGCCGTTCGGCGCGATCACGTAGGACAGTCGGTTGGCGAAGTCGGGCCGGGTCTGCATCAGGGCGTCGAAGCCGTTGATCACGGATTTGGATTCATCCGAAGCCACGGGAAAGCGGCTCTGGCACGACTTGACCGAGAACTTGGAGAGGGTGTCGATGTCGTCGGCCGACACGCCGATGACCGTGGCGCCGAGCGCGGCGAACTGGTCGACGGCTTCGGCGAAGGCATGCGCTTCGATCGAACAATCGCTGGAGTCGGCCGCCGGAAAGAAGTACACCACCACCGGGCCCTTGGCCAGCGCCTCGGCCAGCGAATAGCGGAAGGTCTTGCCGCCGAGCGCGGCGTTGGCGGTGAACTTGGGCACCGGATCGCCGATGTCCAGTGCAGCCCAGGCGGGCAGTGCCAGCCCGGCGGCGACCGACATCAGGGCAATGCGTGAGAGGATCGGTCTTGCCATGGTGTAACTCCGAGCAGGGGTGAAACGAATTCTAGGATGCCATCATGAACCTCTGGACCCCACTTCTGCGTATCTGTCTTGCCGGCGCCATGGCTGCGGCGCTGGCGGCGTGCGGCTCGCTGCCGCCGGCGCGCGAGCGGGCGGCGGTGAACGCCGCCGCGGCCGATCCGTCCACCACCCTGGCACGCATCGCAGCCGCCTCGACGCCGCCGGGCGAGCATTCGGGCTTCCGGCTGATGCCGCTCGGCGTGTATTCGCTCGACGCGCGCGTGCAGCTTGCAGAGCGCGCCCAGCGCTCGCTGGTGGTCCAGTACTACCAGTTCGAGAACGACGCCACCGGCCGCCTCCTGATGCGCGCGCTGCGCGAGGCGGCCGGGCGCGGGGTGCAGGTGCGGCTGCTGGTGGACGATCTCTACACAGTCAAGAGCCAGCAGCCGCTGCTCGCGCTTTCGGCCACGCCCAATGTGCAGGTGCGGCTGTTCAATCCGTTCTGCTGCGGACGCGGCGGTTTTCTCTCGCGCTTCGCGGCCTCGCCGCACGAGATCGGGCGGCTCAACCACCGCATGCACAACAAGCTCTTCATCGCCGACGGCGTCATGGCGGTGGTGGGCGGGCGCAACATCGCCGACGAGTATTTCGTGCTGAGCGAGGCGCAGAACTTCATCGACATGGACGCGCTGGTGGTGGGCAAGGTGCTGCCGCAGCTCGAATCGATCTTCGACGCCTACTGGAACAGCGAGCAGGTCTGGCCCATTGCCGACATCGTGCGCGGGGAGGGCGGCCGCACGCCCACGGCCGCCGACTTCGACGCCTGGATCGGCATGGCCGCGCCGCCGCCGAAGATCGTGCTGCCGCCGTCCGACGTGCTGGGCTACGGGCCGATCGCGGAAGAACTCGACGGTGGCCGCATGGGCCTGCTGTGGGGCGAGGCCCGCGCGATTGCCGATCCGCCCACCAAGCCCGCAACGATGACCGAGGACGAGGCCATTGCCACCAGCGTGACCATGAAGGTCTGGACGCTGCTGATGGACGCCAAGGTCGAGGTCGACCTGACCTCGCCCTACCTGGTGCCCGGCGAGCGCGGCATGGCGGCCTTCGAGGACCTTGCCAGGCGCAAGGTCAAGCTCACGCTCTTGACCAATTCGCTGGCCGCCAACGACGAGCCGCTGGTGCACACCGGCTATGCGCGCTACCGCGAGCGGCTGCTCAGGAGCGGTGCCGACCTGTACGAGCTGAGCCCGCAGCGCACCACCGCGGGCGAGCGCTTCGGCATGTTCGGCAAATCGCTGGGGCGGCTGCACTCCAAGACCGCCGCCATCGACAAGACCCGCATCTTCATCGGCTCGATGAACCTCGATCCGCGCTCGGCGAGCCAGAACACCGAGATGGGCGTGGTGGTCGACAGCCCGCAGCTGGCGCGCGAGATGCTGCGCGTCATCAACATCAGCAAGCTGCAGAATTCGTACCGGCTGCGCATTGCCAAGGACACCGGCACGCTGCAGTGGCTCACCACCGATGGCGAGAAGGAAGTCATCCTCACGTCGGAGCCGGAATCGAGCTTCTTCCAGCGCCTCCACAACCTGATCATTGCACCCCTGGTTCCCGAAATGCTGCTGTAGCCTCGGGGGATGGCGCAAAGCTTCATTTCGTTGTCGGCCCTCCAGGTGATGTGCTGGGGGCTGATCTTTTTCGGCGGCATCTACCTGGGATTCGGTGTCCTCAACTGGCTACTGGCCCGGCGGGTGCTGCCCGCGCTCGGCATCGGGCGCGTGCTCGACCCGCGGCCGCTGCAGCCGGGGCAGCTGCGCCGCGAACTGGCGCAGTCGGGCGTGTCGGTGCTCGTGTTCGGGCTGGGCATGGTGTTTCCGTGGGGCTTGCTCCAGCTGGGCTGGGCGCGGCTCGATGCCGACGCGGGCTGGCGCCAGGTCGCGGCCGAAATCCTGGTGCTCGCGATCTGGAACGACGTTCATTTCTGGTTCAACCACCGGCTGCTGCACACGCGCTGGCTGCGGCGCTTTCACGGGCCGCACCACCGCTCGGTCGTGACCACGCCATGGGCGACGTACAGCTTCCATCCGATCGAGGCGGCCATGCTCGGCAACGTGATCCTGCTGCCGATGCTGCTGCACGACTTCAGCTTCTGGTCGCTCGCGTCGGTGCCGCTGTTCAGCCTGTTCTTCAACAGCATCGGGCATTCGAACTACGACTTCTTTCCCCGGGCGTCGTACAGCCACTGGTTTGCCGCAAGCCGCCGGCACCATTTGCACCACGCCTGCCACAGCGGCAACTACGGCTTCCAGTTCACTTTCATGGACCGGTTGTTCGGCACGCGCATTGCCGCCGACGCGGCCGAGCCGCAGTTCCTGGCCTTCCGCGAGAAGCAGCAACGCCAACCGCAGCATGGCACGCCGGCCTGAGGCGCCGCGCCGGCCGGCGCGCCTTCGCCATGGGCGCGACTGGCAGAGCCTGGCGTACCTGGCGGCGCTCCCGGCGCTGGCGGCATGGCAGTGGATGCACGGCTTTGCCGTGCTGCTCTATGCGCCGATGCTGTTCCTGACGCTGGGCGTGGGCGTGATCCACCACAACCATGTGCATCTGCGCATGTGGCGCGGGCGGCGCATGAACCGGGTCACCGACTTCTGGATCACGCTGCTGCAGGGCCATCCAACCTTCGTCTTCTGGCCGGCGCACGTGGCCAACCACCATCGCCACCGGCACGGGCCGCGGGACGTGGCGCGCACCTACCGCTTCGGCGGCGACACCAACCATCTGCGGGGCTACCTGCTGCATCCGTTCCAGGCCGTGTGGGTGCTGGTGCCGGTGTTCTTCGGCTGGCTCGCGCGGCTTCGCAGGCGCCGGCCGGGACCCTGGCGCTACTGCATGGCGCAGTACGCCCTGTGGCTCGGCAGCTGGAGCGCGCTGCTGCTGCTCGACTGGCGCAAGGCCCTTCTGCTGGTGATCGTGCCGCAGCTGCACGGGCTGCACTGGCTGCTGGCCACCAACTATCTGCAGCACGCACATGCCGACGGACGCCGGCCCGTGCCGGATGTGGAGGCGCGGCGCGATACCGCGGGTACCCGCCTGAACTACGCGCGCAATTTCGAGGGGCTGGTGAACCCTTTGCTGTTCAACATCGGCCTGCACACCGCACATCACGAGAACCCGCATGTCCACTGGTCCGAGCTCACGCAGCTGCACCGCACGCGCTACCGCGCGCAGGTCGATCCTGCGCTCAACGAGCAGGGACTGGTGCCCTACATGGTTCGCGTGTTCGTGCTCGGAGCGCTGTGGCCGCGTTTTCGCAGCCGCCCGCTGATGCCGTCCGTGCCCGTGCCGCCCGAGTCTCCAACCCACTGAACCATGCCCGTCCCATTCCAACGCGTCTATATCGAGAGCGCCGGCTACTTCATGCCCGGCGAGCCCATTCCCAACGAGCGCATGGATGCCTACATCGCACCGCTCAACCGGATGTCGGAGCGCATCAAGCGGCGCATCCTGGCCGAGAACGGCATCCTCACGCGGCACTATGCGATCGACGAGGAGGGCATGACGCGCCACACCAATGCGCAGCTGGCGGCATGCGCGATCCGCGACTGCCTGCAGCGCGGCGGCGCCGAGCTGTCGCGCGTGTCGCTGCTGGCCAGCGGCTCTTCGGGCGGCGACACGCTGATGCCCGGCTTTGCCAACATGATCCAGGGCGAACTGGCGGCGCCGCCCATGGAGACGCTGTCGGTGCACGGCATCTGCGCTGCGGGCGTGTCGGCTATCCAGTCGGCCGCGCAGGGCATCGAGCTGGGGGCACACCGCAGCGCGCTCGCGGTGGCCAGCGAAATGCCCTCGCGGCTTTTCAAGCGCTCGCGCTTTGCGGCGCGCGGCTACGAAACCGACTTCGATTCGCACTTCCTGCGCTGGATGCTTTCCGACGGCGCGGGCGCGCTGCTGCTGTCGGACGGCGCGCCCGCGCTGGCCGGCAATCCAGGGCTGCGGCTGCGGCTCAAGTGGGTGCACCAGCGCGCGTTCTCGGGGGACTATCCGGTCTGCATGCAGCTGGGCCTGACCGAGGACCGCGCGCGCGGCCATCTGGACTTCGGCTCGTGGGCCGAGGCGGAGGCGGCGGGTGCCTTGTCGCTGCGGCAGGACATCCGCCTGCTGCCGCATCTGTTCGACATCGGCATCCATGAATACGCAACGCTGGTGCAGGGCGGATGGCTCGATCCGAAGCGGATCGACCACTTCCTGTGCCACTACTCGTCGGAGAAATTCATTCCCGTGGTCGAGGACCTGATGGCCAAGGCCGACCTCGCCATTCCGCGCGAGCGCTGGTGGAGCAACCTGGCCTGGCGCGGCAACACGGGGGCCGCGTCGATCCTGATCATGCTGTCGGAGTTCCTGCACACCAAGGCGTTGAAGCCGGGCGAACAGATCTTCTGCTACGTACCGGAATCGGGACGCTTCATGGCCGCCTACATGCTGCTGGAGGTCGAGGCCGCCGAGGCGCCCGCCCAGGCGCTGGCCGTTCCGCGCACCACGGCCGACGCGGCCCCGGACGACGAAGCCGCGATCGCTCCGCCGCACGACCCGGCCGCCGCGCCCGAAGGCCTCGGCGCGCTGCTGACCGAACTGGCCGGCATCTGGCACGACTACCGCTCGCGCGCCTGGCGCACGCCGCTGATCCGCCAGATCCGCGAGCGCCGCCTTGCCTTGCCCGACTACCTGAACTGGATGGAGCAGTGGATCCCGCAGGTGCGCGAAGGCAGCCGCTGGATGCGCGAAGGCGCCGCTTCGCTGACCGGCCCGTACCAGGCGCTGGCCGCGCTGATCGACGTGCACGCGGGCGAGGAGCAGGACGACTTCAACATTCTCTTCAGCGACTACCGCAAGGCCGGCGGCACCGTCGAGCGGATCGACGATCTGCGCCGCAACCCTGGCGGAGAGGCGCTCAATGCCTACCTGCACGGCCTGGCCGCCACGCGCAACCCGATCGGCCTGCTGGGCGCCATCTACATCATCGAGGGCACGGGCCAGCGCATCGTTCCCGCGCTGCTGCCGCTGATCAAGGCCGGCCTGAAGCTGCTGCCCGACGCCTTCCGCTTTCTCGAATACCACGGCCACAACGACGAGAACCACCTGAACCGCTGGCTCGCCGCGGTGGAGATGGTGATGGCCGTGGAAGGCGGCGAGGGCGCCGAAGGCCGGGGCCGGGCGGCCCGCCAGATCATCGATACCGCGCGCCACACGGCCGCGCTGTACCTGATGCAGTTTCAGCACATTACACAGCGGATGCCCCATGAGCCGAACGCCTGACTTTCTTGCGCAGGAACACGACGAGCGCGATCCCAGTCCCTGGCTTGCGCTCTACCTGGACCAGAGCACGCCGCTGCCCGACGAGGTCAAGGCAGCGTGGCTGGCCGATTCGAGTTCGGGCTCGCGCCAGTACCTGCTGCCGTTCCTGCGGCCAGTGGCGCGGCTCACGATCATCCTGATCCAGGTGGTGAAGGTGTTCGTGCCGCGCAACTGGTCGCACTCGAAGCTGCTGCACCGGCTGCTGGCCTGGGGACTGAAACGCTTCGTCTCGCCGGAAGCGAACTGGCTGATCCTGCGGCATTTCCACCTCGGCTCGCAGGTGCTGGGCTTCATCGGCCGCAATTCGCCGGTACCCGTGGGCACCTCGCCGCTGGAGCCGGCCGACATCGATGCGCTCAAGGACGAGACCTTCCTGAAGCACGACCTGAATCTCTTCAACTTCGTGATCCGGCTGAACCAGGCGCTGCGCGACAAGGGGCTGGTGCTGGCCAAGGCGCCCGAGGTCGATTTTTCGATGATCAGGGACCCGGGCCTGCGGCTTTCGGACATGCCGCGCGGCAGGCTCAACTTTCTCGACCTGCAGAGCGCCATCGAGCTTTTCACGCCGCTGTACCAGCTGATGCTGACCGACAACGACTTCTGGCGCGCCGCCAATTCGCTGCAGCTGGACGAAACCATCGGCATCTACGCGGCCACCTTGCTGGGCGCCCCCGAGCACCTCATCCTGGTGAACAACAAGCATCCGCTGGTGCCGCTTTCGACCCTGCGGGCCGGGCACCGGCTGGTCATTCACGGGCTGTCGACGGAGATGCTGCACAGCCTGCTGCGGCGCATGCAGGCCGCGCAGGGGGCAACCCCCACGCCGTAGCAGCCACTTGCATAAGCGTATGCTGCCCCCAGATGCAATCCATGAACACGACCCATAATCCGTCTTCCAAGACCGATCTGGCAGTGACCCACGTGCTGGCTCAACTGCTGGAGCGGCTTGAGCACAGCGCCGTCCCCGTAGGCGCCGAGCAGTACCGCTCGGTGGTAGAACACCTGGTGCACGAATTCAACGACGTTGAGCCGGGCGCCGACCTGGGGCGTCTGCTGGACGCCTATCCTGCCGCCGCCGAGGTCTACGAAAACCTCAATTACCAACATGCCGGCCTCTGCCGCTCGGCGCTCGACACGGCGCTTGCGGCCGAAGTCAGCGCGAGAGAAGCCATTGCACGCGCCATGCGCAACACCGAACCGAAAAAGGACAAAGCCGATGGCCAAAGCTGAGGTCAAGACCGCCGTTGTGGCCGATGGCCTGCGTTACAAATCGAAGGCACCGGGCTCGCCGTTCCGCGCTTCGGCGTCGTTCAGCGGGGCGACCATGTCCTGCTTCATGTGCGGAAAGCACCGCGTACGGTCGCAATTGCGCACCCGCCAGGTGCTGGGCAAGTCCCAGACCGTTTGCGCGCCCTCGTGCAAGGCGCTCGACGAATCGCTCGAATAAGCCGGACTCGCGGGCCTAGCATGGCGGCGCGACGCCTTGGCGACATGCCCGAGCGTGAGAATTGCAGATTTTCTTTCCAAATCGCCTGCAATAGATATACAGTTAGACACAATTGATGCATTTATTGCGTTAGTCAAAAGTTCTAATTTGTAGTCGACGGCAAATGATTTTGTGTATGTGCAATAACGCCCAGCGCCGGGCGATTTGCGGAAGGAATCTGCAATGAACAAGTCGCGCCACGTGGTCATGCAGGTGGTCAAGCGTTCCTCCGGCAGTGCGACGCACCATGTGGAATTCCTCATGGACAACATCTTTGCGGAGCGCCTGCGCCAATTGCGCTCGCTGGTTCCGCCGCTGGGCAGCCTCAACAAGCAGCGCGACCTGGTGATCGACAAGGTGCGCGCGCGCCTTCCGAACGCCGTCTGGCGCACCGGAAGCCATGTCGACGAGGGCGTGGAGGGCTCCTGCATCGTCATTGCTGCGGAAGGCTCGTTCAATTGCGGCGGCAAGGACCGCCTGACGCGTGAAAAGCTGGTGACCTACAACTTTTCGATTTCGCGCCTGATCGAATTGCACGCCGAACGCCCCGACGGCGAAACCCTCTACATCCGCGACGGCACCTTTGCCAACGACGAGCCCGCCGACTCGGCCGCGGGCCTCTGGGTGGCCTCGCTGACCGAGCAGGAAACCGTGATGCGCATTCCGGATGCCCCTTCGGACTTCGACACCCTGCACGACCTGGCAATGCGCCCCGAACAGCGGGCCGCCGCCACTCCCCCCAGCCACAGGGCCAGTTTCTACTGAAGAGCCTCGGCCGCCGCGCCTACCGCCGTGTAGTGTGCGCGGTTGTTCTCGAGCCAGCGTGCCGACAGGCTGCTGTCCTGCTGCGCCGGATGGAAATCGGCGCGAAAGTAGCTGCGCCAGGCCTGCCGGTTGCCTCTGAGCAGGCCGCCTTTGCCAAGCAGGATGCGCGCGGCGCTCTTCCAGGTCGCCCATTTCCACAGCTGGCCTTCGCGGCGCAGGTTGTCGGCGGTCTGGCGCATGAGGTCGCCCAGGAACATCAGCGTCACGCGCCGGAACCAGCGCCTGCGCCAGGCGTCGGACCCTTGCGCAGCCTGGTAGATGTCGAACGCCACGGCCTTGTGCTCCAGCTCTTCGGCGCTGTGCCAGAGCCACATGGTGCGCAGCCGCGGCTCGGCGCCGTCGAGCACCTGGGGGTGGGCGAGCAGCCATTCGGCGAACATGGCGGTGAAGTGCTCCGTGGCTGCGGTGGCTGCCAGCGCATGGCGCGGATCGGCGCCCTCCAGCAACTGCATGCGCCTGGCGGCGCGGGGAGTCCAACCGTCCACCAGGCCCTGGTCCTGCAGGTGGGTGTTGAAAAGCGAATGAATGCGCCGGTGCGTAGCCTCCTGGCCGATGAAGCCGCGCACGTCGGCGCGAAGCGCTTCCTGTGCTTGCGCCGGCAGCGTGGCCGCGGCGTCGCGCACGGCATCGATGAAGAACTGCTCGCCGAACGGAAAGCTCATCGACAGCGCATTGAAAAAGGCGGTGGAGAATGCGTTGCCGCCGCACCAGTTGCGGCCGAACGGCGTTTGCAGGTCGATCAGAAGGCGGCGCACGACAAGGTCGGCCATGGCGGATGTTCCTTGGAAAATGCGATGCGGTACACATTCGTACCAATTTCCTGGAATGGTGCGCGCCACGGCTGGTACCGTCAAGTACCAATGCGGAGGACAATGTCTTTTCCATGAGCATCGCGACTGAAAAACCAGCCCTTGAGGCCGCCTCCGCAGAGCCGGCCCACGAGCACTACGCCCGGCTGCTGGAAGGCATGGCGCGCGCCGTGGCCGCCAAGGGCTACGCGGACACCACCATTGCCGACATCGTGCGCGAGGCCGCCGTGTCGCGCCGCACCTTCTACGAGCATTTCACGACCAAGTCGGAGTGCCTGATCGCGCTGTACGAGGCAGCCAGCAAGCTGGCGCTGCGCGCGGTGAGCGAAGCCTTCGATCCGGCCCAGCCCTGGCATGCGCAGGTGGAGCGGGCGATCACCGCGTATTTCGACTACCTTGCGCAGGATCCGGCGCTGCTGCGCACACTGTTCGTCGAGATCCTCGGCCTGGGCATGCCGGGGCTGGCGGCGCGGCGCCGGGTGAACGGCGAAATCGCCGGCTTCATCCAGGCGGCCATCAACAACGGCCCCGCGGCGCACCTGACGAGCGAAATGGCGATGACCGTGGTGGGCGGCATCAACGAACTGGTGCTGCAGGCCATCGAACAGGACCGGGTGGGTGAGCTCGGCCAGCTGGTGCCGCCGGCCACGCGCCTGGTGCGCGCGGTGGCGGCGGAGAGCGCCAGGTAGTACCAGCTAGCAAAGAGCGTCAGGTGGGCCTGGCCTGCGCCGGATCGTAGAAGAACTCTTCCTGGGCGATGCGCTCGCCCTCCCAGCGCTGCCAGGCGAGTTCTTCCATGCGCATGGCCTTGCCGTCCTTGAAGCGGAAATCGAAGACCCAGCGGATCACCACGTGGTCGCCGTTCACGAACACCGGGCGCACGCAGGTCGAAACCACCGAGGCGGTGCGGTCCAGCGTCGCCTGCTCGCGCGCAACCAGCGCGCTGCGGCCGCGCCGGGGCTCGGCCTGGTTCTCGCGCATGGTCGCGTCCTCGGTGTAATAGTCCTCGATGGCCTGGGCGTGCGCACCGCTTTCCACGGCGGCAATGAAGGCCTCGAGTCTTTCCGTGATGGGCATCAGGCCTTGACCTTCACTTCGACGCGGCGGGCTTCGCTCGCGGGCCCGTCCGCCTGGGTCTGCTCGGGCTTGGCAAGCTCGATCTTGTCCGCGGGGGCGCCGGCGGCCTTGAGCGCATCGCCCACGGCCACGGCGCGCTGCTTGGCGAGCTCGGCGTTCTTGGCCGGATCGCCGCTTGCATCGTGGTAGCCGCTCACGAGCAGCACGCTGCCGCTCTGCACGGCCTTGATGACATCGGCCAGTGCTTCCTTGGCATTGGGCGCGACCTCGGCCTTGCCGCTCTCGAAGTAGAACTTCACCACGCCGTTCTCGACCTTCACGGCCGCGGCGTCGGCGGCTGCCACGGTGCCGGAGGCCACTGCCGCCACCGGCGCTGCGGGCGCGGAGGGCTGGGCAGCGGCGGCCGGCGCGGTCGCTGCCGGAGGCATCTCGACCTTGTGCGGCACGGCCGCGGCCGCATCGCCGGCATGGAACTTGACCACCAGCGGCACGATCAGCAGCGCCACGATGTTGATGATCTTGATCAGCGGATTCACCGCCGGGCCGGCCGTGTCCTTGTAGGGGTCGCCCACGGTGTCGCCGGTGACGGCCGCCTTGTGCGCCTCGGAGCCCTTGCCGCCGTGGTGGCCGTCCTCGATGTACTTCTTGGCGTTGTCCCATGCGCCGCCGCCCGTGCACATCGAGATGGCGACGAACAGGCCGGTCACGATGGTGCCCATCAGCAGGCCGCCCAGCGCCTTGGGCCCGAGCACCAGCCCGACCAGGATCGGCACCACCACCGGCAGCAGCGAGGGGATCATCATTTCCTTGATGGCCGCGCCGGTCAGCATGCCCACGGCCTTGCCGTACTCGGGCTTGCCGGTGCCTTCCATGATGCCGGGGATCTCGCGGAACTGCCGGCGCACCTCCTCGACCACCGCGCCGGCCGCCCGGCCCACGGCCTCCATGGCCATGGCGCCGAACAGGTAGGGAATCAGCCCGCCGATGAACAGGCCGACGATCACCATCGGGTCGCTCAGGTTGAAGCTGATGTTCAGCCCGAAGCTCTCCAGCTTGTGGGTGTAGTCGGCAAAGAGCACCAGCGAGGCGAGGCCGGCCGAGCCGATCGCGTAGCCCTTGGTCACGGCCTTGGTGGTGTTGCCCACGGCATCGAGCGGGTCGGTCACGGCGCGCACGCTGTCGGGCAGCTCGCTCATCTCGGCGATGCCGCCGGCGTTGTCGGTGATGGGACCGTAGGCGTCGAGCGCCACCACGATGCCCGCCATGCTCAGCATGGCCGTGGCGGCCACCGCAATGCCGAACAGCCCGGCGAGCGCATATGAGGCCATGATGGCCACGCAGACGCAGATCACCGGCCATGCCGTCGAACGCATCGAGACGCCCAGGCCCGCGATGATGTTGGTGCCGTGGCCCGTGGTGGAAGCCTGCGCGATGTGCTGCACCGGCTTGTACTGCGTGCCGGTGTAGTACTCGGTGATCCACACCAGCGCGGCCGTGAGCGCCAGGCCCACGAAGCAGGCGCCGAACAGCTTGAGCTGGCTGCCGCTCGGGGCAATGGCGTTGTCGGGGATGAGCCAGCTCGTGACGAACCAGAACGCGATCAGCGACAGGAGGCCCGCCACCGCCAGCCCCTTGTAGAGCGCCGGCATCACGTTGGTCATGCCCGGCGAGGCCTTGACGAAGAAGCAGCCGATGATCGACGCGATGATCGACACGCCGCCCAGTGCCAGCGGATAGAGCACCGCATTGAGCGGCGCCGCCGTGACCATCAGCGCGCCCAGCACCATGGTGGCGATCAGCGTGACGGCATAGGTCTCGAACAGGTCGGCCGCCATGCCGGCGCAGTCGCCGACGTTGTCGCCCACGTTGTCGGCAATCACCGCCGGGTTGCGCGGGTCGTCTTCCGGAATACCGGCCTCGACCTTGCCCACCAGGTCGGCGCCCACGTCGGCGCCCTTGGTGAAGATGCCGCCGCCCAGCCGCGCGAAGATCGAGATCAGCGAGGAGCCGAAGGCAAAGCCGATCAGCGGATTGAGGATGGCCGAGAGGCTGCGGTCCGGCGTGAGGTTGCCGTTGCCCGCCAGGAACCAGTAGAAGACCGAGACGCCCAGGAGGCCCAGCCCCACCACCAGCATGCCCGTGATGGCGCCGCCGCGGAATGCGACGTCCAGCGCCGGGCCGATGCCTTGCGTGGCCGCCTGCGCGGTGCGCACGTTGGCGCGCACCGACACGTTCATGCCGATGAACCCGCAGGCGCCCGAAAGCACCGCGCCCACCACGAAGCCGATGGCCGTGGTCGCGTCCAGGAAGATGCCGATGAGAATGGCCAGGACCACGCCGACCACCGCGATGGTGGTGTACTGCTTGGCGAGGTAGGCCGATGCGCCGGCCTGGATGGCGGCCGCGATTTCCTGCATCCGCGCGTTGCCCGGGTCCTTGGCGAGAATCCAACTTCGGGCCCAGAAACCGTAGCCGACGGCCACGAGGCCGCAGACGATGGCGAGTATCAGGGGGGTGTTGCCGATCATGCTTTGCTTCTCCATTCGTTCGTTGTGACTAGTGGAGACGGACAGCATGGGTCCTGCGCGCAACGCGTACGGGACCCAGGTTTTCCGTCGCGTTGCTTCCTCGAAGCTCGCAGCACCGAGGTGCGGAGCCGATTGGCCAACGGGTGCAATTTACAGGCAAAAACAAGAACGCGTGCGACCGGGCCGTGACACGGAAAGTAAACTCCGGGTTTGTCCCCATCTCCCCTCATACTTTTCAACTACTCGAAAACGTCATGTCCTTCGACAAAGTCTCCCCCGGCAAGAACATCCCCGACGCCTTCAATGTCGTGATCGAAATCCCGATGAATGCCGACCCGATCAAGTACGAAGTCGACAAGGAATCGGGCGCGATCTTCGTCGACCGCTTCATGACGACGGCGATGTACTACCCGGCCAACTACGGCTACGTGCCGCAGACCCTCTCCGGCGACGGCGACCCGGTCGATGTGCTGGTGATCGCGCCGTACCCGCTGCTGCCGGGCGTGGTCGTGCCCTGCCGCCCCCTGGGCATCCTGATGATGGAGGACGAAGCCGGCGTCGACGGCAAGGTGCTGGCCGTGCCCACCGACAAGGTGCTGCCGATCTACAGCCACTGGAAGTCGGTCGACGACGTGAACCCGATGCGCCTGAAGGCCATCAGCCACTTCTTCGAGCACTACAAGGACCTGGAAGCCGGCAAGTGGGTCAAGGTGCTGGGCTGGGAAGGTATCGACGCGGCCAAGAAGGAAATCGTCGACGGCATCGCCGCCTACAAGAAGTAAGCGGCTTCCCGGGTGTTCGCGGCCGGCTGCTCAGCCGGCCTTGAAGGGGCTGCGTTCGCCCAGGTGGTCCATGTAGTTCTCGATGCCTTCGCCCTCGCGCTCGAGAAAACGTTCGACCGCGTCGGCGAAGCCGGGGTGCGCGAGCCAGTGCGCGCTGGTGGTCTTCACCGGCATCAATGCGCGCGCCATCTTGTGCTCGCCCTGCGCCCCGCCTTCGAAGCGCCGGGCGCCGTGGGCAATGCACCAGGCCAGCGGCTGGTAGTAGCAGGCCTCGAAATGCAGGCAGTCGACGCGCTCCACGGCGCCCCAGTAGCGGCCATAGGCCACCAGCGCGTCGTCCCCGTGGGTGGACAGCGCGATCAGGCTCGCCGCGATGGGCTTTCCTCCGCGCTCGGCGACGAACAGCAGCCAGGCTTCGGGCATGGTGTCGGCCATGCGCTGGAAGAAGTCGCGCGAAAGATAGGGCGGGTTGCCATGCTCGCGGTAGGTGCGCGCATAGCAGCGGTAGAAGAAATCCCAATCCGACCGGGCGATGTCTGCGCCGCGCGACCAGCGAAAGGTCACGCCGGCCTCGGCCACCTTGCGGCGCTCCTGCCGGATCTTCTTGCGCTTGTCGTGCGACAGGCTGGCAAGAAAGGCTTCGAAGTCCGCGTAGCCGGCTGTCTCGCCTGATTCCCCCGGGGCGGCATTCGTCCAGTGGAACTGCACCGTGTTGCGCAGCATCAGGCCCGCTTCGGTGCAGGCGGCAATGTCGGCGTCCGCGCCGAACAACAGATGCAGCGACGACAGTTCTTCCTTCCTGCACCAGGCCACCAGTGCCTGCACCAGCAGCGTGCGGTCCTGCGCATCGCGCGCCAGCAGGCGTGCGCCGGGCACCGGCGTGAACGGCACGGCCACCACCGCCTTGGGATAGTAGGCAAGCCCATGCTGCTCGTAGGCGTTGGCCCAGGCCCAGTCGAAGACATATTCGCCATAGGAGTGGGTCTTGATGTAGGCCGGGCAGGCCGCCCGCAGTTCCTCGCCGCGCCACAGGGTGATGAACTGCGGCATCCAGCCGCTTTCGGGCGAGGCGCTGCCGCTGTCGTGCAATGCCGAAAGGTATTCATGGCGCATGAAGGGCGAGGGCTGCGCCTCGGCCGCGAGGAGGGCGTTCCATGCTTTCGGGTCCAGGTCCGACAGCGACGCCACCACCCGAATGACATAATCGTTCAAGCCTTTTTCTTCCTTCCGTATGACGCTCAAGCTCGCCATCGCGCAACTCAATTTTGTGGTGGGCGACCTCGCCGGCAACGCCAGGAAAATCGTCGATGCCGCGCGCCAGGCCCACGCCCAAGGTGCACGCCTTCTGCTGACGCCCGAACTCTCGATCGCCGGCTATGCGGCAGAGGATCTTTTCCTGCGTCCCGCCTTCACCGAAGCTTGCGATGATGCCGTGAAAGGCATTGCCGCCGCACTGGCCGATCTCAAAGACATGGTCGTGGTGGTGGGGCATCCGACCGGCGGCAGCCTGCGCAGCCGCTCGGTGGCAGTGCAGATGCGCTACAACGCCGCCAGCGTGATCAAGGAAGGCCGCATCCTCGAAACCTACGCCAAGCGCGAGCTGCCGAATTACCAGGTGTTCGACGAGCGCCGCTATTTCACGCCGGGGCAGGGCACCTGCGTGTTCGAGGCCGGCGGCGTCTCGGTGGGCGTGCTGATCTGCGAGGACGCCTGGTTCGACGAACCGGCCGAACTGGCCCGCGCGGCGGGTGCCGAAGTGCTGGCCGTCATCAACGCGTCGCCGTACCACGTCGGCAAGGAAGGCGAGCGCGTGGCGCGGATGGCCGACCGGGCGCGCGCCGTCGGGCTGCCGCTGGTCTATGCGCACCTGGTGGGCGGGCAGGACGAAGTGGTCTTCGATGGCGCCTCCTTTGCGCTGCAGGCCGATGGCGCGCTGGCCATGCAGGCCGAGAGTTTCAAGGAGAGCCTGGTCTTCATGCAGATGGAGCGCTCGCCCCAGGGCGTGGAAGTGGTGGCGGCGCCTTCGGCCATCGCTGCGCCGCGCGAAGCGGAAGCCCAGCTGTGGGATGCACTGGTACTGGGCGTGCGCGACTACATCGGCAAGAACGGCTTTCCTGGCGCCATCCTGGGGCTCTCGGGCGGCATCGACTCCGCATTGGTGCTTGCCATCGCGGTCGATGCACTCGGCAAGGACAAGGTGCGCGCCGTCATGATGCCTTCGCCCTACACCGCCGACATCAGCTGGATCGACGCGCGCGAAATGGCCACCCGCCTGGGCGTGCGCTACGACGAGATCTCGATCAAGCACACCTTCGAGTCGTTCAAGGGCGCACTCGCTGATGAGTTCAAGGGCCTGCCCGAGGACACGGCGGAGGAGAACATCCAGGCCCGCATCCGCGGCACGCTGCTGATGGCGCTGTCGAACAAGTTCGGCTCGATCGTTCTCACCACCGGCAACAAGAGCGAGATGGCCACCGGCTACTGCACGCTCTATGGCGACATGGCGGGCGGCTTCGCGGTCATCAAGGACCTGCTGAAGACCACGGTGTTCGCGCTGGCCCGCTGGCGCAATGCGCACGACCCGTACGGCACCGGCGCCTCGCCGATTCCCGACCGGATCATCACGCGGCCCCCGAGCGCCGAGCTGCGGCCTGACCAGACCGACCAGGACAGCCTGCCGCCCTACGACATCCTCGACGGCATCCTGGCACGCTACATGCAGGACGACGAGGGCATCGACGAGATCATCGCCGCCGGCTACGAGCGCGCGGTGGTCGAGCGGGTTGCGCGGCTCATCAAGATCAATGAATACAAGCGGCGCCAGGCGCCTGTGGGCATTCGGGTGACCCACCGGAGTTTCGGCAAGGATTGGCGTTACCCTATCACCAGCAAGTTCAACGAAACCGCCGGAGCGCAAAAACCATGAAGCAGATCACCGCCATCGTCAAACCCTTCAAGCTCGAGGACGTACGCGAAGCCCTGGCTGAGGTGGGCGTTACCGGCCTCACAGTGACCGAGGTCAAGGGCTTCGGACGCCAGAAGGGGCACACCGAGCTCTATCGTGGTGCGGAATACGTGGTCGACTTCCTGCCGAAGATGAAGGTGGAAGTGGTCGTCAACGAAGGCGACGTGGAGCGCTGCATCGAAGCCATCGTCAATTCCGCGCGCACCGGCAAGATCGGCGACGGAAAGATCTTCGTCACCGGCGTGGAGCGCATCGTGCGCATCCGCACCGGCGAGGAAAACGAGAACGCCGTCTGAAAAAGGCCCGCTCCGGGAAGCGCGCTACAGGTTTTCGGCCAGCCGGTCGTTGCGGGGGTGCAGGGGCACCTCGGCGCGCAGCGCGCTGAGCAGTTCGGTGGGGTTGGTGCCGGTGCGGATCAGTTCCATCTGCCAATCGCCCATGAAGCCCTCGCGCACGCTGTGCGCCAGGAAGCCCAGCAGGCCGTCGTAGTAGCCGGCGGTATTGAGGATGCCGGTGGGCTTGTCGTGGTAGCCGAGCTGGCGCCAGGTCCAGATCTCGAAAAGTTCCTCGAAGGTGCCAATGCCGCCCGGCAGCGCGACGAAGGCGTCGGCGCGCTCGCCCATCATGGCCTTGCGCTCGTGCATGGTGTCGACCACGTGGAGCTCGTCGCACAGGGGATTGGCCAGTTCCCGGTCGACCAGCGCCTTGGGAATGATGCCGACCACGCGGCCGCCGGCGTTGCGGGTGGCCTCGGCCACCGTGCCCATCAGGCCGGTGCGTCCGCCGCCGTAGACCAGCTGGCCGCGGTGCGCGCCGATCCACTGGCCGACCGCTTCCGCGGCCTTGGAAAACTCGACTCGCTCGCCGGGTCGCGAACCGCAATACACACAGATCGAAAATTCAGGATTCATGCCGCCATCATGCCTCGTGCGGCGGGCATCTTCATGACGCGAAGCGATGCCACAGCGCCGCCAGCCAGATGCCGCCGCACAGGGTGAGCGACAGCAGCACGGCGGCGCTGCCCATGTCCTTGGCGCGCTTGGAGAGGTCGTGCCATTCGGGGCCGATGCGGTCGATGGCGGCTTCGACTGCGGTGTTGAGCAGCTCGACGATCATCACGAGGATGGCGCTGCCGGCGAGCAGGGCCACTTCGACCCAGCTGCGGCCGAGCCAGAAGGCCGCCGGGATCATCACGACGGCCATGATGGCTTCCTGGCGGAACGCCGGCTCGCTCCAGCCCGCGCGAAGGCCGTGCAGCGAGATCAGGGTGGCATGCCACACGCGCTCGAGGCCCTTGCGGGCCTTTTGCGGGTTCACGGCGGGGTCGGGAAGCTTGGGCAGGGCACTCATCGGCGGCTCATCGGCTTGGAGGTTATGAGCCGCGTACCGGCCCAGGCGTCGTGCCAGAACTGGCGCTCGGGGTGAAAGCGCGCCAGCAATGCCCAGACGGCGACCCATCCGAAGATCAGCACCGTGGATTCTCCGCCCGAAAGCTTGAAAGGCGCGATGGCGGCCAGCGGCGGCAGGAACCAGATCCAGCTGAGCAGGTAGCGCAGGAGCGCGCGGGCCTGGGTGAGCGGGCGTCCGTGCGCATCGACGATGCGGATGTTCCAGGTCTTCATGGCCAGCGTCTGGCCCCGGGTCCAGAACCAGACGAAATAGACGCCGAACACCACGAACAGGAAGGCCTGGAGCAGGTGCCGGCGGGAATCCATGGCGTCCCGCATCTGGCCGAGCGTGCTGAACAGCCAGCCCGCAACGAACACCACGGCGAACAGCAGCATGCCTTCATACAGCCAGCATGCCATTCGCCGCCACAGGCCGGGCACTATCAGAAGAGGAGCGCTGGAGGGGGTATCTGCGAGCGATGAAGAGGGATTCGATTCCGAGAACTCGGAAGAATTTGAAGCCATCGAAACCTTGGGAATCAGGGGGGCAAGGGCTGCTCGGCGCCACGGCCTGCAGGGTTGGAGGCGGACGGTGATGGCGACGATGGCGGCGAAACCGGGGCGGCCGCCGATGATGGCATGGGTACCTGGGCCTCGGCCGGAGTCGGCTGCGACATGGTGGCGGATGGGGAGGGCGCGGAGACGGCGGACGGGATGCGTTCCGGCGGGGACGCCACCATGATGGCGGCGGGCACCGTGGCTGGCACGGAAGCGGCAGGCGGGGCCAGCATGATGCGGGGGGTGTGCTGCCCCGCCGGCGTCACGGCCGGCACCGTCACCAGCTTCTGCGCAGGAACCGGGCGCACCGGAATGGCAGCGCCGCGCGGCTTGGCGGGCGCGCGCTCCGCCAGCCGGCGCTTTTCTTCCTCGCTCAGGGCCTGGTACTCCTCCCACTTGGCCTTGCGTTCGTCGGCAGGGACGCGTTTCACCTCGGCAAAGTTGAGGCGCGCCTGGGCCCGCTGCTGATTGCTCAGGGCGGCCCATTCGATCATTCGGCTGTGCAAGGTGGCTTGGTCATCGGCCGACATGTTCGCGTAGTTGCGTGACAGTGCCAGCCATTTGCGCTTGTGCCCCGGGTTCAGGGCGTGCCAGTGCGGCGCGAGCGGCCGCAGCGCCTGCTGCTGCTTCGCGCTGAGTTCGCTCCAGTACGGCCGGGTGGCCGGGGCGGTTTTCGAGGCGGATGGCGGCGAACCCGCCGCCTGTGCGCCGCTGCCGGCGGATTTGAGCGGCTGCTCCGAATGCGTCTGGGCGCTGGCGAGCGTCAGGCCGAACAACGCGGCGGCAAGGACACCCGCCCAAATGACAGCGCCCGACGTTGGCGGGCGCAGCGGGCGAGGCGTATCGGTGCGGGAAACGGGAGGGCGTCGCATTCGTTCAACAGAGAAATGACTCAGTCGGAAGCGCCATCCGCCTTGACCTTGAGAAACTGGGCAAAACCAGGGTCGGTGTAGGCGGCAGGGGGAAGATCGTCCGTCAGCAGGGCGGAATCGACTTCGGCCAATTCGCTCGCCCGGTCCTCGTCCTGCATCACGCTGATGGTGATCAGCCCTGCAGCCAGTGCAAGCAGGGGCACCACCGAGCCGATGCGGGTCCACCAGCCGCCGCCCATCGTTGCCACATGGCCGGACTGCATGACCGTCGAGGCCGCCCGCAGCTGGGGTGCCTGCTTGCGCATGGCGACGGCTTGCGCGCGCGCGACCCGCAGCCGCTCGCCGATGTCGTGCGGTAGCTCCTGGTTGCCCTCGGACAGCCGCGCAGCGATGCGCCGGCCGAATTGATCCTCGGCAGCAAAAGAAGAGGTTGGAACCTTAGTGTTCATAGCGAAATTCCCTTGGCTTTGAGCGCCTTGCTCAGGGCGTGCACGGCCCGCGAACAATGGGTTTTGACGCTGCCTTCGGAGCAGCCCATTGCAGCGGCCGTCTCCGCCACATCCATTTCTTCCCAGTAACGCATCAGGAAAGCCTCGCGTTGACGACCTGGCAAAGCCGCGATCTGTTCTTCGATCTCGTGGAAGATCTGGGCGCGGCGGGTCGTGTCCTCGGCACTCTCCGTTTCTCTGGAGTCGGTTGGCGAGACGAAGTTCTCCAGCAGATCGAAATCTCCGTCGTCTCCGGCAGATTCGAAGTCGCCGAGGTTGGAGAACAGGGCGCGGCGGGTCTTCTGACGGCGGAACCAGTCGAGGGTGCAATTCGAAAGAATGCGCTGGAACAGCATCGGCAGCTCTTCCGGCGGCTTGTCGCCGTAGTGCTGCGCCAGCTTCATCATGCTGTCCTGCACGATGTCGAGCGCGGCTTCCTCGTCCCGCACGTGGTAGACCGAGCGCTTGAAAGCGCGCCGTTCGACGCTCTTCAGAAAGTCGGAAAGTTCTTGTTCAGTGGCCAAGCGAGAGGGGGCGCCGGGGGGCGCCGCGTGGGGAATGGATGTCGGGAAGCGCTTATGTTTTTCTGCCGCGGATTATGCCCCGGTGCCTTTTCACCGGGTTTTTTGCGCGGCGGCTGGCTCATCAATGTCATAATCCGCGCTGCAAGTCAAAAGGCAAACGGGTCAAGGTCCGGCGGAACATCAGTCCGCTCATGGCTTTGGCCTCAAGTCCTGGCGCGGCCCCACAAGGGCTGGCAAGGGGCACCCAAGGTTTTTCGTTCCCGAAAAAACTCCAAAGGTTGATCATGGAAATCTCGAAGGCGGAACTCGCTTCCGCAGCAGCCGCGTCCTCTGGCGCCGGCAACCCAACGCAAGAACTCATGGGCGCTGAAGTGCTGGTCAAGGCACTGCAGGCCGAAGGCGTCCAGTACATCTGGGGCTATCCCGGCGGCGCGGTTCTGTACATCTACGACGCGTTCTACAAGCAGGACACCATCCAGCACGTGCTGGTGCGCCACGAGCAGGCAGCCGTCCACGCGGCCGACGGCTATGCGCGCGCCACCGGCGAGGTCGGCGTGGCGCTGGTTACCTCGGGCCCCGGCCTCACGAATGCCGTCACCGGCATCGCCACGGCGTACATGGACTCGATCCCGATGGTGATCATCTCGGGCCAGGTACCCACCGCCGCCATCGGCCTGGACGCCTTCCAGGAATGCGACACCGTGGGCATCACCCGCCCCATCGTGAAGCACAACTTCCTCGTCAAGGATCCGAAGGATCTGGCCATGACGATGAAAAAGGCCTTCCACATCGCACGCAGCGGCCGCCCCGGCCCGGTGGTGGTGGACGTGCCCAAGGACGTTTCCTTCAAGAAGACCCCGTATGCCGGCTATCCCGACAAGGTCGAGATGCGCTCGTACAACCCGGTGCGCAAGGGCCACGGCGGTCAGATCCGCAAGGCGCTGCAGCTGCTGCTGAACGCCAAGCGCCCCTACATCTACACGGGCGGCGGCGTGCTGCTGGGCAACGCCTGCAACGAACTGCGCACGCTGGTCGACATGCTCGGCTACCCGGTCACCAATACGCTGATGGGCCTGGGCGCCTATCCGGCGAGCGACCGCAAGTTCCTGGGCATGCTGGGCATGCACGGCACCATCGAAGCCAACAACGCCATGCAGAACTGCGACGTGCTGCTGGCCGTGGGCGCGCGCTTCGATGACCGCGTGATCGGCAATCCCAAGCACTTCGCGACGAACGAACGCAAGATCATCCACGTCGACATCGATCCGTCGAGCATCTCCAAGCGCGTGAAGGTCGACATCCCGATCGTCGGCGACGTGAAGGACGTGCTCACCGAGCTGATCTCGATGATCCGCGAGAGCACCACCAAGCCCGACGCCGGCGCGCTGGCCGACTGGTGGAAGACCATCGAGGCCTGGCGCTCGCGCGACTGCCTCAAGTACGACCGCGGCAACAAGGACGTGATCAAGCCGCAGTACGTGGTCGAAACGCTCTGGAACATGACCAAGGACGCCGACGCGTACATCACCTCGGACGTGGGCCAGCACCAGATGTGGGCGGCGCAGTACTACCGCTTCGACGAGCCGCGCCGCTGGATCAATTCGGGTGGCCTGGGCACCATGGGCGTGGGCATTCCGTACGCCATGGGCATCAAGCTCGCCAAGCCCGATTCGGAAGTGTTCACCATCACCGGCGAAGGCTCGGTGCAGATGTGCATCCAGGAGCTCTCCACCTGCCTGCAGTACAACACGCCGATCAAGATCTGCTCGCTCAACAACCGCTACCTGGGCATGGTGCGCCAGTGGCAGGAGATCGAATACTCCGGCCGCTATAGCCACAGCTACATGGATGCGCTGCCCAATTTCGTGAAGCTGGCCGAGGCCTACGGGCACGTCGGCATGCTGATCGAACGTCCACAGGACGTGGAGCCGGCGCTGCGCGAAGCACGCAAGCTCAAGGACCGCACGGTGTTCATGGACTTCCGCACCGACCCCACCGAGAACGTGTTCCCGATGGTCAAGGCCGGCATGGGCATCACCGAGATGCTGCTGGGCTCCGAAGACCTCTGACCGGTCTGCGGCGCATTTGCTTTTAACCCTTTACTGACGAATCTATTGCCCGCCGAGCCTGCGCATTACCGTGCGCGGGGGAGGGCGGCGAAAGCGAAAGCTTCCGCGCAGGCGAAAAGAGGAGTCACGCAAACATGAAACACATCATTGCAGTGCTGCTGGAAAACGAGCCGGGTGCTCTTTCCCGCGTGGTGGGCCTGTTCTCGGCCCGCGGCTACAACATCGAATCGCTGACCGTCGCGCCGACCGAGGACGCGAGCCTCTCGCGCATGACCATCGTCACCGCCGGCTCCGACGACGTGATCGAACAGATCACCAAGCATCTCAACCGGCTGATCGAAGTGGTGAAGGTCGTCGACCTGACCGAAGGCGCGTATACGGAGCGCGAGCTCATGATGGTGAAGGTGCGCGCAGTCGGCAAGGAGCGCGAGGAAATGATGCGCATGGCCGAGATCTTCCGCGGCCGCATCATCGACGTCACGGACAAGAGCTACACCATCGAACTCACCGGCGACCACGGCAAGAACGACGCTTTCCTGGAAGCGATCGACCGTAGCGCTATCCTCGAGACTGTCCGCACCGGTGCCAGCGGCATCGGGCGCGGCGAGCGCATCCTGCGCGTGTAGGGGGTGAAGATCCCCTCAGTTCCACTGTTCTAAACCAAGGCACGAGGAGAAGGTAATGCAAGACTTGCTGGGCTTCGAGAAGATGGTCACCCCGATCGTCATCCGGATACTGTATTTCCTGGGATTGCTGGTGGTATTGATTTCCGGCGTGGGCGCGCTCTTCAGCGGCGGCTTCAGAGGCATTCTTACCGGCTTCGCGATCCTGATTTTTGGCGCGATCATGGTTCGCGTCTACAGCGAATTGCTGATCCTGCTGTTCCGCATTCACGACAACCTCGTGTCCATCAACCAGCAAATGAAGGACCGGAATCCCTCCGGCCAACTGTGAGTGAACGCACCCCTGCGCAGGGGGTGCCAGAGATTAAATAGGAAAGACGCATCATGAAGGTTTACTACGACAAGGACGCCGACCTCAGCCTCATCAAGGGCAAGACGGTCGCAATCATCGGTTACGGCTCGCAAGGCCATGCGCATGCGCAGAACCTGAACGACAGCGGCGTCAAGGTCGTGGTCGGCCTGCGCAAGGGCGGCGCCTCCTGGCCCAAGGTCGAGAAGGCCGGCCTCAAGGTCGCCGAAGTGGCCGACGCCGTGAAGGCCGCCGACGTGGTCATGATCCTGCTGCCCGACGAGCAGATCGCCAGCGTCTACAAGAACGACGTGGCACCGAACATCAAGGAAGGCGCTTCGCTGGTCTTCGCGCACGGCTTCAACGTGCACTACGGCTTCGTGCAGCCGCGCGCCGACCTCGACGTGTGGATGGTCGCTCCCAAGGCCCCCGGCCACACCGTGCGCAGCACCTACACGCAAGGCGGCGGCGTGCCCCACCTCGTGGCTGTGCACCAGGACAAGAGCGGCAAGGCGCGCGACCTCGCGCTGAGCTACGCCACCGCCAACGGCGGCGGCAAGGCCGGCATCATCGAGACCAACTTCCGCGAAGAAACCGAGACCGACCTGTTCGGCGAACAGGCGGTTCTGTGCGGCGGCACGGTCGAGCTGATCAAGGCCGGTTTCGAGACGCTGGTGGAAGCCGGCTACGCGCCCGAAATGGCGTACTTCGAATGCCTGCACGAGCTCAAGCTGATCGTCGACCTGATCTATGAAGGCGGCATCGCCAACATGAACTACTCGATCTCGAACAACGCCGAATACGGCGAGTACGTCACGGGCCCGCGCATCGTGACCGAAGAGACCAAGAAGGTCATGAAGCAAGTGCTCAAGGACATCCAGACCGGCGAATACGCCAAGAGCTTCGTGCTGGAAAACGCTGCCGGCGCTCCCACGCTGATCAGCCGCCGCCGCCTGAACTCCGAGCATCAGATCGAAGTCGTCGGCGAGAAGCTGCGCGCGATGATGCCGTGGATCAAGAAGAACAAGCTGGTCGACCAGACCCGCAACTGATCCGCCAATGAAGCGGGTGCCGCGGCACCCGTTTTCCGAGGGCCACCCGCCGGGGTGGCCTTTTTTCATGAGGGGGCGGACCATCCCCCCTGAACTACACTGCGAACCCATGCGATTTACAGACCAGGAAGCTATCGGATGGATAGCTGTTCGCGCAGTGCCCACGAGGGACGGAGGCAAATTCAATGCATGACGACACGGTTCCCGACGAAGTGCCGCCGCGCAAGCGCCGCAAGGGCATCTACATACTGCCGAACCTGTTCACGCTCGCTGCGCTGTTCGGGGGCTTCTATTCGATCGTGATGGCGATGAATGCGCGTTTCGACCTCGCGGCGATCGGCGTGTTCGCCGCAATGATCCTCGACAGCCTGGACGGCCGCGTGGCCCGCATGACCAACACGCAAAGCGCGTTCGGCGAGCAGATGGATTCGCTGTCCGACATGGTGTCGTTCGGCGCCGCTCCTGCGCTCATCGCCTACGAATGGTCGCTCAAGGGACTGGGCCGCTGGGGCTGGATCGCGGCCTTCGTCTACTGCGCCTGCGCGGCGCTGCGGCTGGCGCGCTTCAACGTCAATACCGGCGTGGTCGACAAGCGCTGGTTCCAGGGGCTGCCGTCCCCGGCGGCGGCGGCGCTCGTGGCCGGCTTCATCTGGCTCATGACCGAGTGGGGCAAGCGCGGCGGCGAGGTGCTGTATCTCTCGTGGACGCAGATCACGTGGATCACCTTCGCGTTCACGCTCTACGCCGGACTTTCCATGGTCACCAATGCGCCGTTCTACAGCTTCAAGGACGTCCAGATGAAAAAGAGCGTGCCCTTCGTGGTGATCGTGCTCATCGCGCTCGGCATCGCGGTCATCAACATCCATCCGCCCACGGTGCTTTTCGGCCTCTTCGTGGCCTATGGCCTGAGCGGCTATGTGGTCTACGCGTGGCGCAAGGCCAAGGGGCAGCAGGCGAGCGTGATCAGCACCTCGACCGAAGAGCCCGACGAGCGGGGCTTGCATAACTGAAGCCGGCTTGTGCTACATTCACAACCCTCATGACCAAGATTTCGCTGCTGGCCCTACTAGCCCTCCCTCACGGGCGGAGACGGTAGCGCACGCGCAAATCCCTCACCACGGCCCGTTCGCACCAGCAACGGGCCGTTTGTTTTTGGGGTTGCTGGTTGATTCCAACCATCACAGAGAAATCGACATGCTGAAGCAACCTCAAGCCAAATACCGCGCATTCGCCCCGATCGGCCTCAAGGACCGCACCTGGCCCGATGCCGTGCTGACCAAGGCCCCGATCTGGCTGTCGACCGACCTGCGCGATGGCAACCAGGCGCTGGTCGAGCCGATGGACATCGCGCGCAAGATGCGCATGTTCGAGACGCTGGTGGCGATCGGCTTCAAGGAAATCGAAGTCGGCTTTCCCTCTGCCTCGCAGATCGAATTCGACTTCGTGCGCAAGCTCATCGAGGAAGACCGCATTCCCGACGACGTGACGATCCAGGTGCTGACGCAGGCGCGCGACCACCTCATTGCGCGCACCTTCGAATCGCTGCAGGGCGCGCCGCGCGCCATCGTCCACCTCTACAACGCGGTGGCTCCCGTGATGCGGCGCGTGGTGCTCGGCATGGACGAAGACCAGATCGTCGAACTCGCGAGCAGCCATGCGCGCATGTTCAACGAGTTTGCCGCGAAGCAGCCGAACACGCAGTGGACCTTCCAGTATTCGCCCGAAATGTTCTCGGGCACCGACGTCGTGTTCTCCAAGCGCGTGGTCGACGCGGTGACGGAAGTCTGGGCGCCGACGCCAGAGCGCAAGTGCATCGTCAACCTGCCCACCACGGTCGAGCATTCCACGCCGAACATCTTTGCCGACATGATCGAGTGGATGCACCGCAACCTCGCGCGCCGCGATTCGATCGTGCTGTGCGTGCATCCGCACAACGACCGCGGCACCGGCACGGCGGCCGGCGAACTGGCGCTGATGGCGGGGGCCGAGCGCATCGAGGGCTGCCTGTTCGGCAATGGCGAGCGCACCGGCAATCTCGACCTCGTGAACGTCGCGCTCAACCTCTACACCCAGGGCGTTTCGCCCGAGCTCGATTTCTCGAACATCGACGAGATCCGCGCGACGGTCGAGCATTGCAACCAGATCCCGGTGCATCCGCGCCATCCGTATGTGGGCGATCTCGTCTACACCTCGTTCTCGGGTTCGCACCAGGACGCGATCAAGAAGGCCTTCGCGGCGCGCAAGGACGGCGACATCTGGGACATGCCCTACCTGCCGATCGATCCGAAGGACGTGGGCCGCAGCTACGAGGCCGTGATTCGCGTGAACAGCCAGTCGGGCAAGGGCGGCATGGCCTACCTGCTCGAGAGCGAATACGGCCTCGAGATGCCGCGCCGCCTGCAGATGGAATTCATGCAGACCGTGCAGCGCGTGATGGACGTGGCCGGCAAAGAGCTCACTGCCGCCGACCTCTGGGAACTGTTCGTGCGCGAATACGGCCTCGAGGCCGCGCATTCTTTGCAGCACCGCGTGATCGAGGAAGAAGGCGAGGGCGCCAGCGCCTCGGTGGTGCTGCGCGGCGACCTGCCCTGGGACGGCGAGATCCGCGCCATCGAAGGCCGCGGCAACGGGCCGATCGACGCCTTCACCCAGGCGCTGAGCAAGGCCACGGGCCATACCGTGCGCGTGATGGACTACCACCAGCACGCCATCGGCGCGGGTGCCGATGCCAAGTCGGTGGCGTACCTCGAGCTGCGCGTGGACGAGGCGCAGACGCTGTTTGGCGTGGGCATCGACGCGAACGTGATCTCCGCTTCGCTGAAGGCCATTGTCTCGGGCGTGCAGCGCTCGCGGACCCGCGGCGCGCACAGCGCACAATCGGTGGTTGAGCTCGCCTGACGCCGTCCCCCGCCGTATGCGCAAGGTGCGAAATGATCAAGAGGAACCAAGGAGATCCACGATGACCGACCAACTCATTATTTTCGACACCACCTTGCGCGACGGCGAGCAGTCGCCCGGCGCCTCGATGACGCGCGACGAGAAGATGCGCATCGCCAAGCAGCTCGAGCGGCTCAAGGTCGACGTCATCGAAGCGGGCTTTCCAGCCAGTTCGAACGGCGACTTCGAGGCCGTCAAGGCGATCGCCGACATCATCAAGGAATCGACCGTGTGCGGCCTGTCGCGCGCCAACGACCGCGACATCTCGCGCGCCGCCGAGGCGCTCAAGGGCGCGGCGCGCGGGCGCATCCACACCTTCATCGCGACTTCGCCGCTGCACATGGAAAAGAAGCTGCGCATGTCGCCCGACGAAGTGCACGAGCAGGCGAAGCTTGCCGTGCGCTTTGCGCGCAACCTCGTGTCCGACGTGGAGTTCAGCCCCGAGGACGGCTACCGCAGCGATCCCGACTTTCTCTGCCGCGTGCTGGAGACCGTGATCAACGAGGGCGCCACCACCATCAACGTGCCCGACACCGTGGGCTACGCCATTCCCGAGCTCTACGGCAACTTCATCAAGATGCTGCGCGAGCGCGTTCCCAATAGCGACAAGGCGATCTGGTCGGTGCATTGCCACAACGACCTTGGCATGGCCGTGGCCAACTCGCTGGCGGGCGTGAAGATCGGCGGCGCGCGCCAGGTCGAATGCACGATCAACGGCCTGGGCGAGCGTGCGGGCAACTGCTCGCTCGAAGAGGTGGTGATGGCGGTCAAGACGCGCAGGGACTACTTCGGACTGGACCTCAACATCGACACCACGCACATCGTGGCTGCGAGCCGCATGGTGAGCCAGACCACCGGCTTCGTGGTGCAGCCCAACAAGGCCGTGGTGGGCGCCAACGCCTTCGCGCACGCCTCGGGCATTCACCAGGACGGCGTGCTCAAGGCCCGCGACACCTACGAGATCATGCGGGCCGAGGACGTGGGCTGGGCCGCCAACAAGATCGTGCTGGGCAAGCTCAGCGGGCGCAATGCATTCAAGCAGCGGCTGCAGGAACTGGGCGTGACCATGGCCAGCGAAGCCGACATTAACGCCGCCTTCTTGCGCTTCAAGGAACTGGCGGACCGCAAGTCCGAAATTTTCGACGAGGACATCCTCGCGCTCGTCAGCGCTGAAGAGCACTCGAACGTTGACGAACAGTTTGCTTTTGTCTCGCTCTCGCAGCACAGTGAAACCGGTGAACGTCCCCAGGCCAAGGTTGTCTTCACCGTCCAGGGCAAGGAAGTCACTGGTGAATCCGATGGCAATGGCCCGGTCGATGCTTCTCTCAAGGCCATCGAATCGCATGTCAAGAGCGGCGCCGAAATGGTGCTTTACTCGGTGAATGCGATCAGTGGCTCGACAGAAAGCCAAGGAGAAGTTACAGTTCGGTTACAAAATGCGGGGCGGGTGGTCAACGGTGTCGGGGCAGATCCAGACATCGTGGTCGCGTCGGCAAAGGCTTATTTGAGTGCGCTCAACAAGTTACAGAGCCAAGCTGAGAAAGTGGCGGCACAAGGTTAGGTGACAGGCGATTCTTGTTATTCGATTGAAGAACAGGACGCAAGTAACTGATATTGCGTGCCTTTTTTGATTTGGATACACTGCGGTTCTCAATTTCGCCGCTGGAGATTTATTAATGCCCGAAACCCGCCCCCGCCGAGTTTCCAGCCAGCGGTTCTTGCCCGCAGTCAAATTCGTCGCCGTCGCGCTCTGCGCCACGGCGTTTTTGCTGTCCGGTGCACAGGCCGCCAAGAAGGAAAAAACAACCGCAGCCAAGACCTCCGTGGCCAAGAAGTCCGCAGGACCGGTGCCGGTGGAAGTCAAACGCTCCGGCAAGGCGCCGCGTGGCGTCAAGGTCGCCGACAGAAGCGAGAAGGTCGTCCGTGGCGGCCGCAACGTGGTGGCTTCCATTCGCCAGAAGAACGGCAAGACCGTGGTTGCCGTGCAGCGACGCTCGGTGGTTCGCGTCGAAACGCCGGCGCGCCAGTCCTTCGGGCAACTGGCCGGCCTGCACGGAACCGACGACGCGCTCGACCTGAAGTCGAGCGTTGCGCTGGTGATCGACCAGGACACGCACGAAGTGCTGTTCAGCAAGAACGACCATGCGGTGCTCCCGATCGCATCGCTCACCAAGCTGATGACCGGCCTCCTGATCAGCGAAGCGCATCTGCCCAACGACGAACTGATCACCATCACGCAGGACGACGTCGACACCGAAAAAGGCAGCCGTTCGCGCCTGACGGTCGGCACCACGCTGTCGCGTGGCGAGCTCCTGCACCTGGCCCTGATGTCGAGCGAGAACCGTGCGGCGCATGCACTGGGCCGCACCTATCCCGGCGGCCTCGCAACCTTCGTGAGCATCATGAATGCCAAGGCGAAGATGCTCGGCATGAAGGACACGCGCTACGTGGAGCCCACCGGCCTGTCGAGCCGCAACCAGTCGAGCGCGCAGGATCTCGCGCTGCTCGTCAATGCCGCCTATTCCGACGCCACGGTGCGCTCGCTGTCGACCTCGCCTGAATACCAGGTCGAGGTGGGCAACCGCGTGCTGCAGTTCAACACCACCAACCGTCTCGTGAAGAGTCCGGATTGGGAAATCGGCGTGCAGAAGACGGGCTACATCTCCGAAGCCGGCCAGTGCCTCGTGATGCAGGCCAAGGTGGCGGGGCGCAAGCTGATCATGGTGTTCCTGGATTCGGCCGGCAAGTTCAGCCGCATTGCCGATGCGGAACGTGTTCGCCGCTGGGTCGAGGCCACGCACGCCTCGACGGGCTCGCCGGCTGCATCGCGCAGCACTGCGGCCTACCAGGTCGCCGGCTGATCGAACCCGCCGCCCCGAACAGGGGCGGCATGTCGAGAACCGCCGGCGGGGCCGGCCGATCAGCCCCCGCTGGGGCCTGAAGCGCTGCTGGCACCGATTGCCGCAGGGCCCGCGGCCGCCGCCGCTGCGGCATCCTTGTAGCCCAGCGCTCCCGAGATCTCGTTGGCCGTGGCCTGCAGCTTGGGCAGCCATCCTTCGTCGAGCCGGTCCGCGGGTGCGGAAATCGACAATCCCGCCACCAGTTTGCCCTGGTCGTCGTAGATGCCGGCGGCCATGCAGCGCACGCCCAGCTCGAGCTCCTCGTTGTCGCGTGCAATGCCGTACTGGCGCGCCTTCGACAGCTCGCGCTCGAGCGCGGGCAACTGCGTGATGCTGTTGCGCGTGTGGCCGGCCAGGCCGGTTCGCGTGGCGTAGCTGCGCACGCGCTGCGGATCGTCGGCCGCCAGGAACAGCTTGCCGGTGGAGGTCAGGTGCAGGGCGGCCCGCCCGCCGATGGCGCGCACCACCTGCATGCCCGAACGCTCGCTGTAAGAGCGCTCGATGTAGACGATCTCGTCGCCCTGGCGCATGCTGAGGTTGACGGGCTGCTGGGTGAGCTTGTGCAGCTCGCGCATCGGCCCGAGGGCTGCGTCGCGCACGTTGAGCCGGCCCTTGACGAGGTTGCCGAGTTCCAGCAGCCGCATGCCGAGACGGTAGCTGCCGGCCTCGGGCCGGTCGACAAAGCGGCCGACCGCCAGGTCGTTGAGGATGCGGTGGGTGGTGGAGGGGTGCAGGCCCGTCTTCTCGCTGATTTCCTTCAGCGAAATGGCCTCCTCGCGGGAGGCGAGCACGTCGATCAGCGCGAACATGCGCTCGATCACCTGGATGACTGGAACGGCAGGAACGTCGGATTGGTTTTTTCTCATGGCGCGATGCGGTGTGGACCGGGCGCCATTTTACCTTGTGAAATCGGATGGTGCTTGCCAGCGTCCGTCGATCAGCAGCTCGTGCGGCGCAAAGCGCGCCTTGTAGTTCATCTTGGCGCTGCCTTCGATCCAGTAGCCGAGATAGACGTGCGGCAGGCCGAGCTTGCGCGCCTGCTCGATCTGCCACATCACGCTGTAGGTGCCGTAGCCGGCGCTGCTGTCGGGTTCGTAGAAGGTGTAGACCGCGGAGATACCGTCGTTCAGCACGTCGAGTATCGACACCATCTTGAGCGCGCCGGCCGTGCCGTCGGGCAGCGCCTCGCGGAATTCGACCAGCCTGGAGTTGACGCGGCTTTGCAGCAGGAACTGGGTGTACTGGTCGATGCTGTCGTGGTCCATGCCGCCGCCGGCGTGGCGGCCGGTTTGGTAGCGCAGGTAGAGCTTGTAGTGCTCGGGCACGAAGCACAGCTTGAGCACGCGCGCCAGCAGGTTCTGGTGCTGCTTCACGGCGCGGCGCTGGCTGCGGCTGGGCTGGAAGCTGTTGACCAGCACGCGCAGCGGTATGCAGGCGCGGCAGCCGTCGCAATAGGGCCGGTAGGTGAACATGCCGCTGCGCCGGAAGCCGCTGAGCACCAGGTCGGAGTAGGCGTCGTTGTGGATCAGGTGGCTGGGCGTGGCCACCTGCGAGCGGGCCTGGCGGTCCGGCAGGTAGCTGCAGGGATAGGGCGCCGTCGCGTAGAACTGCAGCGTGTGAAGCGGAAGATCCTTGAGGTGCGTCACGTCGGTCCGGAAGGTCGCGCGGAAAGGAGTTCTGCCCAGTATACGGGCTCGAAATGCCACTGTGGGCCCTGTTGTTCCCGGGCCCGGGCGACGTGCGCCACGAAGCGGCTGCGCGACATTTCGCGGGCGCCCAGGCTGGCCAGGTGCGAGGTGTTCTGCTGGCAGTCGATCATCTTCACCTGGAAGCGGCGGCACAGGCATACCAGCGCGGCCAGCGCGATCTTGGAGGCGTCCGGACGGCGCGTGAACATCGATTCGCCGAACACCGCGCGCCCCAGCCCCACGCAGTAGAGGCCGCCCGCGAGCTGGCCGTCGATCCAGGTCTCCACGCTGTGCGCGTGGCCGGCCCGGTGCATCGCCATGTAGGCCTGCACCATGTCCGGCACGATCCAGGTGCCCGATTGGCCGGTGCGCGGCGACTGCGAGCAGGCCGCGATGACCGAGGCGAAGTCATGGTCGATGCGCACCTCGCAGCCGGCGGTCTGGGTGAACCGCGCCAGCGTCTTGCGCAGCGACCGGTGGAGCTTGAATTCGGCCACCTGCAGCACCATGCGCGGATCGGGGCTCCACCAGAGAATCGGCTGGTCTTCGCTGAACCAGGGGAACACGCAGCGGCCGTAGGCGTGCACCAGGGTGTCGACGTCGAGCGCTCCGCCGGCGGCGAGCAGGCCGGGTACGGGATCGTGCTCGCCCCAGGCGGAGGCGGGGTCGGGCAGTGCGTCGCCGGGTTCGAGCCAGGGCAGTTGTTGCATGGCCGTAGGTATACACGGCTTCGCCCGGGCTTCGGCCGAGGCCGGGAAAATGCCCGTCCCGCAGCGGGAAGGCAAACGATTGCGGCCCGGGCGCCACAGGCGCTGCCCGTGAAGCGCACAAGACTATCCGAAGCCCATATAGTGCTGCTTCCCATTTGCACACTCCATGCGGACCCGCCGGGCCGGCGTCGCCCGGTACAGGCCTGCCCAAGAGGACCACGTTGACCACTGATTCCATCCCCACCCGTTTCGGCAGCGGCCAGGCAGTGCGCCGCCTCGAGGACGAGAGCCTGCTGTCCGGCGCAGGCCGCTATACCGACGACGTCGCGCTCCCCGGCCAGACGCATCTCGTCTTCCTTCGGTCTCCCTATCCGCATGCGCGCATCGTGTCGATCGACACGGCCGCCGCTGCCGCCATGCCCGGCGTGCTGCGCGTGATCACCGGCGCCGAGCTGGCCGAGGCCGGCGTCAAGCCGATGCCGGGCGCCGTGGGCTTCAAGCGGGCCGACGGCAGCGATTGCGCCAGCCCTCCGCGCCTGGCCCTGGCGCATGGCACAGCCCGCTTCGTGGGCGAGGCCGTGGCCGCGGTGGTGGCCGAAACCGTCCAGCAGGCACGCGATGCCGCCGAGGCGGTGGTGGTCGACTACGAAGCGCTTCCCATGGTGGTCGACCTCGCAAGCGCCACCGCCGACGGCGCGCCGCTGCTGTGCGAGGAGGCCACCGGCAACGTCGCCGCCGAAATGCGCCATGGCAGCAGCGACGCCGCAACCGCCGCCTTTGCCAAGGCCAAGCACGTGGTGGCGCTCGACGTGGTCAACCAGCGCGTGGTGGCGCTGACCATCGAGCCGCGCTCGGTGCTCGCCGCGCCTGACGCCGAATCGGGCCGCCTCACCATCCGCATGAGCACCCAGATGCCGTCGGGCGTGCGCGATTCGGTGTGCGCCGCCATCGGCCTCGCCAAGGAAAAGGTGCGCGTGGTGGTGGGCGACGTGGGCGGCGGCTTCGGCATGAAGACCGGCGCCTATCCGGAGGACATTGCCGTTGCGTTTGCGGCGCTGCAGGTCGGGCGCCCCGTGAAGTGGGTGGCCGACCGCAGCGAGGAGTTTCTTTCGAGCGCGCACGGCCGCGACATCGAGGCCAGGGCTGAGCTCGCGCTCGATGCGGACGGAAAGATCCTTGCGCTGCGCATCAGGACGCTGGCCAACGTCGGGGCCTATGCCACCGGCACCGGCGTTGCGATCCAACTGCTGATCGGCCCCTGGGTGCAGACCAGCGTCTACGACATCCAGACCATCGACTTCCATTTCAAGGCGGTGCTCACCAACACCGCGCCCACTGGCGCCTACCGCGGTGCGGGCCGTCCCGAGGCGATCTTCACCATCGAGCGCCTGATGGACGAGGCCGCCCGCCAGATCGGCATCGACCGCATCGCGCTGCGCCGCCGCAACTTCATCCGCCCCGAGCAGATGCCCTACAAGAACCCGATGGCGCAGACCTACGACACCGGCAAGTTCGAGTCGGTGATGGACCAGGCGCTGGCGCTGGCCGACTGGCAGGGTTTCGACGCCCGGGCCGCCGAGTCGGCGAACAACGGCAAGCACCGCGGCCTGGGCATTGCCACCTTTCTCGAATGGACCGGCGGCAATGTGTTCGAGGAGCGCGTCACGGTCTCGGTGCAGGCCGATGGCGTGATCGAGGTGTTCTCCGCCGTCAACGCCATGGGGCAGGGCATTGCCACCTCGCTTGCGCAGCTGGCGGTCGATGCCTTCGGCGTGCCGATCGAGAAGGTGCGCGTCGTGCTCGGCGACACCGACCGCGGCGACGGCTTCGGCAGCGCTGGTTCGCGCTCTCTCTTCACCGGCGGCTCGGCGGTCCGCATCGGCGCCGAACGCACCATCGACAAGGCGCGCGCACTCGCAGCCCAGGAGTTCGAAGCCGCCATCGACGACATCACCTACACCCGCGGTGTCTTCACGGTGGCCGGCACCGACCTCGAACTCGACCTGTTCGCCCTGGCAGGCAAGCAGCCCGAGCGCGAGATATTCGTCGACTCCACCAGCACCGTGGCCGGTCCGACCTGGCCCAACGGCTGCCACGTCTGCGAGATCGAGATCGATCCGCCCACGGGCGAGATCAGCGTGGTGGCCTACAGCTCGGTCAATGACGTGGGCCGCGTGATCAACCCGATGATCGTTCGCGGCCAGCTCGAAGGCGGCGCGGTGCAAGGCATCGGCCAGGCGCTGTACGAGCAGGTGGTGTACGACAACGAAACCGGCCAGCCGCTCACCGGCAGCCTCATGGACTACGCGGCGCCGCGCGCGGACATCGTCCAGGCCATGTTCCACATGGAGATGGACGAGTCGACGCCGTGCGCCAACAACCCGCTGGGCGTGAAGGGCGTGGGCGAGCTGGGCACCATCGGCGCCACGCCCGCCATCGTGAACGCCGTGGCCGACGCCTTCGCGCGCAACGGCCTTGCGGCCAGCGCTCCGCGCCTGCACATGCCGCTGAGCCCGGCGCGCGTGTGGCAGGCCATGCACACCGTCGATTGAGCATCCTCGGGCCGGGTGATCGAAGGGCGCACACACCATGCTCGTCACCACCGAACTGCAGACCGATGCGATCCGCGTGTCGAGCTACCGCTGCGACGCCCAGCCTGGCGCGCGGCCGTTCACCGAGGTGCACGCCGAGTATTCGGTCTCGTACGTGCGCAAGGGCAGCTTCGGCTACCGCACGCGCGGCAATGCTTATGAACTGGTGGCCGGCTCCGTGCTGGTGGGTTGCCCGGGCGATGAATACGTCTGCACTCACGACCACCATGTCTGTGGCGACGAATGCCTGGCGTTCCATTTGTCGCCGGGCTTCGTCGACCTGGTCGGCGGCGACCAGCGGACCTGGCGCACGGCAGGGCTTCCGCCGCTGCCCGAGCTGATGGTGCTCGGCGAGCTTGCGCAGGCCGCGGCCGAGGGGCGCAGCGATGCAGGCCTCGACGAGCTGGGCGTGTGCTTCGCGAGCCGTTTCGTCGAGGTGGTGGAAGGGCGCAGCAAACCCGCGCCGCAATCCGCTGCGGCACGCGACAGGCGCCGTGCGGTCGACGCGGCGATGTGGATCGACGCGAACTCGCACGGCGATATCGGCCTCGAAACCGCGGCCTTCGAAGCGGGACTGAGTCCGTTCCACTTCCTGCGCCTGTTCTCGCAGGTGCTCGGCGTCACGCCGCACCAGTACCTGGTCCGTTCGCGCCTGCGCCACGCGGCGCGGCTGCTGGCGGACGACGACCGGCCCGTGACCGACGTGGCCTTCGAGGTCGGCTTTGCCGACCTGAGCAACTTCGTTCGCACCTTCCACCGCGCGGCCGGGGTATCGCCGCGCGGCTTTCGCCAGGCCGCCAAGGGCGACCGCAAGATTTTCCAAGACCGCCTGGCCGCACTGTTCGATGATGACCGCCTGATCCACCCATCGAGCAGAAAGCCATCGCCATGTACGACCTGATCGGACTGAAACCCGAAGACCTTGCCGCAAGCCGGTGCTGCGATGCGGCGGCCTGCCCCTGAAGGCGCACGACCATGGCAACGATCTACAAGGAATTCATCGTCGAAGCCGATGCCTCGCGCGTCTGGGACGCACTGCGCGACTTCGGCGCCGTGCACACGCGCCTCGCGCCCGGCTTTCTCACCGGCTGCGAGCTGGACGGCAAGGGCGCGCGCATCGTGAGCTTTGCCAACGGCCTGGTGGCGCGTGAACTGCTGGTGGGCATCGACGAGGCCAACAGTCGGCTGGCCTATACCGTGACCGGCGGCAAGGCGAGCCACCACCACGCCTCGGCCCAGGTGTTCGCGCTGGGCGAAGGGCGCTCGCGCTTCGTCTGGATCACCGATGTGCTGCCCGACGAACTGGCCGCCTACATCGAACCGATGATGGTGCAGGGCGGCGTGGCGATGAAGAAGACGCTCGAGGCGGCCGGCTAGAAGTCTTCGAGCGGCAGGCCGACGTAGTTCTCCGCCAGCGCGGTGGAGGCCGCGTGCGAATGCACGAGGTAGTCAAGTTCGGCTTCCTGGATCTTCTGGCCGAAGGCGCCGGTCTCGGGGAAGCGGTGCATCAGCGAGGTGAACCACCACGAGAAGCGCTCCGCCTTCCAGACGCGGCGCAGGCAGAGGTCGGAATACCGGTCGAGCGCGGAAGCCGATCTTTCGCCGTAGAAGATCTCGAGCGCGCGCGAGAGGTAGCCCACGTCGGCCGTCGCCAGGTTGAGCCCCTTGGCGCCGGTCGGCGGCACGATGTGCGCGGCGTCGCCGGCCAGGAACAGCGCGCCGAAGCGCATCGGTTCGGCCACGAAGCTGCGCAGCGGCGCAATGCTTTTCTCGAGCGAAGGGCCGGTCACCAGCCGCTCGCGGGCCTCGGGGTCGAGCCGTGCGCGCAGCTCATTCCAGAAGGCCTCGTCGCTCCAGTTCTGGACCTTCTCGTCGGCCGGCACCTGCACGTAGTAGCGGCTGCGGTGCGCGCTGCGCATGCTGCACAGCGCAAAGCCGCGTTCGGTGTTAGCGTAGATCAGTTCGTGCGACACCGGCGGCACGTCGGCCAGCACGCCGAGCCAGCCGAAGGGATAGATCTTTTCGTAGGTCTGGATGGCGTCGGCCGGCACGCTGGCGCGGCTCACGCCGTGGTAGCCGTCGCAGCCGGCGATGAAATCGCACTCGATCTCGTGCGTCTGGCCGTCTTTTTCGTAGCGCACGCGCGGGCGCTGCGAATCGAAGTCGTGCAGGCTGACGTTGGCGGCGCTGTAGATGGTGGCAAGGCCTTCGGCCGAACGCGCTTCCATCAGGTCGCGCGTCACTTCGGTCTGGCCGTAGACCGTGACCTGCTTGCCGTTTGTCAGGCCGTGCATGTCGATGCGGTGCCGCGCGCCCTTGAACAGCAGTTCGATGCCTTCGTGCGGCAGCCCCTCGGCCTTGGCGCGCGCATCGACACCCGCGCGTGCCAGCAGGTCCATGGTGACCTGCTCGAGCACGCCGGCGCGGATGCGTCCGAGCACGTAGTCGCCGCTCTGCCGCTCGACGATGACGTTGTCGATGCCGGCCTTGAAAAGCAGCTGTCCGAGAAGCAGGCCTGCCGGGCCTGCGCCGATGATCGCGACCTGTGTGCGCATGTTCGTGTCTCCAATGGGTTTTCCGAGAGCGTAGGGCGTGCGCGGCCGGCTGTCGCGGCGTGCGGCAAGGCTCTGTGCGATCATGCGAATGGCTGCGCGATCATCGCGCAACACTTCGCAGATTGACCGAAATGACCATCGCCAAGGCCGACTTCATCGAGGGCATCGCCAAGGGAATGGCGGTGCTCGAAAGCTTCGACACCGAGCGCCAGCGCCTCAACGCCACGCTGGCCGCCGAGCGCGCCGGCCTCACGCGCGCCGCCGCGCGCCGGCACCTGCTCACGCTGGCCCACCTGGGCTACCTGGAGACCGATGGCAGCTATTTCTGGATGGCACCCAAGGTGCTGCGCTTCTCGGGCAGCTACCTGGCCTCGTCGCGGCTGCCGCGCGCGCTGCAGCCCACGCTGAACCGGCTGGCGGCGCAGACCGGTGAATCGTTCTCGGCCGTGGTGCTCGACGGCGAAGAGGCGGTCATCATTGCGCGCAGCGGCGCCTACGGCACGCCGACGCGCGTGCTGGCCTATGGCCTGCACCTTGGCGCGCGCCTGCCGGCCCATGCCACCTCGACCGGACGGGTGCTGCTCGCGGCCATGGCGCCGGCCCAGTTCACGCAGTGGCTCAAGGGACGCCACCTCGCGCGGCTCACGCCGCACACCACCACCCAGGCGCGCGGCCTGCGCCAGCTGATTTCCCGCGTGCGCAAGGACGACTACTGCTTTGCCAGCGAAGAGCACGAACTCGGCGTGCAGGCGCTCGCGGTGCCGCTGCGCGACATGCAGGGCCGCACCGTGGCCGCGCTCAACGTGGTGCTGTCGGGCACGCGCTACCAGGAAGAGACGCTCCAGCGCGAGATGCTGCCGCTGCTCTTCGAGGCGGCGCGCGAAGTGCGCTCGCTGCTGTGAGCTGAACTTCCGCGCGGCCGCCGCCTCGAATCCCGAAACGGACACAACAAGACCATGCGACTCCTGCTTCTCGAAGACGACGTGATGATCGGCGAGGCCGTGCTCGACCTGCTGCGCGCCGAGCAGTACGCGGTGGACTGGGTGAAGGATGGCGAGGCGGCCGAATCCGCATTGCGCACCCAGCAGTACGACCTCGTGCTGCTCGACCTGGGCGTGCCGCGCCGCGACGGGCTTGAAGTGCTGCGCAGCCTGCGCGCCCGCAAGCAGCGCATGCCGGTGCTGATTGCCACGGCACGCGACTCGGTGCAGCAGCGCATCGAAGGGCTCGACGCGGGCGCCGACGACTACGTGCTCAAGCCCTACGATCTCGACGAGCTGCTGGCGCGCATCCGCGCCCTGCTGCGCCGCGCCGCGGGGCGCGCCGAGCCGGTGTACGAGCACATGGGCGTGAGCATCAACCCGGCCACGCGCGAGGTCGCGGTGGAGGGCCAGCCGGTGGTGCTTTCGGCGCGCGAATGGGCCGTGCTCGAACCGCTGATCGCGCGGCCCGGCATGGTGCTGTCGCGCGCCCAGCTCGAGGAAAAGCTCTACAGCTGGAAGGACGAGATCAGCAGCAATGCGGTCGAGGTCTACGTGCACGGCCTGCGCAAGAAACTCGGCGCCGAACTGATCCGCAACGTGCGGGGCGTCGGCTACATGGTGCCGAAGGCATGATCCGCGCGCTGACCGGATCGCTGCGCGCGCGCCTGCTGTGGTTCCTGCTCGCGGCCATCGTGCTGGCCGCCGGCGCGCAGGCGCTGGTGGCCTACCGCACGGTGCTGAAGGAGGCCGACGAGATCTTCGACTACCACATGCAGCAGATGGCGCTGTCGCTGCGCGCCGGCCTGCCGCCGAGCGCGGCCGTGGGCGGCCTGGGCAGCGGCGAGCAGAACTTCGATTTCGTGGTGCAGGTGTGGACCGCGGACGGCGTGCGCATCTTCGAATCGGCCGAACAAGCCGCGCTGCCGCAGCTGGCGGTGCTGGGCTTTGCCGACGTGCGCGCGCGCGGCACCACCTACCGCGTGTTCTCGATGCAGACCAGCGGGCTCGTGATCCAGGTGGCGCAAGACATGGCGGCGCGCCGCAACATGGCCGGCGCGCTGGCGCTGCGCACCATCGCACCGGTGGCTTTGATGGCGCCGCTGCTCATGCTGGTGGTGTGGTGGGTGGTGAGCCGGTCGCTTGCGCCGGTGTCGCGCGTGCGTGGGCAGGTCGCCTCGCGGCAGGCCGACGATCTTTCCCCCGTGAGCGAGGAGAACCTGCCCGACGAGGTGCGCCCGCTGGTGCAGGAGCTCAACCTGCTGTTCGACCGGGTGCGGCATGCCTTCGATGCGCAGAAGCACTTCGTCGCCGATGCGGCGCACGAACTGCGCTCGCCGCTGGCCGCGCTGAAGCTGCAGGTGCAGGGCCTGCAGCGCGCGTCCGATGCCGCGTCGCGCGAGCTGGCCGTGAGCCGGCTGGTCGCGGGCATCGACCGCGCGACGCGCCTGGTCGAGCAGATGCTTGCGCTGGCCCGGCATGAGGCCAGCATGGCGGCGGGGGCAAAGTCCGAACCGGTCGACATGGGCGAAGTGGCGCGCCTGGCCATCTCGGACGCGGTCGCGGCGGCGCAGGCCCGGCGCATCGACATCGGCATCTCGCATGCCGACCCGGCCGTGGTGAACGGCCAGCCCGAGGCGCTGCGCATGCTGCTGCGCAACCTGATCGACAACGCCGTCAAGTACACGCCCGAAGAGGGGCGGGTCGACGTCGGCATTGCAAGCCTGGGCACGGCGGTGGAGCTGAGCGTGGACGACAGCGGCCCCGGCCTGCCGGAAGAAGAGCGCGAACGCGTGCTCGACCGCTTCTACCGCTCGGGCGAGCCGCAGGCGCCGGGCAGCGGGCTCGGCCTGGCCATCGTGAAGTCGATCGCCCAGATGCACGGCGCCACGGTGGCGCTTGCGGCCTCGCCGACGCTGGGCGGGCTGCGGGTGCTGGTGCGATTTGCCGCCAAGGCCTGAATCGCCGCGCGGTTCGTTGTTTAAGCCGCGCTTAAGCCAACGGGCCGACATTCCTTTCATCGTGTTTGCGTGCAGACGCATTGAAAGGAAAGCTAGAAATGAACACCCGACTGACTTCCCCCCATGCCCTGGTGCTTGCCTTGGCGACCGCCGGGGTCATCGGTGCCGTCGGTGCCGGCGCCTACACCAGTGCCCGCGCCGTGAATGCGCCGACCACCAACGCCACGAGCGTGGCGCCCGCGGCCATGGTGACGCTGCCCGACTTCTCCACCATCACTTCGCGCGACGGTCCCGCGGTGGTCAACATCAGCGTGACGGGCACCGCCAAGGCGTCCGAGGACCAGGCCGCGGCCGAGATCCAGGGCATCGATCCGGACGATCCGATGTTCCAGTTCTTCCGCCGCTTCCAGGGCCAGATCGGCCCGCGCGCCCAGCAGCGCGAAGTGCCGGTGCGCGCGCAGGGCTCGGGCTTCATCGTGAGCCCCGACGGCATCATCATGACCAACGCGCACGTCGTGAAAGACGCCAAGGAGGTCACCGTCAAGTTGACCGACCGGCGCGAATACCGCGCGAAGGTGCTCGGCGCCGACGCCAAGACCGACATCGCGGTGCTCAAGATCGATGCCAGGAACCTGCCCACGCTCGCGCTCGGCAACACCAAGGACCTGAAGGTCGGCGAATGGGTGCTGGCCATCGGCTCGCCCTTCGGCTTCGAGAGCACGGTGACGGCCGGCGTCGTGAGCGCCAAGGGCCGCTCGCTGCCCGATGACAGCTACGTGCCGTTCATCCAGACCGACGTCGCGGTGAACCCCGGCAACTCCGGCGGCCCGCTGCTGAACACGCGCGGCGAAGTGGTCGGCATCAATTCGCAGATCTACAGCCGCAGCGGCGGCTACCAGGGCGTGTCGTTCGCCATTCCGATCGACGTGGCGGTGCAGGTGAAGGACCAGATCGTCGCGACCGGCAAGGCCACGCATGCGCGCCTTGGCGTGGCGGTGCAGGAAGTGAACCAGGCCTTTGCCGACTCCTTCAAGCTGGACAAGCCCGAGGGCGCGCTGGTCTCCAACATCGAGAAGGGCGGCCCCGGCGACAAGGCCGGCCTGAAGGCGGGCGACGTGATCCGCAAGGTGGACGGCCAGCCCATCGTCTCGTCGGGCGACCTGCCTGCGGTCATCGGGCAGCAGACGCCGGGCAAGAAGGTCACGCTCGAAGTCTGGCGCCAGGGCGAGCGGCAGGAGCTTTCGGCCAAGCTCGGCGATGCGAGCGACAAGCCCGCGCAGGTCGCCAAGAACGAGAGCGCGGCGGGGCAGGGCAAGCTCGGCCTTGCGTTGCGGCCGCTGCAGCCGCAGGAAAAGCGCGAAGCCGCCATCGAGAACGGGCTGCTCGTCGAGGATGTGGCGGGCCCGTCCGCCATGGCCGGCGTGCAGGCGGGCGATGTGCTGCTGGCCATCAACGGCACGCCCGCCAGGAGCCTGGAGCAGGTGCGCGAGGTGGTGGCCAAGGCCGACAAGTCGGTCGCGCTCTTGATCCAGCGCGGCGAAGACAAGATCTTCGTGCCGGTGCGGATCGGGTGAAGCCCGCGCCAGGACAAAAAAAGATGGCTTCATCCGCGGGCGGCCTTTCGGCGCACATCCTGCCCACGTCGGCCACCATGATCGGCGTGTGCATGACCGTGATGTCGATCGGCCACCTGGGCCCGCGCGACGACCTGCGGCTCCTGATCGACCGCCTGCTGGCCATCGACGCGCTGGTCTTCCTGGCCAGCGCGCTGCTGTCTTTCATCTCGATGCGCTCGCGCAGTTCGGGCGTGCGGCTGGAGGCCTGGGGCGAGATGGTCTTCATCGCGGGCCTCGCGCTGCTGGCCCTGGGCGCGGTGACGCTGGCGTTTGCGCTGCGCTGAGCTGAGGCCGGCGCCCCGGTTCAGGATTCCTTGTCGCCCCGATCCTTGTCGGGAGCCTGCGCATCGAGTTCGTCCTTGATGGACCGGTTTCCTCGAAGGACCAGGAAGAGCACGGCACCCAGGCCAATGGCAACGATCACGGCAATGAATCCGCCGCCGGAGGCCCACCACCAGAACAGGCCGCCCGCAACGAGCAGGAGCGCGGTGATGAGTAGAGGTTTCAAGTGCATGGCGCGAGGCAATAGTACGTTGGCGCTAATGTACGCGTCGTTACCGTTCGGCGACCGATTTGTGGTTTGGGAAATACCCTCTTTTTGACATTTCTGAATCTGCACTAGACGGTGGCCCGCTCCGCGCGAGGGATCCGTCGGCGAGCAGACGAATTCGAAGGAAGGGATGAGCCGCTCGTCCCAGACCGGAAGAACCTGAAGCGGGTGAAGGGGGCGGTCACCCGTACGCCAGTGCGAGTTCCGTGATTCCTTCCGAAGTGATCTTCACGACCACCGCGGATTCGTAGTTCCTGAACGAACTGCGAAGATCGAGCGGCGGGGTGATGTCGGCTTCGACGCAGCCCAGCGCCTTGAGCGTCGCGATGGCCTGGATCAACTCCGGATCCCGGACATGAACCGGGAACCTGGCATGTTCGAGTTCGAGCAGGTACTCAATGGGTGTAGCTGGCACGATGGGAACATCATGGCCCAACCGCGGCGGCTTGTGTTCAGCCTGCGTTGACGAGATTCGTGCGGATCACCCTACAGGCGTCGGACTCTGGGAGGGGGCAACTAGCGCTAGTCCCAATTTGGGACTAAACTTTCTCCTGATGCACGTAGTCGCAAACTCGAACCTCATCGGTTTCTACCAAGATCCGAGTTATCGAGATGCCGAACCCGGATTAAGGGCGTGGTACGAAGAGGCAAAAAATGCAAAGTGGACGACACCCGCTGTCGTGAAGGCCCAGTACGCCAACGCCAGCATCATTGCGAACAACCGCGTGGTGTTCAACATCAAGGGGAACGACTACCGCCTGATCGTCGCCATCGCCTACAGGATGCAGTACGTCTTTATCAAGTTCATCGGTACGCACGCGCAATACGACCAGATCGATGCTGCGACCGTCGACCAGTTCAAATAAAGGAGTCCGACCATGGAAGTCAGAGCCATCCGCACCGATGCCGACTACCGCGCGGCGCTGCGCGAGGTGTCTGCACTGATCGACCTCGATCCTGATCGCGAATCGCCCGAGGGTGAACGTCTCGAAGTGATCGGCACGCTGGTGCAAGCTTACGAAGCCGAGCACTACCCCGTCGACCCGCCCGATCCCATCGAGGCGATCCGCTTCCGCATGGAGCAGTCGGGTTTGGGAGTGCGCGACCTCGTGCCATACATCGGCCCGCTGAACCGCGTCTACGAAGTGCTCGCGCGCAAGCGCCCGCTGACGCTGCACATGATTCGCCGCCTCAACAAGGGTTTGGGCATTCCGGCCGACGTGCTCATTGGCCAAGAGCGAAATGCGCCCATCGCGGCCTGACACCGGGCCGTGCGCGTGGACGGCGGATGCCGAGCAGCGCCGACATGCCGCGCCATGCCAAGCGGGCCGGGTCGAGCAAGCGCTGGTCCAGGCTCGCGATCGATGCAACCCAATCGGGGAATAGCGGCGCAGTCCGGCAGGATTCGTACTCAGACCGCCCGCACGTCGAAGAACGCTTCATCGGTGTCTCCAAGGTCGCGAAAGCCGGCGGTTCGGGCTGCGTCATAGGCCTTCATCCAGCGCCTGGCGAGCGCCATCTCTTCTCTCGTGAGGTCGGTTTCGCTGGATTCGCTGGCATTGTGGAACGCGCGCAGCGCACGCGTGACGTCGCCGCCGAGCTGCCGGTCGAGCTCGCGCCGGAAGCGCTGCTCCGAAACCTTGACGGCGTCCGCAGCCGGATGCGGGTAGTCGGCAAGCCGCACGGTGTAGGCAACCCGCGGTTCGGGCTCGATGTCTTCGAACCTGAAAGGCGGCTCTTCCGAAACATCGGCCTGCGGGAGCGCGGCCTCGTGGGTTGGAGCCGCAGCCTGCGGGTAGAAAAGTTCGGCCTGGTTCATGTGCATTTCTCCTCTGCCTTCTTGCTGGAAAGCGCCTGACCTTCGAACGGGTATCTCGACCGTCCGCATCAAAGCTGTATGAATATACAGTAATATCAGGACTCCGAGCCAATGCTCGAATCCCCTTTGCAGTTGCCCCCGAATCTTGGTTTTGCGGGGCCCTTGGCGACATCGCCAGGGATTCCGCCCAGCCGCGTGCTGGGCGTTTTTTTGCCTGATGGCGATCGGAGAGTCGAGCTTGTCCGACGTGCCGAAGCGCGGATCGGGGCGAGCATCGCGCCATGCAGCTTCTCCGCCGGATCGCCGTCACCGTGATCGAAGAGGAAGAGGGCGCCTACCGCTGGCGCCTGGTCGAACTCGAGGGCGAGGGCTGGCATGTCCTCAGCCAGCAGGCGAGGTCCATGAAGACCTACAAGGCCGCGATGGCCGCCGGGCTGCTCGAGCTGCAGAAGATGGTCGACGATCTCGACATCGGGCCGCGCGAGGATGAGCCCGAGCCCGCGCGGGCCAAGAAGAAGAGCGGCTCTGTCTTCGGCTTCGGATTCGGGCTGCCGAAGATGGGGTGAGGTGCCCCAAAAGGAAATGCCCCGCTACCTTTTGGGTAGCGGGGCATCCAGAGGCCTTGCGGCATGTAGTGGCTCCTCGACCTGGGCTCGAACCAGGGACCTACGGATTAACAGACCCGCCAAGGACTCCGCGAGGCACCATCGTACACACAATCACGCGCTCAAGGATCCCAATCAGCGCCGGACTTTCTTCTCCCTCAGCAACAGCAGTGCCCGGTCGGTTGAGCAGACGGGGATCCGTTCTGGATTGGTGGCAGACGAATACGGGGGCCGAACTACGGCGCCAACAGGCGCTTCGACGCTGGAAATCCCAAGCACCCGGCTTCACCTTTGCCTTCACCCAGCCAGCGGCATGGTGAAGACCAAGGTGACGGCAAGGATTGCCGCCCAGCAAGGTGCTGAGCGACCCGCAAGCGGTGCCGTGCGCGCGCTCAATCGGCGAGCGCATCGCACAGGTGGACTCGCTCGCGCTGCCGCAGGAGGCGGCAGGGCCGAAGAGCTCAAGGTCGAGTTCTCTGCGTCGCAGAAATACTGGCGAGTGGCTGTCGACCAAGGCGCTGGAGACGTCCTCGCTGGCCGCGCGCGGCCTGTGGCTCGAACCGCCTCATGCACGAGGGGAGCCCTACGGCCATCTAACCGTCAACGGGCTGCCCATGCAGCCGCTGGGGGGAGGGGGATCGAGAGGCGAGGCTCCGCGCCTACTGCGGGGAAGGGCCGAATGCGCCAACCGCCGGAATCCGCAGCCAGGACGGACGTTCCGACCTCGCCCACAATCGCATATGCCCCTCAACCGCCAGACCATTGAAGCCGCCATCAAAGCCTCCGGCGGCGCGGAGCAGCCCAGCGACCAGGTCGAGGGTCTCTTCAAGAAGCTCGTCTACCTGGAAGCAATTGGCCGCTATGGTCAGCTCCTCAAAGGCATTGCCAAGTCGAATGACAAGAGCAATTTCTTGGCACTCCTATTGGAGGCCACGTTCGCCTACCAGTTCGAGACCGCGGGGTTCCCTCTGGACTACGAGGCGAAGCAGGTAGCCGAACAGACGAGCTCTATTGATTTCAGGATGAAGGTGCCCTCAGGTGAAGCCGCCTACTTCGAGCTGCGCTTGCTGCAGCAGGACCAAAAGACAGCGGAAGACATCGCGAAGCAACTCGCGGCCACGAAGGTCTATGAGGTGCTGAAAGATGGTGAAGACGAGCAGGCCGAAGTGTTTCGGGTCCAGGGCACATTGCTTAGCAAAGTCGAGAACGCGGAGGGTAAGCCTATCAAGTTCCTCGAGAACGGAGAAGGCATATTCAACATCGTCGTGGTGTGCATCTCGGACGTCTTGATGGGCTCGGTTGACATGCACGACTGCATGCTGGCGACCTACGGGGACCCGGAGGTCCCTGAGCATTGCCGACGCGACATCTTTGGCCTGTTCCAAGAGCTGAAGCCGACCTACCCAGAGCACATCCAAGCTGCTGCGGCGCGGTTTAATCACTTCAAGGCCACCATTCAAGCAGTGCTGTTTCTCTTCAGGCCGGCCGGCTCCGGGGTGCTCGACTATTCGCTGCAACAGGTTCTTGTTTGGAACAGGAGCCTCACTACGCCAGAGGACGCCAAGCTCGTGTGCGAAGCGGTGTACAAGGCGGTCCCGCAGTTGGCGTAGCCGCGCGGGCGTCGCCAACGCGGTACCACTGTGCCTGGCGGAGCCATTCCGAATTGCCGCCTGAATGTCAGCTATGAGCGCCGATCGCGCCGGCAGAGATGTGGCAGGATGCGCCACAACCCGACATTCACCGACGAGGCCCAATTCGCTTGGGAGCCGACGTTCGAGGCGCATACCCGAGCGTGTTCCCGCCGCCGTCGCCATGTTCGAAGACATGACAAATGCCCCTCGCCAGGGCCGGTGAGCTTCAACTATCGTGTGCGTACGAGGTAGCGAACGAGAAAAGTTTTGTCCCGAGTTTCGGCTAGGGAGACATGCTTCGCTGCAACCGGCTCGGCGGAATGATGAACGGGAACCGCATGCGAATAGCCACTTGGAATGTCAATCATAGGGTTGGCCGGACGACTTTCAGACCGGAGGCGGCGCATGCTGCCTGCGCCCTGGACGCGGACCTCATCTGCTTGAACGAGTTCTATCCGAAGAGCGAAGAAGAATCCTTTAGGCGAGTGCTGTTCGAATCGGGGTACTGCCATCAGCTCATCTCACCTGCAGCCCCGAGTGGAGTGCAGGCGAACAGGGTACTTATTGCGTCTCGTAAGCCCATGGAGCAGGTCGACTTGCAGGTACCGACGCACGAACCTCACCTGCGCACAAATGTCCTTGGCGTCCGCACGGACGAACTCACGATCGTGGGTATGCGCGTCCCGGCTTACGACGGTCTTGAGGCGGCGCATCTGCTCGCGGCGTGGGAGTGGGCTTCGGACCTGGCAGCGCGACTTTGTGAGCAGCCAGCGGTCATTCTGGGGGACCTGAACGTTTCCCTGAAATCTCTTGGTTATCAGAAGGGCAGGCACCTCCAGGCCATCCTGGCAAGCGGGTGGACCCGCGTGGCAACGGTAGGGGCAACGTACCATGGACACAATGGAGTGCGCAGCGAGATTGACCATGTGCTGGTTACACGCCAATGTCGGGCGACGCATCCAGTCGTGCTGACAACCGTCGGTGAATTCTCCCTTTGCGGTCAGGCTAACTCTATCTCTGATCACGCCGTGCTCATGTGCGACCTTGAGAGCGTCCCGGTGCTCAGTTCGCCTGAGGTTTCCGAATAGGTCCCTGAATGCCTATGGGCAAATCGAGGTAGGGCGCTTATGCGGCAGCTCCGTCAGCAACTCGTCCAGGCGGCTCTCAAGTGGGAGCAGGCGTTCGGCAACGCACCCTCGATTACCTCAACTCTGTCCGAATACGATGCGGCAATGTTGTTGGGGCTTACGCTGGAGCAGTACTCCGAATGCATGTATGGTGCGACGGCTGTGCAGAAGGGCTACGATTTCGTTTTCCGGGGCAAGCGTTATCAAGTCAAGGGCAACCGGCCGAGCGGCAAGCCGGGCAGCTTTGTGACTTGCGTGCCAAAGGCGACAAACTACGAATGGGACTTCCTCGTCTGGATCCTGTACGACTCGAGGTATGAAGTTCAGGAGGCGTGGCTGTGGGAGGTCTCCGAACACATGGCGCAGTTCGATCCCATCAAACGGCTCTCGCCGGTGCACTACCGCAGGGGCAAAAGGCTTCCGTGAGCCAAGCGCCAACCTACTGGCGGATCTGAGCGTTGGCTTACTGGACGGAGGAAAGGACTGTTCTGGGCCCTAAGCCGCTGTACATGGCCTGACACACGCAAAACTCCGCTGCGCGAAATCGATATCTACAGAGGTTCAGTGGCGCGCCGCACGACGACTCAATGGCGCACGCATCGCCGTGGCCATCTACGGCTTCTGGCGCGGTTGGAAGGCCTTATGAGGGCGGAACTGTTGATCACCGCCGGCAGCACGCAGCACCCATCGCGTCAGGCAGCCCGGATGGCCTGCAGAAGGCAGCGGCATGCTTCGACAAGCACACGCCCGTAGGTCCCTCTCCACGCGGGGTCGCCCCCCCCTCTTCACTCAGCAGGAAAACAAACTGCCTCGCACCTACCACCCCCGCCGTCCAAGTTCAGCACCAGCCCACGGCCGCGCGGCCACGAAACGCCCTCATCCAGCCACGCCAACCCGGGCAACGCGCCGACCACATCCCTAGGCTCAGCTTGCTTCTCGTGCGACGAAGCGCGGCGGTCTAGAGTCGCTGCAGGGTGCGGACGGACGCGAAGCTGTCGGCAAAGCCGGCGCGGAGCACGGCGTGAAGGACGCATCGAAGGAACCAAGGGTCAGGCCGTGCGTCGACACCCGGTGCAACCCCCTTGGATTCCCAGGCCCCCTAGGAGCCCCCTTAATCGTCCCCTTCACCGGCCGTCGTCAACGGGCGCCTAGCCGATCCACCGAAACTGAGATCGGACACTGCGGTTAGATCATGGCGTTTGAGCTGTGGTCGGGATGACGGGCGTTGTCGCGACGACGGGCGCGATCAGTACGGGCGTGCTGTCCTTGGCCTTAGCCACAGGGGCCGGCATCACTGCGATGCCCACTTCCTTGAAACCCCTGGCCAGCAGCGTCGGCCTCAATTCCTTCAGAGCACTGTGCGGTACCGCTACCCACAGCAGGTCCCGGGCTCGTGTCGCCGCGACGTAGCCAATGCGACCGACCTCCGTGCTGACACCGTCCACCAACGCCTGCACATGCTCCTTGAGGGTCATGTACAGCACGGCGTCCAAGCTTTCTCCCTTAGCCTTGTGAACGGTGTCGACCCGTAGCGTTGTGGCATCGCTGTCGGCCAGATCCTCGGCACTTGCGAGCGGCGCGCTGGGCAAAGCCTTCTTGGACAGCTTACGGCCGATGTTGTCGATCGGCGTAAGGCCGAACTTTGACTTCAGACTGGCGAGCAAGACCTTGATGCGGGACAACAGCAAAGAGTGCCACTGGGTGTCGGCTATCAGCGACGAGGAGGGGAGGCCAGTAGCCGCATCGCGCGTAAATGCCCAGATCGCCCTGCGGAGCTCCCGTGCCGCTGCGTCACTGGAGGGTTGCGTGATCTGACTCACCAGGCCATGGGGCGCGTTGTCCAACAGCGCGACCACGGCGACGGCTACGCGCTGAAAAGCCTTCAGGAAGTCTTTTCGCCGGTCGCGCAGCACCGCAGCAGCCGCGAAAGCCTTGATCAGACCTTGACCAGCCGGCGCTTCGTCGCCACGCAGTGTTGCCGCGAGACCTTTTCCCCTGCAGAGGACGGCGGACCTCGTGATGTCGGCGCCGACGGCGGACATCGCGACCTGAAACGCGGTGATGAGTTGTGGGTGCTGGTCCCGCTTGTAGCCCGTGAAGAAGGCGCCATGGGGCGCGCTGGGCGCAGCTCGCTCCGCGACATCGCTTCGGCCACAGAGGCCGTTGGCAAGATCCACGATGCTAGGGGCCGACCGGAAGTTCCGTCGAAGCGAGTGCTGCTTCACGCCTGCGCGCTGAAGGTAGTCGGTCAGGAAAGTACCGTCGGCGCCCGCGAACTCGTAGATGCCCTGGTTCGGATCGCCAATGAGCGTCACGCACGAGCCGGCGCCGATGAGCAGCTCCAAGATGGCCCGATGCACTGACCCAATGTCCTGCGCTTCGTCGATCACGATGTGCGGGTAGCGGCGGGCCAGAGCCGCGAGCAGCTCGGGCCGCTCCTTCAGCGCTCGGTAAGCCCAGTAGCGTCCTAGGTCATGCGTATAGGCGCCGGTGCGGCCCAGCTTCGCGATGAGGTTGCGGGCCGTCGAGGTGTTTACCAGCTCAATCTGGTCGTTGTAGACATGGAAGAAGACCTCGTCACCGCTCACAAACGCCAAGTGAAGCGCCGTGATCGATTGTGGAAACGACGATGTCGAGAACTTGAAGCCTTCCAGGAAGGCCTCGCTGCCGGTCACCAGGAAGGCAGCCCGCTCGGACTTCATAGTCCGATGGCCATGCGGGCGGATTATGTTGGTGGTGATGAATCCGTCCAGGGTGTCGATGTTGACCCGCGACCGGCCAGCGCTGGACGGCAGGCTGCTCGCCAGGTCGTCATAGGCCTTGCGGAATGTGTCGACGGCCACGTTGGAGAACGACAGCAGCGCCACACGGCCGCGCGCCTCGCCGAGATTGCGGCGCATCCGGACGAGGCGGTGCACCGCCGTCTTAGTCTTGCCGCTGCCGGCGCATGCGATGACGCACAAAGGCACCATCGGCGCGTCGACCACCTCCTGCTGCTCAGGGGTCAGCGCACTCATGGCTTGGGATTCGCCGCCGTCTGGCAAGCGTGCTGAATGGCTGCCTGGATGTACGCCGGCACCTTGAAGGCCACCTTGTCGTCAGAAATGACCTGCGCCAGCGACTGGGCGAAGCTGCCTTTTTGCACATTGTTCTGCGGGCGCTCGAACATGCCGCGGAACAGCGCCTTGGCCTGGGCCGCATCACCCACTTCGATAGCGACAGTGGTCGTCAGGGACTTCGCGATCCTCGGGTGCAACTCGGCCAGTGCCTTGAGCATGGCCGAGCGGTTGTCCGACTCCAGTGCCAGGTCGTACTCGAAGGTCTTGAGGCCATGGAACACCTTGACGTGGGCGTCTTCGCAGGCCTTCATTTTGGCAGTGTTGGCCGAGACGGTGATGGTGTCTCCGGGCGCGGGGTACACCGGCTCCGCGTCCTCGTCCTCTTCTTCCTCTTCAGACTCGTAAACGGCGGCTGCGACCGGCGCCGCAGAACGCGCAGCGATCAGGATGTCGACCGCGGTGGCAGGAGCGGTCGGAGCTGCGGCCGGCGCTGGCGGGGGCGTCACGGCCGCTGCTGAGGGATCAGTCTTGGGCGGCACTGGATCGGCGTCGGTCAGTACTGCGACTGGAATCCTCAGCGCCTTTTCCCCGAAGAGGGGCAGGAACGAATCGAAGTTCAGTCCCTCGACGCTGATCAGGCTCACGCCGTGCTGACGCAGGTCGTAGCCGATGCGCTTGGCTAGCGCGTTAACCATCATGAGTTCAGCGGCGCCCTCGACGAAGATGACGCGGCGGGCGAAGAAGAGCTCGGCGCGCGTGACATCGAGGTAGCGCTCGAGCTTCTCGCGCTTGCCTTTCTCGAAAACGACGCTTCGCGGGAGGAAGGTCTCGACCGCAATGCCGGTGTCGACCAGGCATACTAGGCTGTCCAGGTCGGCGATGCTCGCGAAGTTCGGGGAGTGACTGGTCACGAAGAGCTGGACCGGCGTTTCACCTTGGACGGCCTGGATCGACTGCAGGTACTGCAGCAACACCGCCTGGAGCTGGGGATGCAGATGCGCCTCGGGCTCCTCGACGATCAGGCCCCGGTAGCAGGAGTCGGGATTCTTGGTCAGCTCGCTCAGCACGACCGCCATGTAGATCAGGTTGTTGAATCCCAACCCGTTTTGCTCGATCTCGAATGCGTCCACCACCAACGACAACCGTGACTTCAGACTTTTGAAGTCGCTGGCGCTCAGGCCGACATCCAGCAGCTGCGCGAGCTGCGGGCCCAGCATCGTCTTGTGTCGGTTGTTGACTGCTTCGTGCGTGTTGACGATGGGCAAGTGCGTCTTTAGCTTGCCATCGAGTTCCTGCAACGCCTTGTTGATGCCATCGATGCCGGCTTCGTCCGCCAGCAGTTGCAGAAGTCGCGCAAGCTGGCTCGTCCGGCCAGGCTTCAGGCCTTGCGAGGCGTCGCGCAGCGGCGGCAGGTACACGCCCCGTAGGTTCTCCATCATGTCCGCCGTCAGTCCGACGTCCTCGTGCTCGCCGCACCACCGCTTGGCGCGCAGGCGGCCAGCCTTGTCGGGGTCCGAGTAGCGGATTTTGATGTGTGCTTCCAGTCCGCCGGACGCGCGAGGCACCAGCGCAGCCAGGAAGTCCGCTTCGTCGTCGAGACTGAGTCCGCTGAATACGTACTCGAACACTATGTCACCGGACGATGTGCCGTCGCGGGGGCGGTGCACATCTTCTTCGCCGAGGCGTGGATAGGGTTCGTCATGGCCGGCTAGCAGCGCGCGCAAGGCATCGACCACGGCCGTCTTGCCGACGTTGTTGCCGCCGACCAGGACGTTCAGGCCAGCTTGAAAGAACAGTTCCGCGTGTTTGAGCTTGCGGAAATTCTTGATGACCAGTTTGGCCAGGTGCATTGTCTTTCTCCCCTGCCTGAAGAATGTCAGGCCTGCAGTTCGTCTCATTCGGTTGGCGGCCGCAGGGCGGCGAAATCACCTGCTTGTTGCCGGCGCTGTCGGCTGCGCTGCCTGCCGACAAGGTCGGCTTTGTCTTTGCTGCCACGGGAGGTTTTTTGCGCGCCGCCCCCGAACGTCTGATGCTAGCTGACTGCCTCGTCGCGGTTGAAGCAGGCGAACTGAGATGCCGCAAAGCTGCCGTTAGCGAACTGCGGCTTTCAGTCTGAGCAGCCTTCGGCCAGTGGCAGTTACGCACACGGTCCTATGCCGCTGGCCTGTGCTCGTAGTACGGTCGCTCCCGGTCATCGAGGACTGCGTACGAGGCCTCCAGGTTTGAGCGGTCGGGCTCAGCCAAGCGTCGACGTTCTCCGGCTTAATCGGCATGATGCAGCGGTCGTGACCGGCGGCTGCGATCTCTGCCGGCGGTTCATCGGTGATCGCCGCGAACGAGAGCCGGTCCGGCTCGCCCGGCCCTGACCATTCCGACTACAGGCATGCAACCAGCATGTCCTGCAGCGGCCGCGGCCCGAATTCAAGAACCACATCCTCGCCGTCCCGTTTCACGTGCTCATAGAAGGCATTGACGACCATGACCCCGTGCGACAAACCGAAGACGTCCTTCCAGAACCCCTCCAGGTTGTCGCGCCGGGCGTTGTAGGTGCCCGGATAGAGGGAGTCGTAGCTCGCGGGCTTTCCGGCAGGACGGCACTGATAGCGCATGGGCTTGACCACGCGCTGCCCGTCCTCCCAGATCATCACGGGGGCGTAGGAGAGACCACGGCCGAGCTGACCGCCACCGGCCGCACGTCTCTATCGATCAAGAGCTTCTCGATCGTGGAACCGCGAACCGATCGCCCCGATGAAGCGATCGCTTCAGGCTCAGAGGCCGACCAGCGCCGGCAGGCCGCCGATGTCGGAGATCTCGGTCGTGCCATAGGCCGGCATGCCGGGCTCGTGGTTGCGATTGACGAAGGCCTTGTCCTTGATGCCCACGTCGCGGGCGGACATGTGGTCATAGCGCATCGATGAGGACACATGCAGGAAGTCTTCCGCTTGGCATTCAAGCAGTCGATCATGTATTCGAAGGGGCGCAGGCGAGGCCCCGGCCCTGATCGCCGACAAGGCCCGCGACATGCTCGGCCACTACGTGACCAACATCCTGCCCAACGGTTTCAAGGCCCAGGTGGTGGCCTACAGCCGTCTGGCGGTGGTGCGCTACCTCGATGCCTTCAGCACCGCACGCGACGAGCTGCTGGCCCAGGCGGAGCAGCTGAGCGCCGAGGACAAGGCGCTCGACGACGAGGCCCTGTGCCGGCGCCCGCCCAAGGTGCAGGCCTGGCGCTACCGGGACACCCTCCGGCGCCTGGAGTTCGCGCCCGTGATCTCGGGCAGCAACAACGACGACCCGGCATGGAGGCCCTGGACCGACGGCGCAGCTCAGGAGCAGCGCATCAAGCGCTTCAAGCAGCCTTTGACCCATGCCGACCCTGTCAAGGGGGACCCCCTGGCCTTCCTCATCGTCAAGTCGATGCTCCTGACCGGCTTCGACGCGCCGATCGAGGGGGTGATGTACCTGGATCGCCCGATCCGCGAGGCCGAGTTGCTGCAGACCATCGCCCGGGTGAACCGCACGGGCCACGACAAGAAGTTCGGCATCGTGGTCGACTACTACGGCCTGGCGCACCACCTGAAGCAGGCGCTGAACGTCTATGCCGACGAAGACATCGACGGGGCCCTGCAGAGCCTGAAGGACGAGATCCCGGTGCTGCGTGATCGCCACCTGCGGGTGGTGGACCTGTTCCGCCGCCGCGGTGTCGAGAACCTGTCGGACCACGAGGCCTGCGTCGAGGTGCTGAACGACGAGCGGCTGCGCGCCGAGTTCGCGGTCAAGCTCAAGCAGTTCCTCGACACCCTGGACGTGGTGCTGCCGCGCCCGGAGGGACTGCCCTTCGCCCCGGACGCCAAGCTGCTGGCCTTCATCTACGCCCGCGCCCGCAACCGTTACCGGGACACTCCCATCCTCGGCAAGGACGTGGGCGCCAAGGTCCGCAAGCTGATCGACGACCACGTGGTGTCGATGGGGGTGGACCCCAAGATCCCGCCGGTGTCACTGACCGACGCCGACTTCGGCGAGAAGGTCGCGCGCGAGCCCAATGACCGTGCCAAGGCCTCCGAGATGGAGCACGCCATCCGGGCCCACATCCGCGAGAACCTCGACCAGGACCCCGTCGCCTATCGCAAATTGAGCGAGCGCCTGCGTGAACTGCTGGAGAGGCTGGGCGAGCAGTGGGACGACCTGACCGCCGCCCTGCGGGGACTCGTCGACGAGATCAAGGCCGGGACGATGGCGGCCGACGATCGCCTCCCCGACCTGCCGGCAAACTACGGACCGTTTCTGCGCCTGATCATCGATGCCGCGGTCGGCGACCGCGCGATCGCCGACGCCGAGCGCAAGAAGCTGGTGGACCTGACGGTGGAGCTCGTCGACATTATCGTGGGCGAGCTCACTCCTACTTTCTGGCGGCCCAACCGCAAGCCGGCGCAGGATGGCCTCGGGGCCCGGGTCTTCGAGGTCCTGATGCGATCGCGTCTGTTGCCGACTCCCCAGCTCGAGGCCCTGACCGACAGGCTGATGGAGCTGGCGCGCGCCAACCACGACCGGCTGGGCAAGTCATGAGCGCCCTATTGGTCAACGACCTGCGCTTCGAGCTGCGGCGCAGCAGCGCGCGGCGGTCGATGGAAATCATCGTGGATCGCACGGGCGAGCTGGTGCTGTCGGCGCCGCCCACGGTCGATGAGACAAGGCTGCGGGACTTCGTGCAGCGCAAGCGCATGTGGGTCTACCGGCAGCTCGCCCGCCAGGAGCCCTGGGGCAGCAGCCGCACCGGAAGGTGTTCGTGGATGGGGAAGGGTTTCCCTACCTGGGCCGCAGCTACCGCCTGCGGCTGGTGGCCGAGTCGGATGCAGCGGTCAAGCTGGTGGGCGGGCGCTTCGTGATGCCCCAGGCCCTGGCGAAGGACGGTCGCGAGCACCTGATCCGCTGGTACTGCAGCCGGGCACGACCGTGGCTGGAGGACAAGGTCGGCGAGTACGCGGCGCGGATGGAGGTCGCGCCAGCGGGGGTGCGGGTGCAGGACCTGGGGTATCGATGGGGCTCGTGCGGCAAGGGGGAATGGCTCTACTTCCACTGGAAGACGATCCTTTTGCCGGCTCGGATCGCCGAGTACGTGGTGGTGCACGAGATGGCGCACCTGCACGAGCCGCACCACACGCCCGAGTACTGGCGGCGCGTCGAGCGCGCAATGCCGGGTTTCGGGCAGCGCAGGACTTGGCTTGCCACGCACGGTGGCGAGCTGGAAGGGTTGTAGCGATTTCGACAGGTGGTGAGGAGCGAACCGGGATGGGCGTCGATCGGATCGGCCGCGCTCCATTCCCAGTATCCCGACGTTCTCTTTTTCGCGTTGCGAGTAGCCGCGCAGTGTTAATTTTGGATACAGTCGTAAAAAGCCAGATCGAAAAGGGCTGGCAGGGTCGCAGCCCGGGTGCAGGGCCCGCAGATCTGCCGACCGGCGATGCGCGGATGGCCAGCATCCGAACGAAACAAGAAGGACACAACGCAGTGGGAGGAGCATCAGCGGTCCCGATAATCGATGTCTTCGCTGGCCCGGGCGGCCTCGGCGAGGGTTTTTCCGCACTCACGGATCAAGATGGAGCGCGTGCATTCCGGATTGCGCTCTCGGTCGAGAAGGAGCCGGTCGCATGCGCAACCTTGCGGCTGCGCGCACTTCGACGGCATCTGGCCGGTGCGGGCAAGCTGGACACGTACTACGCGATGCTCCGAGGCGAGATTGACCGAAGCGAGTTCGATGCATTGCCCGTCGTTCAGGAGGCCTTGACCGAGGTCCATACCGAAATCATGAACGCGGAACTGGGCAAGTGCGACGCCGCACTTGTCGATGGCCGGATTCGGAAAGCGCTCGCCGGCGCGACCAACTGGGTATTGATCGGCGGACCCCCCTGTCAGGCGTACTCGCTTGCCGGACGGGCCAGGCGCACGAATGACGTGGCGTTCGAGGCTGACGAGAAGCACTTTCTCTATCGGGAATACCTGCGCATCATCAGGGCGCACGCGCCGCCCGTGTTCGTGATGGAGAACGTCAAGGGAATGCTGTCTTCCCATCATGGCGGCCTTCCGATCTTCTCGCGCATCTGCAAGGACTTGGCGGCGCCGGCCCGGGGTCTCTCGTACGAGATCAGGTCGCTGGTAAAGCCGTATGAGGCGTCCGACATGATGCCGGACGACTACATCATCGAAGCGGAGCGATACGGGATCCCGCAGACGCGCCACCGGGTGATCCTGCTCGGCGTTCGTTCCGACCTCTCCGACCGTCATTCCGACTTGCTCGTCGCGAGCGATCGTCCTGTCACGGTCAAGCAGACCCTGGCCGGGCTTCCTCGCATCAGGAGCAAGCTGTCACGTGGCACGGACTCGGCGGCGGCCTGGCATGCCGCAGTCCGGAAGGCGTCATCGACCGTGCGCGGGTGGGGCGTCGATGGTGAAAGGCAGGTCGTCGCAGCCATGAGCGCGGCGGCACAGGTGTCCGCAGATCTTGATGACACCGGCGCGTTGTTCAAGGGCAAGCGGTCGCCGCTTTCGGGTGCGCCAAAGGATCTGGCCCGCTGGCTCGAGGCGCCCGGTCTTGGCGGCGTCATCCAGCACGAGGCCCGCCAACATATGGCAAGCGACCTCGCGCGCTACCTCTTCGCGGCGACTTTCGCACAGGAATTCGGCTATCCGCCCAAGCTCGATGCCTTCCCTGATGCCTTGCTTCCGGACCACGAGAACGCCCGCGAGTTGATTGAGCGCCGCACGCCGTTTCCGGACCGCTTCCGGGTGCAGTGCGCCGGAGCCCCATCCAGCACGATCGTGTCGCACATCGCCAAGGACGGTCATTACTACATCCACTACGACCCGACCCAGTGCAGGAGCCTCACGGTGCGCGAGGCGGCAAGGCTGCAGACGTTTCCCGAGGACTACTTTTTCGAGGGAACTCGAACGCAGCAGTATGTCCAGGTAGGAAATGCTGTTCCGCCGCTGCTTGCCCGACGCATTGCGGAGGTGGTACACGGGCTCGTCCGCGAGCGACCGAGAAGATCACGCGAACAGCGCAGGAGCCTGGCGGAGAGCAGCGCAGCATGACCAACGCCACCGAGTCAGTCGCCGACAGCGAATTCGAGCCCACTCCCGAACAGCGGGCGGTTATCGAGGCTGCCATCGGTGAATGGCTTCTGGTGGTGGCAGGGCCTGGAACCGGCAAGACGCAGGTGGCCGCAATGCGCCTTGTGCACCTGATTCGGGAGGGCCTGCAGCCCGCGCAGATTCTGGTGCTCAGCTTCTCACGAAGCGCTGTCGCGACATTGACCCGTCGACTCGCCGCGCTCCGGCTCGCCGACGCCGGGGTCGTCGAGGATCTCCGACATCTCGCGATACGGACATTCGATTCCTGGGCATTTCGCATCCTGAGGCAGGGGGGCGCAGCAGTTTCGGAACTCCTAGCGCGTCAGCACGACGAGAACATTGTCGCGGCAACGGCGGCCTTCACCGATGGCACGAACACTGCAATCAGCGAGCGCCTGGCCGGCATCCGCCACGTCATCGTCGACGAGTTCCAGGACTTGCCCGGCGTGCGCGCCGGAATGGTGATCGAACTTCTGTCGAGACTGAATTCGGGCGGGCAGTCCGTCGGGTTCACGGTCCTCGGCGATCCGGTTCAATCCATCTACCGGTGGGCGGCTCGCTCGAGGGGGCAGCGAGAGCCACCCGATCCCTGGGACGACCTGAAGAGACGGATGGGCACTGGCCTGCGCGAGGCGCAACTGACCCGCAATCATCGATCCACCGAGAAGCTGGCGAGCATGGCCTCCAGCCTGCGGAAGATCCTGCAAAGCGACCTTCTCACTGCGGAGAAGAAGCTTGCCGCGATGCAGCGGTTTCTCGAGCGACTGCCGGCGTCACCGCGCGAAGCAAAGCTGGGTCCCGAATGGCTGGCGACATTGCCGGAGGGCACCGTCGCGGTTCTCACGAGGAGCAACGGGGAAGCGGTCCGGGTGACCAAGATGCTCTTGGGCGACCGCGTGGAGGGACCGGCAGTGTCAGTCCGGCTTCGGGTCGCTGGTTCGCAACCCATTGCGCCGGCGTGGATCGCCGTGCTCCTTTCGCAGTTCAAGCCGCAGGTCGTTTCGCGATCCACCTTTGACATGGTCTATCAGCGGGCAGAGGAGCGCTTCGACCCTCCAAGTCGCGCCTTTCTCCACATGCCACCACGCGAGAGCGCGTGGTGGCGGCTCGCACGGGCCAGCGGCGCGCCGGAACAGGCCACGTCGATAGATCTTGGTGACCTGCGCGAGCGGCTCGCCTGGCCGGACTCCTTTCCGGATGACCAGCTCGCCGAAAGCGCTGTGGTCCATGTCACGACCATCCATCAGGCCAAGGGGATGGAATTCGACAACGTCGCCTTGCTCGACCCGCGGTCTCGTGATGATGCGGCACCCGCCGAGGATCCACTCGAGGTGGCCAACGTCGGGTTCGTCGCCGTCACGAGAGCAGGGAAGGCGCTCGGCCGGATTCCTTCGGAATGCATCTACAAGGCTCCGTACGAATGCGTCCTTCCAAGTGGGAGGAGCCGCTTCCTCTCGTGGGGAAAGCTGATCAACTTGCAGTTCGGCCTTCCTGGCGACATCGATCCTGCCAGCCTTGTGGACCAGAACTTCCACGACGGGGCTGAACAGGTCGCTGCCGTGCAGCACGAGCTTGCCGCACGGGTCGCAGCACTCCGGGGGCACAAGGTCGTCCTCACGCGCATCGAATCCTCCCACGAGAAGACGCGCGCACGCGATACCCGATACGAGATCTGCCTTCAGGAGGGAGACGGGCAGGGGCTCAGGCTGGCATGCACGTCACAGCAGGTCACCACGGACTTGCTGGATCTCCTGTGGGGCCGGGGGCTGTCCCTGCCGAACAAGATATTCAACCTGCGCATCGGCGAAGTCATCTCGCTGGCAGCCCGCGGCGACGTGGCCCCGACCGTTCCCCAACCCTGGCAATCGAGCCGCCTGTGGCTCGGGATCACGCTCTTCGGAACTGGCGACTTCAAGACCTGGAAACGCAATGGCAAATGATCCGTCACGGCAGGACGAGGTGAGGGCGGCCTTGGCGGCTGCGGCTAGCGGCTTGCTCATGGGGCCGCTTCGTTCCGATGAACTCATCGAGTCTGCACCGATCGACACCTACCTGACGGGCATTCTCTGGCCGCGCGGGGCGCCGGTCGACGGCATCGACGATGACGCCGGGCTGGACTCGGGCAGTGATCCGACATCCGGAGTGGAGACAGCAGTTCCTGGCTACCGGGCCATTCGTCCCTGCTCCATCGGCATCACATTCGCGGTCGGAACGGGCGCGACCGTGATCATCAGCCTGGGTGAGACTTCGAGATACGTTCCCGTGGACATCGGGCAATCCGATCGGGTGCAGGATGACGACGCCGGGCCGGAGCCCACAGGTGGGCGCAGGCCGACCAATGCGCCGGAAGGCAGCTCACCTTCAGTGTCGGAAGAGGGCGCGCCGCAATCCGGCAAGGCCTGGGCTCGACGGCGGCTGGGGTATTCCGTGCGGCTGGGGCCGGAGTCGGGCCCCCCTCCGCCCAAGCACGAATTCATCGATGCCCAGGGACGCGCGGTCATCGATCGGCGTCTCTCGGTGCACGTGCGACGGCGTGCGGGTCCCGACCAGCACGTCCTGACCGTGACGCTGATCAACGAGGAACTGGACGACGAGAACAACTCCGGGCCCAGGGACGCCCGGTGCCTGTTCCAGGCGGGCTTGGTCGTCGAGGCCGTGGTGGGCGATGCACCCGGCATACAGCCGCGGAAAACACCGCCGATCACGAGCAGTGACGAAGATGCGCTCACAAACGCGCTGTTGTACCGGGACGTCCGGGAGTTCGCTGTCGGCCATGGCATCGCCGCGACCTGGACGTCCGACCCGGCCGACGTGGTTCGGGAAGTCCGTACGGCCTGGCTGCCCGAAACCCGTGTCTTCGGCACGAGTCCGGATGGTCACGATCTCCTGGCGGCCTTCAGGCGATCCCACCCTGACGCGCTGAAGGCCGAATTCCTCGGACGCGAATCCGCCCGGGACGCGGTCACCGCATCACTCGGTGCATTCGCAGAGTGCTACGCGCTGTGGATCCAGCAGACGCTCAGGGCACGGCAGGACCAGTTCCACGGCGAACTGCGCCGGGCGGCAGATGCCAACATCGATCGATGCGCTTCGACCCTGGGTCGGATCCGTGCCGGTGTGGATGCGCTTCGCAACGACGAGGCTGCGTGGGTTGCCTTTGCTCTGGCCAATGCCGCGATGGACCGCCAGTCGCGCTTTCGTGCCAAGGGGCAGGGCGCGAGGCCGCTGGTCTGGCGACCCTTCCAGCTGGCGTTCATGTTGCTGGTCATACCCGGACTCGCCGATCCCGCGCTGGATGATCGACAGTGCATGGATCTGCTGTGGTTTCCCACCGGTGGTGGCAAGACGGAGGCATATCTCGCGCTGACCGCGTTCCAGATCTTCCACAGGCGCCTGACGAACGGGCACCGGAGAGCGGTCGGTGGCGTCGACGTGCTCATGCGCTACACCCTGCGACTCCTGACCGTGCAGCAGTTCCAGCGTGCGGCGTCGCTGATTGCCGCATGCGATGCAATGCGCGAGACGGACGGGCGTCTTGGACATGCGCGCATTACCCTCGGGCTCTACGTTGGCGGCGACGCGACGCCCAACAACATGGAGGTTGCCCGGGAAGCCCTGGATCAGGAACACGCCGATCAGAAGCCGAAATCCTCACCCCGCCAGCTGCTCCGGTGTCCGGTGTGCGGGGCTGAGCTACCGGCCGTGGCCTACCGGGCCGACCCTTTGCAGCCGCGCATCGACATCATCTGCAGCCAGGCGGACTGCGAGACCGGCGGGCTGCCCTTGCCTGTGCTGACCGTCGATGCGACGATCTATGAGAACCCGCCTTCGTTGCTCATCGGGACCATCGACAAGTTCGCACAGATACCCAAGCGAACCGATATCCGGCGGATCTTCGGCCTCGACGGCGGACTGCCTCCGGCACTGATCGTCCAGGACGAACTCCATCTGATCTCGGGGCCGCTGGGTTCCATCGCAGGCCTCTATGAGACGAGTGTCGACCTGCTGTGCACCCGAGACGGTGTTCGCCCCAAGGTGATCGGTTCGACCGCGACCATCGGGTATGCGGCAGCCCAGGTGCGTGCACTCTTCGACCGGAGCGTGCTCCAGTTTCCGCCGCCGGGTTTCGATGCGTCCGACTCCTTCTTCGCGGTGCGCGATGCGGACGGCCCCGACCGGCTGTACATCGGCATCCCGACGGCCGGCCGCAGTCCGAAGTTCGCCCTGCAGGCGGTGATCGGTGCCCTGTTGCAATCTGCGGCCTCGCTGGTCGCGACCGGCAAGGCCGACGACGCCTCGATCGATGCCTACTGGACCTGCGTCGCCTACTTCAACAGCCTGCGCGAGCTGGGTGGCGCCTACGTCCTGATGCAGGATGACGTTCCGCGGCAGATGCAGTTCCTTGCCGGGCGGCTCGGCACGCCGAGGCGCGAGCTCGAACTCGAACCCGAGGAGCTGAGCAGCCGCCAGTCCTCACGCGAGTTGCCGGGGCTCCTGCATGCGTTGTCCACGACGCTGGCGCAGTTCAGGTCCGACCCATTCGAATACGCGGCACCGAAGGACGCCGTGCTGGCATCGAACATGATCTCGGTCGGTGTGGATGTCCCCAGGCTCGGGCTGATGGTGGTCAACGGGCAGCCCAAGTCGACCGCGGAGTACATACAGGCCAGCAGCCGGGTGGGCCGTGGCATACCCGGTCTCGTGGTCACGCTCTACAACTTCGGCCGGCCGCGCGACCTGTCCCACTTCGAGCATTTCCGCACGTATCACAGTGCTCTCTATCGCAATGTCGAGGCGACCAGCGTCACCCCATGGGCACCGCGCGCGCGAGACAAGGCGCTTCATGCCGTCGTTGCCTCGGTGGTACGGCATCTGGTGCCAGGCCTTGAGGGCGACGAGGATGCGGCACAGTTCGATCCGTCCAGTCCTTCGGTCAAGGCGCTGGTCACGTCGATACTCGCCCGCGTGTCTGCCGCGTCGGACAGCAAGGAAGCATCGGATACGAAGGACGAGATCGCCGCCGTGCTCGAGGAGTGGGCGCGCCGCAGCCAGGACGCCCGATCGTCGTCCGGCCGTCTGCGCTACTGGGAGAAGAAGGCTCCGTTCGGCAGGACGGCGCCTCACCTGATGTGCTCTGCAGAGGAGGGCGCATCAAGGGGAAGTCTCGCGTGGCCGACTCCGAACACGATGCGCGAGGTCGAGCCGTCGACGGCGTTCGTCCTCAAGGTGATTCCACGAAAGACGGGGGGCGCATAGTGGCCACGACCAGAAAACCGTTCCGTACTGGTTCGCCTTCGAAGAGCGCGACCGCTGCGATCGCGGGGGTCCAGCCCCTGGGCAAGGTGAGGCGATCCCAGACGATCGCGACCTACGGCATCGGGGCGATCATCGATCTCGAGAAGGGTTCCTTCATGCCGATGGGCCTGGAGGACTGGGAAGGCGCAACCCGCCTTCCGTCCCTCACCATCGGAGAGGCACGCCTCCAGGTCCAGCTCGGGGTGAGCCACTTCAGGCTGCCACCCGTGATGGAGGAGTTCGGGCCCTCGGGGCGCGTCGATCCGGCGCATTCCGCACCCGCCATACGCTTCCCGACATGGCATGAGTGTCCGATGTGCCATCGCATCGGCACGGAAGGCGATCCATTCCAACTGTCCGCTGACGGCAGCCAGCTCGAATGCGCAGGGCACTCCAAGGGGGTGCCCACGACGCCCGTCCGTTTCGTGCTTGCCTGCCGCAAGGGCCATATGGACGAGTTCCCGTGGGCATGGTGGGCGCACAGAAGGCGCAGCGAGGGGATTTGCGATCGGCCGGCGCTGGAGCTCAAGTCGCGGGGAAAGTCGGCTGCTCTTGCCGATCTCTATGTGCGTTGCCGCACCTGCAACTCCTCGGAGTCGATGGGTGACGCATTCCGGCCGGAGAGCCTCAAGGGCATGAACTGCCGTGGCGTCCGGCCGTGGCTTCACGACCGGCAGCCGGATTGCGACGCTCCACCCCGGGTGATCCAGCGCGGTGCCTCGAACGCACACTTCCCTGTCGTCGCATCGGCGCTTTCGATTCCGCCGGTCTCCGAGGCCACCTTCCAGATCATCGAGGGACACTGGATGACACTTGGTGCGCTTCCCGGCGAAGCGGTCGAGCCCGTCTTGACGAACCTTGCAAATGCATACGGCATTCCGCTGGACGCGCTCATGGCGGCGTACCGCGAGAAGCAGAAGATCGAGGGGATGCAGGGCGAGTTCACCGATGCCGGGTCGCGTGCGGAGGAATACGCGGCCCTGTCGAACGATCGTGACGATCCCGTCGTCGGAGGCATCGTCCCGCAATTCAGCAATGACGTGTCGGCGCCTCCCGAGGCGATCGCCCCGTGGTTCGACCTCGTCGGCGCGGTTTCCCGCCTGCGCGAGGTGAGAGCACTCGCAGGGTTCAGCCGGATCGAACCCTACCCGGTCAGTGGTGAGCGGATCGCGAAGGCCATCCAGGACGGCCTGGTCTCGCCCCTCTCGAAGGCGCCCCGCAACTGGCTGCCTGCCGCAGAGATCCGTGGCGAGGGTCTGTTTCTCCGGTTCAGGAGCGACGCCATCGACACGTGGGTTGCAGCGAATCCAGCGATTGGCAAGCGCGTCCGGGTGCTGGAAGGGCGTTCCGCTGCCGTCGCGCAGGAGCGCGGACACCCCCGCGACTACCGCATTACTGCCAGGCTGCTGCTCGTCCACTCCTTCGCTCATGCACTGATCCGGACGATCTCGATCGACTGCGGATACTCCTCCTCGGCGCTGCGCGAGCGGCTCTATGTGGGTGAAGCAGACGAGCTGCGCCCGGCCATGAATGGCGTCCTCATCTACACGGGGTCGCCGGATTCGGAAGGCAGTCTCGGTGGATTGGTCCGTCTGGCAGAACCGGGGCAGCTGGAGCGGATCGTGCTCCAGACCATCCGCAACGCACGCTGGTGCGGGAGCGACCCGGTCTGCCTAGAGGCTGACCCCGCCCAGTCCGGCGATCGCATTAGCGGCGCCGCGTGCCACTGCTGCCTTTTGGTGCCCGAGACGGCGTGCGAGAAGTTCAATCGCGAGCTGGATCGCACGATGCTCGTCGGCTCCCCCGAGTCGTCCGAGTTCGGCGACTGGCAAGGCTATTTCGGAAACCAGGCGGACTGACCCGATGGCGACACTGATTCCAGACCAGCCCAAGGACTGCAAGTACGGCGAGCGGATCGTCTATGAAAAGCTTGGCCGGGACCTGGATGCCGACTGGATCTGCATGCACTCTCTCGGTCTGCACGGGCACGAGACAAAGATCTGGGGCGAGGCCGACATCGTCGTGCTTTCGACCAGGGGATTCTTCTCGCTGGAAGTGAAGGGCGGAAAGGTCGCCTGTCGCAACGGCGTATGGGTGTTCGGCGAGCCTGGCGGCCTGACGTACGAGAAACGCGAAGACCCCTGGACGCAGGCCAAGGGGACGATGTTCGCGGTCCGCAAGAGGCTCGTCGAGGCCGACGCGGGATTCAGGGACCTGCTGGACGGCTTCGGCGTCGTCATGCCCATGGAGACATTCACCACGACGGGCGCCGAGATCGAGCCCGCGGTGCTTCTCGACAAGCGCGAATTCAGGCGGAACCTGGGCTACTACATCGGGCAGCTCCACCGTCATTGGATGGCCACATACCAGGCCAAGCACGGCCGCACGCCGAGGCTGCCCACGCGGGCAGACATACAGCGGGCCCGGCAGATCCTTCGACCCGATGTCGACTCCGCCTTCAGCCTGGGAAGCTACCTGACGGGCGTCGAGTCCAGACTGGTGCAGCTCTCCCGGGACCAGATTCGTGCATCGCGACGCATGTCGGCCAACCCGCGCACGATCGTGAGGGGCAAGGCCGGCACGGGCAAGACAGTCATTGCTGTCGAGCGGGCGAGGCAGCTTGCCGCCGAAGGATGCAAGGTGCTGTTCCTCTGCTTCAACCAGCTCCTCGCCGAGCACATCCGTATCGGGATGTCCACTGATCCGCTTGCACGGAACATCGACGTTCGACACGTGCACGCGCTATACCGCGATGTCATCGCCAAGGCGGGCATGCTCGATCGGCTCGAGGCCGCACCGAACACGCAGCAACTGTTCGCGGAGGTGTTCCCGCGCGCCTTCGTCGAAGCCGCGCTGGAGTGCGGCCTTCCTTCATGGGATGTGCTCGTGATCGACGAGGCCCAGGATCTGCTCACGCCCGACAACATCGACGCCTTCGACCTGATGCTCGGAGACGCAGGAATCAATCGTGGACGCTGGCACATCTTCTTCGATCGCAACCAGAACATCTACGGCGTCGACGTGCAGGATCAGGTAGACAGGCGCCTCGCCGAGGCGCAGCCTGCCTTCGACGACCTGTTCGAGAACTGCCGCAACACCCGCCAGGTCGCCGTGCAGTCATCGATCATTTCCGGCATCGATCTGGCGATCGAAGGTGCACCCGAAGGGCCGGAGTGCGACAACATCTACAGCCGCGATCGGAAGGCGCTGAAGACCTCGCTCGAGGCCACGGTGGCCAGACTCCTCAAACAGGATGTCCGTCCACAGGACATCGCCGTCCTCTCCACCCGGACTCGCGAGAACTCGCTGGTGGCCGACGTCCGCGATTTGGCGAGGGTGCCACTTGTGGATGCGGCCACGGCCAAGGAAGGCGACATGATCTTCTCCACCATGCACGCCTTCAAGGGGCTGGAGCGGCTCGTCGTGCTGGCTATCGACCTGGACGGCATGGGCGAACCCGAGAGGTCGATGCTCCACTACGCCGGCCTGTCGCGAGCCCGGGGACTGCTGCATGTCCTGCTGCCCGAAGCGTCCCGCGCCCCGTACGGGAAACAGGCCGGGGCCTTCGCCGCGAGAATGCCCGGTCACATGTCCAGCACTCGAGCGGCCTGACGGTCCTGCTCCATGGAAGCGATCCGATCCTTCGAACGGCCGATCCTCGACCCGCCCCGCGAATTTCGAGTGCGGCACGGAGAGCCGGAAGGGGCAAGCGGGAGGCGACCCGGGAACCACCGGGGGACGTGGTGATGAACGTGGTCTTCACCGGCAGGCTCGGGCAGCAGGTCAGCAGCAAGAAGTTCAGATGAAAGCTTGAGGAAATCATGCAGAACCAGATCTTCGATTCGCTCGTCGCCAGACTGGGGGAACATTTCGGGACGGGACGTCCGCTCGACAGCGGCACAGGGGTTCGGTTCCAATCCGTTCGGCGTGGCAAGCTCACCGTCTATCACGCGGATCTCGCCACCGGGAACCAGGCCGAAGTGGCGTTCGAGCCAGTGTCCATGGCCAGGCGGCTCTCGATATCAGAGGGGGAGATCCGGGCGCTGGTTGCCGAATTCCGGGCTCGGACGGGCCGCGACGTGTGGCCAGACCCGCAGTTCAACTGGCCGCGGGTCGGCTTTGCCGACGCTGCGCATGTCGAAGCGATTGTGACCGCCATCGAGCACAGTCTCGGGGCCGCCCGATAGGACAAGGGCCGACGAATCATGTCCGGGCTGACTCGATCGCGCTGGTGGCGCAATGCAAACCCCTCCGCCGGGCGGTGGGCCTGTCCGCTGTCCTTTGCAAAATGGAGGAGCTCACGTGACCTGGCTCGCGTTCGCAATCATGACCCGATGACAACGGTGCAGGTGCCATGACGATCGAATTTCACGCCGGTCTGCGTGTTCGCCTGAAGTCGAATCCGGTACGCGCCGGTGTGCTCTCGGGCGAGAAGACCGGGAACCCGATCTCACCGAGATGGCAGGTGATCTTTCCTGACCGGACCGATTTCGTGCCGGGCCTGGCTTTGGAGCCGGTACCCGAGGAAGGTTCGAACCCCTACGACGACATGCGCAGGTTGCGGTTCGGCAAGCCGCGGGACCTGCGCTCGGCGCTTACGCACGCAAGGCTCGGCGGGAAGCTCGCCGACCTGATCTACAGCCTGTACACGACCAATACCGATTTCTACGCCTACCAGTTCAAGCCCGTGCTCTCGTTTCTGGATTCGCCCTCGCGCGGCATCCTGATCGCCGACGAGGTCGGGCTGGGCAAGACCATCGAGGCCGGGCTGATCTGGACCGAGCTGCGCAGCCGCGAGGATGCGCGCCGGCTGCTGGTCGTGTGCCCCGCGATGCTGCAGGACAAGTGGAAGCAGGAGCTGGCGGACCGATTCGGCGTGGACGCGCGCAAATGCGGCGCGCAGGAGGCCGTGGAGGTCCTCGAGCATGCGGCCGGCAACTCGCGGGCTTCCTTCGCGATCATTGCCAGCATGCAGGGGCTGCGTGGCCTTTCCGACTTGCCTGAAGACGATGACGAGGAACAGTCGCTGGCCGCCCGGCTGCGACGGATCGCCGACGACAGCGCCGGCGACGATGCCGCGCTCGACCTGGTGATCGTCGACGAGGCGCATTACATGCGGAACCCCGAGACGCAGACGGCGCGGCTCGGGCAGATTCTGCGGCGCATGACGAACAACCTCGTCCTGCTGTCCGCGACTCCGGTGCATCTCCGCAACTCGGACCTGTTCCACTTGCTGAACCTGGTCGACAGCGACTCGTTCCCGCACGAGTGGTCGTTCGATCATGCGTTGCAGGAGAACGCACCACTGATCAGGCTGCGTGACCTGCTGCTGCAGGGCAAGCCGGACGTCGAGGCGATCGGGGCGACTCTCGATGACGTGAGGGGCTCCGCGGTGGCCGTTCGCAGCGAGGCGCTGCAGTTCCTCCTGGCGTCGCCTCCCAGTGCGGAGACCCTCTCGTCCGTGAGTCACCGCTTGGCACTGGCCGAGCAGATCGACCGGATCAACCCCATCACCAAGGTCGTCACCCGGACTCGCAAGCGCGATGTCCACGAGCGCCGTGTGGTGCGTCAGCCTATCGCGCTGCGCGTGGACATGACACCGATCGAAGCCGACTTCTACGACCAGGTGACGGCTGCCGTGCGAAAGTATTGCCGGGATCTCGACATGGCCGAGGGCTTCCTGTTGACGATTCCTCAGCGGCAGATGTGCAGCTCCATGGCAGCGGCGTGTCGATCATGGTCGCGGCGCAGCAGCGAATTGGACGACGAGATCGATCAGATCCTTTGGGATGCCTTTGGCGAGGATGCGTCCCTCGATGCCAGGGCCCGAAAGCGCCCGAACGCCGACAGCCTGATCGCCCAGCTTTCGCGCATCGCGCGAGACGTGGGCAACTTCGAGGCCTTGCGGCGACACGATTCGAAGTTCGAAAAACTGCGCGACCAGCTGCTCACGTACTGGAAGACGACCAGCGGCGCCAAGGTCGTGCTGTTCGCGTACTTCCGTGACACGCTGACCTACCTTGCCGAACGATTCGCGGAGATCGGCGTTGACTCGGTCGTGCTGATGGGCGGTATGGACAAGCCGGCGGCCCTTGCACGCTTCCGGTCCGCTGACGGACCGCGCCTGCTGCTCGCATCGGAGGTCGCGAGTGAGGGCATCGACCTGCAGTTCTCCTCGCTGCTGGTGAACTACGACCTGCCATGGAATCCCATGCGGATCGAGCAGCGCATCGGCCGCATCGACCGCATCGGGCAGAAGGCAGAGCGTATCGTCATCCTCAACCTCTTCCTCGGCGGCTCACTTGATGACCGCGTATACGTCCGCCTTTTCGAGCGCCTCCGGATCTTCGAGCGTGCGCTCGGCAGCCTCGAAGGAATCCTGGGCGAGATGATCCGGGTGATGAGTTTCGACCTGCTGCAACACGACCTGACGGAGGAGGAGGAAGCGGGCGTCATCGAACAGACATGCGTGGCGGTCGAACAGCGGTCACGAATCGAGGAGAACCTGGAGCAGGAGGCGGGACGCCTGGTGGCGCATGGTGACTACCTCCAGCATCGGATCGCTGCGGCCAGGGAGCTCAATCGGTATGTGAGCTCGGAAGACCTGCAGTCGTACGTCGGTGATTTCATCGGCGAGTACTGCCAGGGCGCCCAGCTGGTTCGTGTCGGTGAGGGGGACCCGGCCCTGTGGGAGATCGATCTCGGCCCCCCGGCACGGGCTGCGTTTGCCGACTTTCTGGAGAAGGAGCGCCTGCAGGGCAGGACCAGGCTCGCGATAGCCGCCAGTGGCCGCCAGCCCTGTGTATTCGAGAACGTCCTAAAGCGGGGCCGGATCGACGCGGAATCGATCTCCCAGTATCACCCGCTTGTCGCGTTCGTGCGCCGGCGACTGGAGGCCGAGGAGCGGCATCGACATGCAGTGGTGTCGGCGGTTCGCCTCCCTGGGGATGCAGTCCGTGGAGTCGGGGTTGGAGCCGGGGTGCATGTGTTCGCGGTCACTCGATGGAGCATCAGCGGCGAACAGGACTCGGAGCGCCTCGCGTTCGAGGTCTTCAGACCGGGAGCGTCCGGCAGTCTCTCCGCCGACGATGCCGAGCGGCTGGTGACGGTGGCCGTCATGCAGGGCCTGCCATGGCCGGCAGCACACGGACAGCTGGATGGCGACACCATTGGCGACTGCTTCGAAACGGTCATGGATGCGCTCGACGGCAGGTACCAGGACTACACGGCCGGCGCAGGGCGGGAGAACCGGGACAGGGTAAGTTTCCAGCTGGACCAGGTCGACCGGCAGGAGGCACGCGAGATCCAGCGTCTGCAGGAAATGATCGATCGTCTGCGGCAGCAGGGAAAGTTGCGGACGATCAAGGCGAACCAGGGGCGGCTCGCCAAGATCCGCGAAAGGGCAGCCGAGCGTCGGGCGAGGCTACAGAACCGGAGGGAAGTGCGGCACGAGTCGATGCTCGTCTGTGCGGGCGTTGTGCTGATCGATTGAGGACGGGTCAACAAGTCAAGGAGAAGAGGATGAAGAGGTTGGGAACGCAGCTGAGGGATGCGTTGAAGGCCCTCGGACTTGGCGTCCGCAAGGCCGATTCGAGCGGGCCGAGGACCGGCGCCGATCGACTGCCCGGCGGGCTGGCGCAAAAAACCGACACGGTGGGGAGGGCGGCGCCGGCAGTGCCACCCCGACGCGCGACGGGACCCGTGCGTCTGGCCTCCCCCGCGCCGACCACCGGCGGATCGCCCGGCGGACGAAATCGCCTGACCACGAAAACGCGACAACCGGAACCGTCGCCAGCGCCAGGGCGAGCGGCGGTCCGGCCGGAACAGGCGGTCGCTGCGAAGCCACCGCGGCCGAGAACGCGGCTGCTTCGTAGGGGTGACTTTCATCCACATCCGCTCTTCGTCGACGATCCTGCCGACGGCGGTTCTCTGCCCGCATTCGAGTACCGTGGAACGGAACGACAGTTGACCATGCAGCCGGAGAACGAGACGGACCTCATCATCGGTCTCGATTTCGGCACTTCCGCAACCAAGGCAGTCATCCGGGATTCGTTTGCGGCCACGGGAGTCTTTCCTGTCCCCCTGAATGGCGCGCGTCCCGGCATCAATGGCTACCTGCTTCCGACGCGCGTTTTCCGGACCGGCGAAACCTATTCGCTGGAGCAGGGCACGCATCGCGTCGCGAACCTCAAGCTCGGGCTGCTTGCCTGCAGGGCGAAGAGCCCGGTGACGGAATTCAACGACTGCTGTGCTTTCCTTGCACTCGTCATCCGCCGGGCCCGGAGTTGGCTGTTCACGGAGCATGGCGACATCTACCGGCGGCACGCGCTGAACTGGCGCCTGAACCTGGGTCTGGCGGCGCGCTCCTATCAGGATAAGGACACCGTGACCTTGTTCCGGCGGCTGGCCTGGGCTGCCGCGAATCTGGCGGCTGATCCTGGTGCGGACACCATTACCCTCGAGAAGGTCGACCACTACCGCCTCCGCTCGCTCTCGGCAGCCTCGGACGCGCCGGACGGAGTGGCGGAATTCGACTGGTCGGGCGTGGACGCCGTACCCGAGGTAAGTGCGCAATTGCAGGGCTTCATGTCGTCCGCCCGATGGGACTGGAACTCCAGGCCGGTGATGATGCTGGTCGATGTGGGCGCAGGCACCGTGGATTCCGCGATGTTCCACGTTCGTGCATCGGCCGACGGCGGTGGCGTGCTGACCTTCTACTCGAGCCGGGTTGAGCCCAACGGTGCGATGAACTTGCATCGTGCACGTGTCGACTGGCTGCAATCACTTCTTCCAGATGTCGACAACGATGAGGCGACAGGCGCACATCTTGCCGCAATCTCGATGCCCACCGACAGGTTGCGCCCCATTCCGGAATCGGTGCGAGAGTACCTGCCTGCCTATCAGCTCGAGGTCGTTGGACAGGATGTCGACGAAGACTTCTTCGTCAAGCGCTATCGGGCGGAGGTCGCCGGGAGCATCAACGACGCGAAGGTGGGAAAGGGCCTGCCGAGCACGCAACTCCAGCGCGTCCCCTTGCTACTCTGCGGTGGCGGATCGCGCATGCGCTTCTATGGTCGCATCGGGGAGGCCATCAACACGACGCCGGAATGGCGGGTCGGCGTCGAGATCGTGCGCCTGCCCGTGCCGCGAGATCTCGTCGACACAGGGTGGCATGCCGACGATTTTGATCGGCTGTCGGTAGCGTATGGCTTGAGCCTCGCGGGTCACGGCGGGACCACGCTCGGCACGATCGTTCGGGCAATTGACGTGCCTGAAATACGAACCTATCTTCCGGCCGAACGGGAAGACAGGTTCGTCTCGAAGGACCAGATGTGAGAGTGCGATTGACCGAAATGGTGTCGAGGTCGGGGCCGGGGTGAGTGATGGTTGACATCGTCGACCGAGCCACGCGCTCGAGAATGATGGCCGCTATCGGCCCCGCCAACACAGCGCCCGAGCTTTCCGTTCGGAGGTATCTGCACGGCACGGGTCTCCGGTTTCGCCTTCATGACGGCCGGCTCCCGGGCAAGCCCGATATCGTCCTTCCTCGCCATCGCGTCGTGATCTTCGTGCATGGCTGTTTCTGGCACCGCCACAGCGGGTGCAGGCTCGCCACCACGCCAGCGTCGAATCCCGATTTCTGGGAGAAGAAATTCCGGGGCAATGTAGAAAGGGACGCGGCGAAATCGGCTCTCCTCGAACGCCTCGGATGGACTGTCTTCACCATCTGGGAGTGCGAAGCCCGGGACCCTGTCAGGCTTGACGGCCTGTATTGGTCGATCAGGGCCCAGAGCGCAGAACCTGAATGACAGGATGGGGAAGGGCGGGATGACGGACCATGCGGCGCTCGGCCAGGTGGACCGCCGAGCTGCTAGACGTGGGACCCGGCCTGCGGACTGCGAGCCCAATTGCGCAGCTGGGCTTCCTGCGCGTCGTCGAGGAGCAACTGCTCCCGCCGGCACAGATCCAGGACGCTGTCCACGAACTTCTGACCCATGGTGTCCTGAGCGACAGGGTTGCTTCCGAATGAGTGCCCTCCGAGCACGATGCCCTTGAGCACGAAGCTCACATCGCTGCGGCTGATTGAATGGCCCGTATTCCGGCATCGATCCCGAACCCGCTTGCCCGTGTCGGTCAGCAGGAACGGATGCTCTGAGAGGTCGGCTGCCAGACAACCGAGCAGGAAGCGAAACTCTGTCGGTGATAGGAGGGGCATGCCTGTTGCAACATGCACTTGAGTCAAGAGCGGCAACAGGTGGTTGTCAGGCCCCCAATCTTCAGTGGCATCAGTGCGGGACTCGGCCGCTGTCGGCGCGGTAACACGAGGATCGATCACCCGCCCACTCCCCACTGACCAATCCACCTGCAGCGGCGAGAGGTTCAACGCCTCCATGAATTTGCGGAACGTCCCTTTGCCGCCCCAGTCGGCTGCAATAGGGCCGAACTGGTCGGTGATCAATTGGGCCAAGCGCCCGCAGGGCACCGGCTTCCGGGCTTTCAAAACCTCGTCCCGAACCAGGTGCGCCACCCCATCAAGCGCGCTTTCAGCGCTTTGGGCGGGCTTCTGAATGGACGCGACAGAGCGATCCGGCAGCGCGTGGCGCTTTGGATCTGCGACGAGGCCCAGCTCCCAGTTCACCAGGAGCGGTTCGAGCTTCAGCGAGTTCAGCAGCCCCCGAAAACTGTTGAAGCCAGCCCAGTTGGCTGCATCGAGCCCCTGCACTTCGACCGGGGCCTTGCTCGCCAGCCAGGCCAGTGCCACCGGTCTGGCCGAATCACTCACGGTCCTGCCGATAAACCTCGCCACGCCACTGGCGATGTCTGCCTGCGACCGCACGGGTGCGACCGGCGCTGGCGGCTCCTCTGCCTCTGTCTCGTAAAAGCCAAGTCCGGCCCGGACGAACTCATCCTGGTCGATCAGCAGGTCGGCCGACGCCTGGTAGGCGGCCGAGGGGAATCCGATGGCCAGGACCGTCGTGCGCCGATCCCAGCGTCTGAGTTTCCGCAGCACGGGTGTGAAATCCGCGTCGGCCGAGAAGACGATGAACTCGTCGTAGTGGACGTCGTGCTGCAGCAGATCGACGATGTCCAACACCATGTGGATGTCGGTGCTGGTCTTGCCCTCGCTGGTCATGGCGGGGCAATCGATGATCTCGAAACCGGCGCGGTTGAATGCGGGACGGAAACGCTGGTAGACCTGTGGATTGAGATAGCAACGCCGCACGAGCAGTCGTCGGTTGGACCCGGACGGTGCATGGGGCGGCGCTGGCAGCGATTCAGTCAACCATCGAATCCAGGTCAGGGGCTGTGATGCAAACCGATCGGCGAGAGCCGGGTCAAGCCGGCGCAGACCCGAAAAGACGTTGTCAAAGTCCACAAACAGGGCGCTCTTCATGTTCGAATTCTTGGTTTCTTGACGAAGCCGACATCATCGCCGCTTGCTTCGATGGGTGCTACGGCGAAGCGCGTGTGCCGCCCTGTGGTGAGGTGGCGGCTTCGCCCCATCAACCTGTCGTCATGCTCAGCCTATGGGCGCGCCCTGGTCGCCGGTAGGCGCGCCCGGACTTCGGCCTCACAATGCCCTCCCATGAAACGCGACTGGGACACCATCCGCTCCGTCCTCGAAGAAATTGAGGGCTTGGGTGAGCAGCAATTCCAGGGAGCCCAGTACTCCTACAGCCAGGACACCCCGCCCGATGAGACCGAGAGGGTGCGGCACCTGCTCCTGCTGCGCGATGCTGGCTTCATCCAGGCCGTCCGCTTCGACTCCCTCGGTGGGCCGGGCATTGCATGTCCCGAGCTGACCTGGGAGGGACACGAGCTTCTGGACATCATCCGATCCAAGACGGTCTGGACCAAGGTCAAGTCAATGGCCAAGGACAAGGGGCTGGAGCTGTCGCTGGATGCGGTGAAGGCCCTGGGCAAGGTGGCGCTTGACCAAGTGATCGGCGGGATCGCGTAGTAGATGCCGGTCTCCTTGCCCAACAATCCCGCCATCATCGCCGCCATCCCGAACCCGCCCGAGTGGTGCCTTTTCTGGCAGTGGTCCTGGGAGTTGACCTGCATGCCTCGCAGCGAGTGGGCCGCTTGGGTCCAGGCTGTCGGCGCCATCGTCGCCCTCTATGTCGCCATCAAGGCGCCTCAGTGGCTGGCCGCGCGTGAACGCAAGCGCGTTCGACGTGGGTACTTCGCCGTGATAGGCCTCGACCTACGCACCGGCCGCGTGCTGGCCCAGACCTACCTCAGGGGGCGAGTGCAGTCTCCAGCCTATCGGGTGCCCCTGCACGGCCTCGCGACCGCGCTCCCGGCCCTGGTGGCTGATGAGACCCTGGACACGACTCAGACCGCCGCGCTCTCCGACTGGTACTTGGACGCCACCAGCTTCAACGATTGCCTGGACCTCACGGCGGAGTTGCGACGCGACAAGGGCGATTGGCGGGGCGAGGTCAGCCGCAACATGCTCAAGGCCGAGCACCTGATCGCAGGCACCGACCCACGCCGGCCAACCCGGTACGACGACGCCATGCTCGTCCTTCGTCAGCACATGACCACCGCGCTCCGGTATCGCATCGACCGGCATTGGTGGAGGCTCGTGGGCCCCGTGGTCTTCAAGCGGATGCCGAACGACCACGTGACGGGCCAGGAGCGCCAGAAGGAGTTTCGTGCCCCCCTCCCACTCCGGGGCGGCGACGCGGCCCGTAGGCCGATGCAGGAGGGCAGCGTGGGCCCGTGCAGAATGCCGAGCCATGAAGTGCACCACCCTCATGCCCCTTGTTGTGATCCTGCTCGCATTCAGCCTCTGGCTGGGGGCCGCTCTGGTCCGCGTGGAGAATGAGCGGCATGCGCTTCAGATCGGCATGTGTTCCTTCAACCCGACCGAACCGCTGTCAATGTTCCAGTGCCTCAAGAAAGCCGAGACGCGCACGGGTTGGTGGTGGCATCTGTACTCCGCATTGGTGAATTCATGAATGCGGCATCGGCTCCCCTCAGCCTGGATCAGTGGATTCAGATCGCCAACGCGGTCGGCACATGGGTGGCCGGCCTCGGCACGCTGGCAGCGGTCATCGTCTCGCTGTGGCTTGCGCTCGACTCTCGCCGTGTGCGACTCAAGACCCGCGTCGGCATCTACTGGCTCATACCCGGAGACGGGACGCAGCGCACCGAATTCGTCAACTTTGACGTGACCAACGTCGCCGAGAGGCCCGTGACCATTTCATCGGTGGGCTGGGTGATTGGCCGGGGGAAGGCGAGGCGGTTTGCGCTGCAGGACGTCTCGCAGATGCTGGACGACGTGCCCAGGCGACTGGATCACGGGCAGAAGGCGAACTTCGCCACCGAGTTGTCTCGCAGCGCATGGCTAGGCTACATCGCGGACTTTGTACAAGAAAGCCCGATCAAGACCATGCGCGGCACCGTCACCACTTCGGTGGGCACTATTGTCGAAGCAGAGCTGGCACCGGAGTTGGTGCAGCGCATTCAGGTCGTGCTTGACGCACGTGCTGCCGTTAAGCCGTAGCCGCCGCTGCCTCCGTCGTCCAGCACACGTGGTGCTTGCTTCCGACGTGCCGTGTCGCCTACACAGGCCGCATGCCGTCTTGAAGGACGGCGGGGACTCGGCCAGCGTCACCCCTTCGCGTCAGGCCGCATTCGCGCGAGAAACGCGAACACGGCCTGCTCACGGCGCTCTTCACAGTCCACGATCGTGGACACCAGGTGATCGAAGGTTGCCCGATGTATCCCCTTCCTGCGCAATCTCGCTTCGGCCTTCTCCTGTTTGCGCCAGGAGCGACCAATTTCGCCCTCCGATTGGCTCGCATAGGCCACGCTCGCACACAGCCGGCAGCGAAACGCGCCGCTGCACAAATAGAGCACCGCCGCGCGCCGGGCACAACTCGGACAGGCGAACCAGGGGCGCCATCCTCCGTAGGTGCATGCGGTGCGCTCGAGCTTGACCCGATGGTCGCCTGGCCGGCCCTCGGTCGCGTAGCGCAGCCACAGGACACCGGGCTCGGCGAGCGTGCCGATGATCCCCATGCTTTTGCCAGCGCGGCTCCATCCCGAAGAGCCGAATGCACCTGGCGCCAGGAGCCCGGCGCGCTGCAACACGCGCACGTCTATGCGCAGGCACTGTTCGGCTTTCATCTTCCAGCCGGGTCGGCCAGCGCCGTACCTGATCCCGCCACGTCCCATGTTCACCGCTCCACAGAATACGAAATCATCAGGCAACTCGTCGGCAGCGCTGAGGCATTGCTGGAATTGACCCCAGAAAAAACTGCGAGGTCCTTCCCGCGTCAGCGAGCGATCGGCGACGTGGCAGAGCGGCGGACATTAGTCGCTCTGGAGCTCATGACAATCGTCCCATTGCGATCCAAAAGCTGCCTCGGTAGGCTGTCAAGAAGCAATCCGAAAGGCGGGGCCGATGACGACTGAACTGAGGCTCGGCGGGCGCCGCGCGGTGATGCAGCCCGCTTCAGCCACGCTGCCGCCTTGTCGAGAGGAGCGAGCCAACATCCTGGACTGGCTTTTATGGTGAATCGTTTTCGCAGCTCCCCACCCTACTACGACATCCTTCAGGTATCGCGCGGCGCAAGTGCCGCCGTCGTTCGTGCGTCTTACCGCGCGCTTGCTCAGAATTGCCATCCCGACAAGAACACCGCCGATCCACAGCGTGCCCATCGTGAGATGCAGGCGCTCAACGAGGCGTACAGGGTGCTGTCGAATCCGGAACTTCGTTCGAAATACGATTCGGAACTGCGCGATCTGGATGCCGAGGTAGAGGCCGTAGTGCGCCGGACTCGGAATACAGAGCGACAAGAAGCGTGGCGAGACGGGCAAGCCGCTGGCGCCGCGTCTGCAGCAGCAGCGCGTCCACCGCCACCGACACCGCCACCACCACCACCACCACCTGCGCCTGCGCCTAAGCCACCTCCCGCGCAACCTAAGGCACCCGATCCCCGGAGAACGCAACAGGCCGGCCATCGAAATGAGGGGACAACTGCAGCTGAATCGGCGTCGGTCCACCGGGCCAATGCGGATATCAGGGGAACCTGCAAGCCACGCCGCTTCGTGACCGCACCATGGCGCGCATGGGCCGTTGGCGGGCTAATTTGGGTGCTAGTTGCTTGGGCGGTTATCGAGGTTTTACCCATCGGTCCCGATGCGCCGCGAATTTTCGCTGCGGCGTCGCAAGTGGCGGGAGCGCGCGTCGGCGCTGCACCGCCGAGCCCTGGCAAGTACATAACTGATCCAGTCCTTCTGGCGAAACTAAATGCGCCCGAGGCACCAGTGCCTTCCACTTCCCCACCGGCGCTGGCGCCGCGTGAATCGGAGTCAGAGCTGCAGGCCAGAGCGCAATACAACCAGGAACTCGCGCGCCTGGAGCGGCTGGTTCCTCTGATCGACCCTGAACACTCCTTCGCCTTTGATCAGCAATTCGTCCAGGACGTCATTGACCGCAAGAAAGCGGCTTGGAGCATGGGGACCAGTCAGATCGAAGCGCTCCGCGTGGCCTTGCACGAGGCCTGCCGAGCCGAAGTCGAAATCAACGCCGATTGCGCTCGGACCCAAGACGCGAATGCGCGGTGCGCCTTGGCTCGTGTGCGAGCCTTTTACTGTTCGAGAGGAAGAAGCTAGCAGGGCTGGTTCGCGCCGAGCGTTTGATCACCATCCTCCGGCCGCGCGGGTGTCGTCGTTTCCGCGCTGAGGAACGCCGGACACCGCTGCGAGATCGTCACTAGCTCTAACGGCAGTCCGGGCCCGAACCCGGAAGCCGTAGGCTCCCGGCATTCCCATCCGGTAGACGCCTTTCCCGCAAGGTGCCTGCACTCGACGCAACGCCGGCGGTCGTCGCCCTCCACATCGCGCAGGTGCAATTGCCCGGCAAGGTCGTCCGCATCGACCTCTCCGAGCCCTCGCTCGAGAAGCGCGGCGCGGCGGCGCACGAAGGTGCTGGCCTCTTCGTCGGTCCACGGCTGCGCGTGACAGGTGTCGGCCTGCTCTCGGGACAGCCGAAACAGACAGACAGTTGCACCCGTGGCGTGCGGCAGTGCACGCTCCCGAGCGGCGATGCAACTCGCAGGTTGCGCACTCGTTGCATCGGCGGTTGCATGCAGAACCCGGCAGCCACGCGGGGTTGCAGCCCGGAGTTGCGCAGGAGTTGCATATGCGGTTGCATGCTCGGGGGCAGAAGTTGCATGTTGCGTTTGCTGGGGCACGCAACGTGCAACTTGCCGCTCGACGGCCGCCTTCAGGGCGTCACGCAGCTTCATGGCCTCGGCGCCTTGTCGGCCTTGATCAGACCTTTTTCGCGCGCCGTGCGCAGATGCCGGCTCACGCTCGACTTGTTGATGTCCAGCTCGAGTGCAATGTCGTTGGGCCTCAAACCCTCGTTGGCGAGATCCACGACACGCTCGAAGGTCGATGCTTCCACCGTTCTGCAACGCCAGGTGGCGCGATCGACGGCAACGTTCAGTTCGAGCTCGATGCTCTCGGCCTGGTCGCCGACGAGGTTGCGGGCCTTCGAGAACTCCACGACGAACACGGCGCCCTGCTGCGGGTCATAGTCATTGGGGCGCGAGAGGCTGATCACGACGTCCAGCAGGTCTTCGCGCTTGGAGGTGCCGCGCTGCTGTCCGCCCTTGCCAGCGTGATGCACCAGCAGGACCGCGATGCCGCGGCGGCGCAGGGACAGCAGCCAGTCGGCGATGGGGTGCCAGGATTCCGCCTCGTTCTCGCGTCCGGAGCGGGCCCAGGCACTGAGGTTGTCCACCACCACCAGGGCGGTGTCGGGCTCGATCATGGCGTCGATGACGGCCTGGCCTTCGTGCGTGGACAAGTCAGGCAGCGTGCGCCCGTCGGGCACGAGGTCAGGCGTGAAGATGCGCAGGTAGCCCGGTGCCGGCTCAGTGTCCGGGCAGTGCATCAGCAGACGCTGCTGCATCAGCGCACCAGGCAGTTCCCCGTCCAGATAGAGCACCTTGCGCGCAGCGGGAGCTTGCCAGCGGGCAAAGGGCCCGCCTGTGGCCACGGCAAAGGCCACGGCCAAGGCGAAATGCGTCTTGCCGATACCGCGCGACGCGAAGACCATCGCAAGGTCCTGACTGCAAAGCCATGGTGACAGCAGCGGCTGGCGCGGTTTGAAATCCATCGCGGCCAGCTCGGCCGCGTCCACGGCGTGCAGAGGCGGCAGGTCGTCTGTTGGCACGGGGTAAGCGGCTTGGATGGCCGCCAGCACCGGGTTGTTTTCACGCACTGCGCTCATTCGGCCACCTCGATCCGGCCAGCGAGCCGGTGCAGGTCGTTGAAGTCACTGTCGCTGTCCCCTCGCGGCAGGCCGGTGAAATCGGGCACGGCCAGGAGGCCGCCCACCGCCGCGGCGGCTCGCCTCGCCGCAGTCAGGCCAGGATTGCCGGGGGTCTTCCAGTCGTCATCCGCGGCGACAACGAGCGTCAGCTCCGGGTACTTGGCGCGCAGGGCCAGCGCCACGGGCATCAGATTGCCCGCGTTGAAGGCCACGGCCACGGCGCAATTGGTGTCCTCGTGAATGGTGGCCCCGGTGGCATAGCCCTCGCAGATCACCACCTTGCCGATCGGGCAACCGAATGCGTGGTAACCGCCCTTGACCCGCCCGCGCGGGTGAAAGCGCTTGACGCCGAAGGGGCTGATGCTCTGCAAACTCAGGAGGCAGCGGTTGTTGTCCCGGATGGGCACGAGCAGCAGGTCGCCGTCGATCCGAATACCGTGAGCGCCAACCCCCTTGACGGTCAGGTAGCGGTGCTCCCGGGTCGCCCAGTCAGCCGCTGCCCAGCGCACCAGGGCGCCAGTAGCCGCTTCGGCTTCGCGTTGCCGTTGTTCGGCGAAGTGCAGGCCGGTCATGACGTTGACCACACGCGCGAGGTCATGACGTTTCAGCGTCGACGGATCGCGCTCGCGATGGCGGATTTCGACATACCCGCACCGAAAGCAATGCGCGACGCCACGTCCGTCCTCGTTGATCCGGACGCCCATGGTCTTGTCGCTGGGCTTGCGACCGCAGGACGGGCAGGAAATGCGGTGGTCGCCCACGGCGAAGTCCGACCAGGAAATCAGTTGCCGGGAACTCGGCAGGGTGAGGATGTTTCGCTTCATGCGGGAGCACACTTCGCTTCACCGATGACGGTGTTCAATGTTGCGGAGCGCGAACAACCAACGTCAGAAAGGAGTCGCTTCACTTCGGCCACAACCTGGTCGGCCGAGCCGACGTTCAGGAGTTGCTGCAACTGGGTGAACAGGTCGGCGTGGACCTTGCCGCGGCTCGTCTCATCCGCGAGCTTTTTCGTGAGCGATGCGAGCTGGCCTTCGAGTTCGCGGACGCGCTGCTGCACGGCCTCCGTCTCGTCGACCGGGTTTTCCTTGCGGCGGTCGGAGGGCTGCTGTTGCGGGAGTGCCGACACTGCTGCACGCGCCGGGCTGTCGAGGCCGGCCGCGGCATCGCGAGGACGCCCGGGATCGGGAAGTGCCGCGGGACCGACAATCGGGGGGGGCGCTTTCACCTGCTCCGCAGCCTGCTTCAGGGAAAGCCTGCCGGCCTTGACCTTGTCCGCCACATCCGGCTTGTCGGCGGCTTTCACCGACTTCGCATAGGCAATGATGCGCTCGGACAGCCCGGTGATCTTCGCGACCTCAGCGATGGATTTTTGAGGGTGCGCACCGGGTGCGGACCCACCGTGTTGGTTCGATCCAATAGGAAGCCACGCATACACCGAGACCGCCGCGAAGGCGAGCTGACTCGCGGTCAGGTGACGCCGAGCCGCGTTGGCGGCAAATACGTATTGTTGAGGGTCCTGGATATCCGGACCGATGCAGGGGCAGTCGATCCTGAGTTCCGAGGCGGCCCGGTAGCGGTGCCAACCTTCGAGGACTTCGCCGTCGTAGAGGACGATGGCGTGTTGGACGCCATAGATGGCGATGCTGCCCTTCAGGCGCTCGTAGTCTTCCGGTGACATGTCCGGAAACGCTCCGGAAAGGGCGTGCCGCGTGAGGCCCTGCGGCGCCTTCGCGAAGACGCCAGCTAAGGCCAAGTTGCCGGTCGGACCAGGGTTGCCTGTCCGCTGAGCACTGCTTTTGTCGATCCTGGGGAACTCGGCGTTCGGGCCGGTCACGGGAGTTGCCGGTGAATTCATCAGGCCTCCTGTGCGGCCGCAGGCTGACGGGGCGCGGAGCCCGCTTCCAGAACACAAGCGTCGAACTTGTCGGGGTTCACCCACAGGCGACCGGCGATGTACAGCAGCGCGCCCGCCGCCACCAGCTGTTCCTTGCGCGGGCGGATGTACCAGCGCAAGGAGTGGATGCCGGAAAAGATCGGGGCCGTGCGCTGCTGGTATCCCTCCAGCGTGAGCAGGCACGCCAGACGCGAATCGGATTCGTCATTCATCGAGAAACTCCTGAATTGACGGGCCTGACAGGACCCGCCTCAACACAAGTGCGTGTTGATTCGAGGAGTCTCGCGACTGCGTGAGTTTTTTCCTTAGTGGCGAAATCGCAGTTTTGCCACCAATTGCGATCAGGGTGCGGGCCTCAACGCTTCGACTTCATCGCCCGCCGGTAGCTCTTGGGGTCAGGGGTGCCGTAGTGCTCGACGCCTTCCGCATACAGTTCCTGGCACATCTTCGCGCCGATGGCCAGCTTTGCTCCCACTTTTTCGAACAGTTCCGGGCTGATGGGTAAGGTCGGATCCTCCCTGAGAGCCGACATGATTGCATCGGAGACTGGCCAGATCAGGCGCTTCCTCTTGGCGATGATCTTGCGCTTGTCTTCGGTGACAGGGCGCGCATCGAACGCCCCGTCCAGCGAGGCGTTCTCGAAATTCAAGAAGGCTTGCATGCGAATCACAAACTCCCGTGCCAACCACTCGGGCGGCGACACCCCGTGGTCGAGGCATTGGGCGATCGCCTGCAGGAGGGCGACTCCGTTTTCTTCGATGAGGGAACGGTTGTGCCGCAGCACCGCGATCACGAGCCAGCGATCGAAATCGTCCGACTGCAATGGGGGCATGGCGTTGCGCTCGTCTTGTGTGAGATCAGCGTGAGGGTCGGGTTCGCGCAGCATCCTCCTACTGTGGACGGAGGGTGGTGCAGGGCGGGTTCGCTTCTTTGCAACCTTGCCGTCATGGACCTTTGGGTTCGCCTTCATTGAATGCCTCCGAGAACTCGATTGACGAGCGCGGCCTTGTGGCCGGTCGCCAGGTGGCTGTACCGTTTCGTGACCTGCAGCTGCCGGTGCCCGAGCAGGTCGCCGATTTCCAGCAGGGTGGCACCGTTCTGCGCCAGCATCGACGCGCAAGTGTGACGCAGGTCGTGGAACCTGAAGTTGCGCACCTTGGCGGCGCGCAGCGCCTCCTTCCAGCGCTCCTCGAATGCGTACGGCTGGGAAGGGTTGCGTGACGAGGCGAACACCCGCGAGGACGGTGCGGCCCCGGTGCCGAACGACCTGAGCAGGCCCGCCACCGCCGGCACCAGTGGCAGGGTCTTGGGGTCGCCGTTCTTGCTGCGGCCGACGTAGGCAACGCCGTGCCCGTGGTCGATGTCCTGCCAGCGCAGCCCCAGCAGTTCGCCCTTGCGTGCCCCCGTGGTGAGCGCGGTCAGCACCAGCAGGTAGAGGCGGGGGTAGGGGGAGGCCTTGCAGGCCTCGAGCACGCGGACCCGCTCCTCCTCGGACAGGAAGCGGGTCTGCTCGTTGTGCTCGGCGCGGCGCTCGATGCTGCGGCACGGGTGAACCCAGCCCTTGGGCGCGACGCGGCGCTTGATCGCCCAAGTGAAGACCGCGGCGATGCTGGCGCTGTAGCGGTTGATGGTGGCGGGCGCGATCGCCTTGCGCTTGGCCTTGTAGATGGGCTTGCCGGTCGCATCCAGCCCGGCGTAGTAGGTGGCGCGGCACTGGGAAAGGTCCTCGAGCGCGGCGTGCACGTGATCGTCGGTCACATCCTGCAGAGCGAGGTGGCCGATGTGGCCCGCCCACCACGACAGGCGCTGCGGGCGCGTCGTGTCGCGGCCGGCGTAGTGCGCCATGTACAGGTTGATCAGCGTTACGACCGTGATGCCGCCGGCCCGCATCGGGATTGCGGGCAGCGCGCCGGAGCGAACGCCGGAAAAAGAAAGGCCTCCCTCGGGGAGAGGGAAGCCTGTAGAGCCGGTTTGCAGCACGCTGTCAGACGCACTGCCGTCACCGGCGGACTTGTTCACTGTTGCCATTTCGGGACTCCTTGCGATCTAGGACCCGCCGTTACCGGCGGACTATTCGCGGAGACCTGAAAGGCCCGTCAACTCAAGAGTTTTGGCTCCTCGACCTGGGCTCGAACCAGGGACCTACGGATTAACAGTCCGGCGCTCTACCAACTGAGCTATCGAGGAACAAGCCTCAGATTATAGCGTGATTTTTTGGGCCTTTCGAGCGCACCAATGTGGCCGCCATAAATTTCTGAAAAAAATTCGGGCACTCATTCAGAGCGACACGCTCAAGCCCAGGCGCAGCGTGCGCGGTGCACCTGGAAAGAGATAGACGTGGCCGAACTGGTAGGGCGATTCCTTCCAGTAGCGGCGATCGAACAGGTTGTCGATGGCGATGCTCCAGCTCGTGTTCACGCCGCGCAGCCGGGTGTCGTAGCGCAGCACGGCATCGACGCGCGTCCATGAGGGCAGGGCGATCGAACCATCGGGCAGCACGTTGCGCCGGCCTTCATGCGAGAGCTGTCCGAGCAACTCGAGGCCCGGCACCGAAGCCACGCGGTAGCCGGCCTGCGCGCGCAGCACCTGCTTGGGCACGTTGGTGGGCGACTGGCCGTTGGTGGCCGGCTCGGCGGTGCTTCCGCGGCGCTTGGCATCGATCAGCGTGACGCTGCCTGCAAGGCGCCAGGGCCCCGTGTTCCACTGTGCGCCCGCTTCGAGCCCGCGGTGCACGGCGCTGCCGTCGTAGCGTCCGTCGCAGGGTGTGGTGCCGAGACGGTTGCAGGCATCGAGGTTCGTCATCGGGCGCTTGATGTCGAACCACGCGAGCTGCCAGGCGAAGACGTCGCTTCCGCCCTTGAGGCCCAGCTCCCACTGGCGCGAGGTCAGCGCGGGCAGCGCCTCGCCGGCGTTGTTGTACTGCGAACTCTTGTTCGGCACCACCTGCGACTCGACGCCCTTGCCCCAGCTCGCATAGGCCAGCAGGCCCGGCTGGATGGCGAAGCTGGCGGCGATCCATGGGGTGGTGATGCCGTCCTTGTAGCCGGTGGGGCGCGTGCCATCGGTGCGGATGCTGTCGCGGTCCAGCCGCGTGTGGCGCACGCCGAGCCAGGTGGTGAAGCGGCTGTTCCAGCGGATCGCGTCCTGCACCGAGAGCTCGGTGGAACGCTCGTCGCGGTTGGTGTTGGCGTCGGTCAGCGTGGGGTCGGGCGGCACCACGGCCGTGGCCCACACGTTGCCGGTGCCGACGTAGTTGTAGGCCTGGTCCTGGAAGCGGTTGCGCACGTGGCTCGCGAGCAGGCCGAAGCCGAGCTCGTGCCGCACGCTGCCGGCCGTCACGTTGCCCTTGAGGTTGAGGCTGCCGGCCGTTTGCGTGCGCCGCTCGTTTTCGCTGCGGAAGTCGTAGAAGTCGAAGGTGCCGTCGGGGCCGTAGCGATCACAGTAAGAGAAGTTGCTTTCAGGGTGGCAATCGAAGCCGAAGGCATAGGCCAGGCGGTCATCGGTCTTGAGCCTTTGCTGGCCGATCTGCGCGCTCCAGCGCCAGTCGGCATTGAGCGCCTGGCTGAAGCGCACGCTGCCGGTGAGCGCGTTGAATTCCGAAGGCTGCGACCACGGCTGGTTGTTGAGGTTGATCCTCGGATCGACCGGCACCGGCAGCGTGCTGCCCAGCAGGCTGAAGCCGTTCTGGCTCGGCTGGGTCTTGTGGCTGCGCTCGATCTCGAACTCGAGCACCGAATCGCGCGTGATGCGCCAGTCGCCCGCCAGCGAGAACAGGTTGCGGTTGCCGTCGAGGTTGTGCACGAGCGGCTTGAGGTTTTCGCTCGCGATGTTGAGCCGGTAGCCGAACTCGCGGTTCGCACCGAAGCGCCCGCCCAGGTCGAGCGCGCCGAGCACGCTGCCGCGGCTGGTGGTTTCGATGCGCAGCGTGCGCAGGTCCTGCTCGGTGGGCCGCTTGACCACGTAGTTGACCAGCCCGCCCGGCGCGCTGGTGCCGGCCTGGATGCCGCTGGTGCCGCGCAGGATCTCGATGCGCTCCTTGTTGTCGAGCGGGATCGATGTCTCGGCGCTGATCGGCAGGCCTTCGCGCCGGTAGTTGAAGCGGTTGTCCAGCACGAAGCCGCGCACCGTGAGGTAGTCCCAGTAGCCGGCCGAGTTGTAGGCATCGGTCACCGAGGAATCGAACTGCGTGAGGTCGGCGAGGCGGCGCGCGCCGCTCGTGCGAAGCTGCGTGCTGTCGATCACCGTGGCCGAGAGCGGCAGCTCGCGCAGCGGCACGTCGCCGAAGCCGCTCACTTCGGCTTGCGGGGCGGCGCTGCTTTCGTTCACCGTGATGGCGGGCAACTGCTCGGTTGGCTGCTGGGCTTGCGCGCCGCCGGCCGCCAGAAGAAGAAAGGTGGTGGCTACTGCACGAGAGACCGGCGTCAGCGGCCAGGATCGGAATTTCTTTTGTGTCATTGCTTCGTTCATGTGGCGGCGGCTATCGACGCCATCCATTGCGCGGCCGTGGCCTCGGGATCTTCTGCGGCGACAAGCGCGCGCACCACGGCGACGGAGCCGACGCCGGTGGCCAGCACCTCGGGCAGCCGCACAGCGTCGATGCCACCGATGCCCACCTGCGGATAGCCGCGCAGCAGGCGCGCATAGGCCGCTAGCCGCGCCACGCCCTGCGGTGCGGTCGCCATCTTCTTGAGGGTGGTCGGATACACCGCGCCCATCGCGATGTAGCTCGGGCTCACCGCATCGGCGCGCACCATCTCGGCATAGCCGTGGGTGCTGACGCCGAGCCGCAGGTCCGCATCGCGGATCTGCTGCACCTGTTCGGGCGCGAGCGCGTCGAGGTCTTCCTGGCCCAGGTGCACGCCGTAGGCACCCGCGGCAATGGCCGTCTGCCAGTGGTCGTTGATGAAGAGCAGCGCGCCGGTGCCGCGCACCGCGTCGACGGCCGAATGCACTTCGCGCTCGGTGGCTGCCGCGTCGTCCGACTTGAAGCGCAGCTGCACCGTGGGAACGCCGGCGCGCGCCATGCGGCCGACCCATTGCGCATCGGGCAGCACGGCGTAGAGGCCGAGCCGTTCGGGGCAGGGCGCGAAGGCGTCGTCGCGTTCGGTGGGCGGGAACGCGCGCATACCGAAATCGACGGGCGTTTCGGGCCACTGGTTGGCATCGAAAGCACCGGTGCGCGCCGTCTGCGCCTGCCAGGCGCGTGCCAGGCATTCGGCATCGATCTCGATGAAGCCGAGCGCCGTGCAGGCCTGCTTTGCGCCGCGGTACACCGGCTCGTCCGAGGAAAAGCGGCCCGCTGAAATGGCCGCGGGCATGTTGGTGCCGAAGCGCAGCCCGTGCGTCGCGACGATGGCCTGCGAGATGGCGCGGGCGTCTGTCGAAGCGCTCATGGTGCGTGATGCCAGAAGGGCGTGCCGAGCACCGGCGTGCTGGGCTGCGCGGAGTCTTGCGCGGCCATGGCACCGGCGCGGTGGGCGGCGCGGCCAGCCTGCACGGCGTCGGCGAAGGCGCCGGCCATCGACACCGGGTCTTGCGCCAGCGCCACGGCGGTGTTGAGCAGTACGCCGTCGTAGCCCCATTCCATGACCTGGCAGGCATGCGAGGGCAGGCCGAGGCCCGCATCGACCAGCATCGGCACGCTGAGCCGCTCGCGCAGCAGCTGCAGCGCGTAGGGGTTGACCGGTCCGCGGCCGGTGCCGATGGGCGCCGCCCAGGGCATCACGGCCTGGCAGCCGACGTCGACCAGCCGCTGGCACAGCACGAGGTCCTCGGTGCAATAGGGCAGCACCTGGAAACCGTCGCGGATCAGCTGCGATGCGGCATCGACGAGGTTCAGCGTGTCGGGCTGCAGCGTGTAGTCGTCGCCGATCAGTTCGAGCTTGATCCATGGCGTGTCGAACAGCTCGCGCGCCATCTGCGCGGTGGCGATCACCTCCTGCACGCTGTGGCAGCCGGCGGTGTTGGGCAGCACCGGCACCGCGAGCCGGCGCAGCAGCTCCCAGAAGCCGTTGCCGCTGTCGCTTGCGCCGGGGCTGGCGGACTGGCGGCGCAGCGAGGCCGTCAGCATGGCGGGCTTGGCGCGCTTCACCGCGGCTTCGAGCAGGTCCGGCGAGGGATAGCGCGCGGTGCCCAGCAGCAGGCGGCTATGGAAGGTCTGGCCGTAGAGAACCAGCGGATCGTTGTCCGGAATTGCAGATGCGGTCGTCATGGTGCGTGTTGTCTCCATCTCTGTGGGTTGCTTGTTCAGCCGCCGGTCACGGGGCGGATCACTTCGATGCGGTCTTCGGGCTGCAGCGCGCGCGCCGCATGGGCCGAGCGCGGCACGAACTCGCGGTTCACGGCCACCGCGAACGGCGGCACCGCATCGAGTGCGGCCAGCGCGTCGACCACGGTGGCGCCGTCCGGCAGCGTGTAGGGCTTGTCGTTGATCAGGACATTCATCGTCATGCTTCGGGTGTCTCCAGGCCGAGCTTCTGCGCGAGCGCAGAGCGGCCGTGCACGAGCAGCTCCATGGCGGCGTCGAGCACGGCGGGCGCAATCATGAAACCGTGGCGGTACAGGCCGTTGATCTGCAGCACGCGCGGCTGCGGCTGGCGGATCGCGGGCAGGTTGTCGGGCAGCGTGGGGCGGCATTGGGTCGCGATCTCGAGGATGCGGGCTTCGGCGAAGCCGCTGTGCACCGCATAGGCCGCGCTCAGCAGCTCGAGCGTGGAGCGCACGCTGGCGGGCGACATGTCGTCGGATTCGATCTCGGTCGCGCCGATCACGAACACGCTGCCGGGCTTGGGTGCGATGTAGAGCGGATAGCGCGGATGCACCAGCCGCGTGGGCCGCTGCAGCCTCACCTCGGGCGCATGCACGCGGACGACTTCGCCGCGCACGCCGCGCAGCGCGTTCCACTGCGGCTTGGCGCCGAGGCCGCGGCAGTCGATCACCCAGTCGGGCTGGCCCGGCGTGCCCGGAGAAAAATCGCCAGGCGTGCGTGGCGACTGCCAATGCAGCTTCACCCCGGGGCTGGCCTGCAGCGTGGCCAGCAGCGAAGCCAGCAGCGCGCGGTTGTCGAGCTGGCCTTCGCCCGGAAGGAACAAACCCTGCGCGAAGCGCTGGCCGAGCGACGGCTCGAGCGCGGCAATCCCGCTGCCGTCGAGCGTGCGCATGGGGGCGAGCTCAGGCACCTGCGTGCCGGTGCGCGCCAGCACGCGCGCGAGCCGCGCGGCCTCGGCGGCGTCCTGGCGGTGCCACAGCACCAGCGTGCCTTCGCGCTGGAAGAACACGGGCTGCGCCAGCGGTGCCAGCAACTCGGGCCAGCGGCCCAGCGCGTACTGCCCCATGCGCACGAGCGGCACCGGCGCCACGGCCGATTCGGCCAGCGGCGCGAGCATGGCGGCCGCCACGCGCGCGGCGGCGCCTTCGGCTTCGGGGCTGCCCGCTTCGAACAGCTCGACCTTGCAGCCGGCCCGCGCCAGCGTGACCGCGAGCAACCGGCCCATGAGGCCCGCGCCGAGGATGGCGGCGGATTGGAATGGGAGGCTCATGGTCTTGCTTCTTCCCCCGCCGGGGGAAGGTGGGGAGGGGGGCCACCGGAGCGCCCCGTGGATGCGCCGCGCGCCCCCGCCCCGGCCCTCCCCCGGAAGGGAAGGGAGCAAGGCAGGGCCAGTCGCCGATAATTTTCAGCATGACCCAAGCACTTTCCGACGCGCCCCAGGGGCCCCTGCGCTACGCACGCGTGCTCTCGATCGCCGGCTCCGACAGCGGCGGCGGTGCCGGCATCCAGGCCGACCTGAAGACCTTCGCGGCGCTCGGCTGCTACGGCATGACGGCCATCACGGCGCTCACCGCGCAGAACACGCTCGGCGTGTCGGGCATCCATGGCGTGCCGCCGGCTTTCCTCAAGGCGCAGATCCAGGCGGTGGTCGAGGACATCGGCGTGGATGCGGTCAAGCTCGGCATGCTGCATGCGCCCGAGGTGGTCGAGGTGGTGGCCTGGGCCATCGATCACTACCGGCTGCCCAACGTAGTGCTCGACCCGGTGATGGTCGCCACCAGCGGCGACCGCCTGATCGCCTCCGAAACCGTGCAGGTGCTGGTGCGCGAGCTGTTCCCGCGCGCCGTGGTGGTCACGCCCAACCTCGACGAAGCGGCCTTGCTGATCGGCCATGCGATCGGCGGCATCGATGCCCTCGACGATGCGGCCAACGAACTGCTGGCGCTCGGCGCGCAGGCCGTGCTGCTCAAGGGCGGGCACTTGCCGGGCGACGAGGTGGTCGACGTGCTGCTGCAGGCGGGCGGCGCTCGAAAGCGGCTGGCCTCGCAGCGCATCGCGAGCCGCAACCTGCATGGCACGGGCTGCACGCTGTCGTCCGCCATTGCCGCGCACCTGGCGCTGGGGCTTGCGTTGCCCGAGGCCGTCGAATGCGCGCGCGCCTACATCCTCGGCGCGATGGCCGCCGGTGCGCATGTGAAGACCGGCGCGGGACACGGTCCGCTCAACCACGGTTTTGCGCCAGTGCCGACGCACCGCCTGCCGCCGTCGGCGTAGCCTTGGGCCGGCTGGCCCAGGCCAGCAGGAATGTCGCGGCCAGCGTGGGCAGCGCCGAGCCGAATTGCGGCGCCCACTTGGCGAGCGCGTGGTAGGCCGCGATGCCCGCAATCCAGATCAGCGCCGCGCCCAGGTCGACCCGGCGCGTGCCCACCGACAAGACCGCCTGGCCCGTGCCCAGCCGCCCCAGGATTACGCCGTAGAGCGGCACGAACACCGAACTCAGCATCAGCAGGAACGGCTCGAGCGTGTGCATCGGCAGCACCAGCGCGAGCGCCGTGCACAGCGCCGCCAGCAGGAGGCCCCAGCGCCGCACGCTCCAGCGCGGCAGCAGGCTATGGGTGGACACCGAGCCCGAATACACATCGCCGTACGCGTTGTCGAGCTCGTCGATCAGGATCAGGCCCAGCGCCACCAGGCCGCCTTGGGCGAGCAGCAGCGCGGTGACCAGGCCGGTGCCCGGCTCCGCCACGCTCACCACCATCACGCCGAGCGCATAGCACCAGACGTTGGCCAGCGCATAGCCGATCCAGGTGCCGCTGAAGGCGCTGCCCAGGCCGCCTGCGCTGCGCTTGCCGTGGCGCGCGTAGTCGGCCACCAGCGGCAGCCACGAGACCGGCATCGCAATCACCAGGTCGAGCGCGCTGAACATGCCCATGCCGCCGTCGCCGGGGCGCGCCCAGAAGGCGTCGAGGCCCTTGGCTTGCAGGCGCGTCGCGAACTGCCAGGTCAGCCAGAGCAGAGAAAGCACCACCAGCGGCAGGCCGAAGCGGCTCACGAAGCGCCGCACCAGCTTGACCATGGAGCCGGCCAAAAGCGCCAGCAGCACCGCGCCCCAGAGCAGCGTGGTGAGGGCGCCGCCCAGCGGCCCGCCGAGCGCCAGGCCGAAGGCCTGCTGGCCGATCGCCTGCGTGCCTTCGCGCATGATGACGAGCTCGAAGGTGGTCCAGCCCACCAGCTGCACGATGTTGAGCAGCACCGGCAGCCGTGCGAAGGCGCTGCCGTAGGTGGCGTGCATCAGCCCGGCGCTCGCCAGGCCGCTCTCGCAGCCGAGCCGCGCAGTCCAGGCCAACAGGCCTGCGCCGAGCAGCGAACCCAGCACGATCGCGATGGCCGCGTCGCGCGTGCCCACCGCCGGCACCAGGTAGGCACCGATCTGCATCACCAGCAGCCCGACGCCCAGGCTGAACCAGAGCGATGCGTGGTCGTGCCAGCCGAACACGCGCTGCGACGCGGGCAGGGGCGCCAGCGCCTCGTTGGCGGAAGAAAGTTCGTCGTCGTGTGCCATCCAGTTGCTCCAGTGCAAAAGGTTTGGCAGGTGGGCGAGGCTCCGGCGGTGGAGCCATCGCGCGAGACAACGCGACAGGCCGCCGGACCAGCTTCCCTGCGCGAGGATTACCTCAGTCAGGTTCAAAGGGACTCTCTCAGTCAGCCCCGGAACGGATCCCGGTTCGACACCCCTAGCGGTGGTGCTCCGCGCCGTGGCGCAAAGCGGAAACTATTGTACGAGCCTGTGCGCCCAGCCTCCAAACCATGGATGATGGTCCGGATATGGCAATCCGCATGCCGCCACTTCGAGGATGTGTTCCATGAGCGATTCCGCAATCGACCAGTCCCTTGCCCAGGCCTTCCAGCGCTTCACCGAGGCCAACCCGGCCAGCCGGCGCCAGTTCGAGGCGCAGGTGCGCTACATGCCCGGTGCCAACAGCCGCTCGGTGCTGTTCTATGCGCCGTTTCCGCTCACCATCGCCAAGGGCGAGGGCGCTGCGCTCTGGGATGCCGACGGCCACCGCTATGCCGACTTCATCGCCGAATACACGGCCGGCGTCTACGGCCACTCGGCACCCGAGATCCGCGATGCCGTCGTCGAGGCAATGCAGGGTGGCATCAACCTCACGGGCCACAACCTGCTCGAAGGAAGGCTCGCCAAGACCATCTGCGAGCGCTTTCCGCAGATCGAGCAATTGCGCTTCACCAACTCGGGCACCGAGGCCAACCTGATGGCGCTCACGGCCGCGCTGCACTTCACGGGGCGGCGGAAGATCGTGGTGTTTTCGGGCGGCTACCACGGCGGCGTGCTCGGGTTCGGCGCCAAGCCGCTGCCGACGACCGTGCCCTTCGACTTCCTGGTGCTGCCCTACAACGATGTGCAGGCTGCGAGCGAACAGATCGAGAAGCACGGGTCGGAGATCGCCGCGATCCTGGTCGAGCCGATGCAGGGTGCGAGCGGCTGCATTCCGGGGCGCCTCGACTTTCTGCAAGCACTTCGCGAGGGTGCGACGAAGGTGGGCGCGCTGCTGGTCTTCGACGAGGTCATGACCTCGCGCCTCGCACCGAACGGCCTCGCCAACAAGCTGGGCATCCGGTCGGACCTGACCACGCTGGGCAAGTACATCGGCGGCGGCATGTCGTTCGGCGCTTTCGGCGGGCGCTCGGACGTGATGGCGCAGTTCGATCCGCGCACCGGGTCGCTCTCCCATTCGGGCACCTTCAACAACAACGTGATGACCATGGCGGCCGGCTATGCGGGCCTCACGAAGCTGTTCACGCCCGAGGCGGCAGGCAGGCTGGCCGAGCGCGGCGAGGCGATGCGTGCGCGGCTCAATGCGCTGTGTGCGAAAGAGGATGTGGCCATGCAGTTCACCGGCGTCGGTTCGCTGATGAACGCACATTTCGTGCGCGGGGAAGTGCGGCGCGTGGACGACCTGGCGGCGGTCGACGGGCGGCTGCGGCAGTTGCTGTTCTTCCACCTGCTGGGCGAGGGCATCTACGCCTCGCCGCGCGGCTTCATCGTGCTGTCTCTGCCGCTGACCGATGCGGACATCGACCGGTTCGCCGCCGCCATCGGCCGCTTCATCGGCGAATACCGCGCGCTGCTGCCTAGCGCGAAGTAGCCACGCCCAGCAGCTCGTGCAGCCGCGTGCTGGTGGTCGTGTACTGCAGCGGAATCGCCTTGCCCGGGAACACGATGGCGGTGGCGCCCCAGGCCGCCAGCGTGGCTTCATGGAAGCCGCAGACGATGAGCTTCTTCTTGCCCGGATAGGTGTTGATGTCACCCACCGCGAACACGCCGCGTTCACGGGTTTCGTACTTCTCGGTGTCGACCGGCACCTGCTTGCGCTCCAGTTCCAGGCCCCAGTCGGCAATGGGGCCGAGGCGCGGGGAGATGCCCAGGCAGGCGATCAGCGCGTCGAGCGGCAGGTCGACGGTGGTTGCGTCGGGCGTGGTGATCTGCAGTTGCCTGCCGTCGAAAGCGGTGGGTTGGCCGACCTTGAACGCGAGCTTGCCGTCGGCCACCAGCGCGCGCATCGACGCGACCAGCGCCTCGTCGGCCTGGAACCCGTCGCGCCGGTGGACCAGCGTGACCTGCTTCGCAATGGCCGTGAGCGCGATGGCGGTTTCCAGCGCCACGTCGTCGCCGCCATTCACCACCACCGCCTGCCTGGCAAAGCGGTCCAGCGAATCGGGGTGGTAGAAAAGCGAGCGGCCTTCGAACTGCGCAATGCCTTCGAGCGCGATGCGCTTGGGCACGAAGGCACCGACACCGGCCGCGATGAACACGGTCTTCGCCAGGAAAGCCGTGCCGGCGGTGGTGGTCAGCAGCAGGCGCTCGTCGGCCTGCCGTTCGAGCGTGGCCACCTGCTCGCCAAAATGGAACTGGGGCTTGAACGGCTCGACCTGCTTGAGCAGCGACTGCGCGAGTTCGCTTCCGTTGGTGACCGGCGTGCCCGGAATGTCGTAGATCGGCTTGCCGCCGTAGAGCGCCACGCACTGGCCGCCCGCGGTGGGCAGTGCATCGACGATATGGCAGGAGATCTCGAGCAGGCCGAGCTGGAAGGCCTGGAACAGCCCGACCGGACCGGCGCCGATGATCAGCGCGTCGGTTTCGACGGGGGCTCGGCCTTGGGGGTTCAACGGACCAGTTCGCCGACCTTGTCGGTCTTGTCTTTCCATTCTTCGGCGTCGGGCAGCGCGGGCTTGCGCTTGGTGATGCTCTTCCAGCCATCGGCCACCGCGAGTTCGGCGTTGAGCTTGATGAACGCGATCTGGTTGGCCGGAAGGTCTTCCTCGGCATAGATCGCGTTGACCGGGCACTCGGGGATGCAGACGGCGCAGTCGATGCATTCGTCCGGGTCGATCACCAGCATGTTGGGGCCTTCGCGGAAGCAATCCACGGGGCATACGTCCACGCAGTCGGTGTATTTGCAACGGATGCAGGCTTCGGAGACGACGTGGGTCATTTGTCTTCTAACGTCAGTGTGAGGTCGGGGAAAACCCCAGATTTTAGGCCTTTGCGGCGGCAGGCTGCACGAGCACGGCGGCAGCGGTCTTGTGGGAGGCCGTATCGACCAGCACCAGCGAGCCCAGGGCGCGCGATTGCGTGAAGGGCAGCACGGCCAGCGGCTGCTGCAGCGAAAGCACCACGTCGCCGATGGAATTGGCTTCCAGCTGCGTTGCGGGCTCGGATTCGAGCGTGGTGATGTTCACCCGGTCGACGATGCGCGCCACCTTGGCCTTGACCCAGCGGTGGCCCTGCAGCGCCCAGTAGACGCGGCCCGCGACCAGCGGCTCGTCGTCGAGCCAGGCCACGGTGGCGGTGATCTCGCGCATCGGCTCGAAGGCGCCGGGCGCCAGCAGCCAGTCGCCGCGCGAGACGTCGACCTCGCGGTCGAGCACGATGCCGGCGCTGTGGCCCGCATGCACCACCTTCGGCTGCCGCGTGTGGCTCAGCACCTGCGCGACCGTGGCGGTCTGGTTGCTCGGTAGCACGGTCACGCGCTGGCCCGGTTCCACATGGCCGGAAGCCACGCGGCCCCAGAACACGCGGCGGCCCTGCGAGGTGTCGGCCGAGGCCGAGAACTTCTCGACCCACTGCACCGGGAAGGCGAAGGGCACGTCCTCGTCCTGCGCGGTGACCGGCAATTCCTCGAGCAGTTCGAGCAGGCTCGGGCCCTCGTAGCCGACCCAGTCGCCATGGCGCGTGGCCACGTTCCAGCCCTTGAGCGCCGAGATCGGCACGATGGCCGCCACCTGCACGCCGGCCGCTTCGGCAAAGGCGTTGAGCGCGGTCGAGATGCGCTCGAAGGCCAGGCCCGCGTCGTCGATGGCGTCGAGCTTGTTGACCGCGAACACGATCGACTGCACGCGCAGAAGGTGGCACAGCAGTGTGTGGCGGCGGGTCTGCGGCAGCAACTCGCGCTTGACCACGGTGCCGTCTTCCACTTCGGCGGCCCAGGCCAGCTTGGTGGCATCGACCAGCACCACGGCGGCATCGGCAGCCGAGGCGGCCGTGACCATGTTGCGGGTGTACTGCTCATGGCCCGGCGCGTCGCCGATGATGAACTTGCGCTTGGCGGTCGAGAAGTAGCGGTAGGCCACGTCGATCGTGATGCCCTGCTCGCGTTCGGCCGAGAGACCGTCGGTCAAAAGGGCCAGGTCGGTTTCGCCGCCGCGCTGCACGCCGGCGAGCTGGTCCTGCAGCACGGTCTTGCTGTCGACCAGCAGGCGGCCGATCAGCGTGCTCTTGCCGTCGTCGACCGAGCCGCAGGTGATGAAGCGCAGGGCGGTGCCGGTGTCGCCGTGGAGGGCGGTGTTGTCAAGGGTTGCCGTTGTCGTGCTCATCAGAAATACCCGTCTTTTTTGCGCTTCTCCATCGAAGCTTCCGAAGTCATGTCGTCCATCCGCGTCGCGCCGCGCTCGCTGACGTCGACGCTCAGCGTCTCGAGGACCACGTCGCCCGCGTCGGCCGCCAGGCTCTCGACCGGGCAGGTGGTCGTGATGTCGCCCACGGTGCGAAAGCGCACGTCGCGCACCTGCACGGTTTCGCCGTCGCGCGGCGGGGTGAGTTCGGTCACGGGCACCAGCAGGCCGCGGCGCTCGACCACTTCGCGCTTGTGCGTGTAGTAGATCGACGGCAGGCCGACGTGCTCGCGCTCGATGTACTGCCACACGTCGAGCTCGGTCCAGTTGGAGATCGGGAACACGCGGAAGTGCTCGCCCGGTGCGAGGCGGGTGTTGAACAGCGTCCACAGCTCGGGGCGCTGGTCCTTGGGCTGCCATTGGCCGAAGGAATCGCGGTGCGAAAAGATGCGCTCCTTGGCGCGCGCCTTTTCCTCGTCGCGGCGCGCGCCGCCGATCAGCGCGTCGAAGCGGAATTCTTCAATGGCCTCGAGCAGCGTGACCGACTGGTGCGCATTGCGCGATTCGCCGGGGTGGGCGAGGCGCACGGTGCCGCGCGCCATCGAATCTTCCACGCTGCGCACGATGAGTTCGGCGCCCAGTTCCTTCGCGCGCTGGTCGCGGTAGGCCGTCACTTCGGGGAAGTTGTGACCCGTGTCGATCATCAGCAGCGGGTACGGAATGCGGCCGGCGCCAAAGGCCTTTTCCGCGCACTTGAGCAGCACCAGCGAATCCTTGCCGCCTGAGAACAGCAGGGTGGGGCGCTCGAAGGCGGCCGCCACTTCGCGCAGGATGAAGACGGTTTCCTCTTCCAGCGCATCGAGATGGGTGTTGGACAGGCGCGCGGGAGAGTGCATGGGCGGCAGCAGCAGTTCGGTTTCGGTACGGGCGTTCATCGGGGTGGGTGCTGGATGCGGAGGATCGGCGAGGCGTGGGCGCTCAGTGCGAGAGGTGCAATCCGCACTCGCGGTTGTCTTCGCCCTTGGTCGGGTCCACGTAGTCGAAGTTGTTGGGCAGGCCATGCGCTTCGCAGTACGTGTACAGGTCCTTGGACGACCAGTGCAGGAGCGGCGCGACCTTGATCAAGCCGTCCGGATTGACGCTGACCGGGTCCATCTGCGCGCGCACGGCCGTGTCGGTGGCCCGAAGCGCGGTGAACCAGACCTGCGGTGCCGTCTCGCGCAGCGCGCGGGCAAAGGGCTCGAGCTTCACTTCCTCGGTAAAGGCGGCATGGCGCGGATCGTCGAGCGCCGGCGTCGGGCCTTCCACGGCTTCGCGATGCGCACGCGAACGGCGCGGCAGGTAGATGTACAGGTCCAGGCCCAGCTGCCTGGTCACCTCGTCGGCAAAGCGGTAGGTGGCCTCGGTGTTGTAGCCGTTGTCCATCCAGACCACAGGAACATCGCGCTTGGCGCGCGTGACCATGTGCAGGATCACCGCCTCGAACGGGCGGAAATTGGTGGTGACGATCGCGCGCTGGCCGAGGCCGATGGCCCAGTCCACCAGGCCCTCGGCGTTGCGGCCGAGTTCGGCGTTGATGCGTGCAAGATCGATGTTCGTGGCGATGCTCATGTCGATGGTTCCGTGCGGGCTCAGGTGCCGGCCGCGAAGTGCGGCGCGGGCTTTATTGCATCGCCCTGATAGAAGGCCGAGAAGCGGTCGAACTGGCGCTGTGCGTCGGTGGCGTCCACGCCTTCCTTGAGCACGGCGCTCGAGAAGCCGGTGCGTTCCATCTGCACCAACTGGTCGATCAGCACGTCACCGGTGGCGCGGATGTCGCCCTTGAAACCGAGCCGGCGGCGCAGCAAAAAGGCCTGGCTGTAGGCGCGGCCATCGGTGAACTTCGGAAAGTTCAGGTCGATGCGCTCGATGTCTTCCAGGCACACCTCGATGGCGAGCGGATCGGCATCGTTGGGCAGCTGCAGCACCTTCGGGTCGCCGTCGTCGATATGTTCCTCGGCGGCAAGGATGTTGAGGCGCCGGTTCATGCCGCTTCCTCCACCTTGAAGCGCGCACCGTTGGCCGCGGCCTTGAACGGGTCGTGGCCGACGCGGCGCAGCGTGTCGATGAAGGTCTCGCCGCCTTCGCGGGTGTCGCGGTAGGTGGTGAGCACGGCCTCGATCACGCCCGGCACTTCGGCCGCCGAGAACGAAGGGCCGACCACCTTGCCGGCCTGCGGCGTGCCGCTGAGGGCCGAGCCGTCGGAGCCGCCAAGGGTGACCTGGTACCACTCCTTGCCGTCCTTGTCGACGCCCAGGATGCCGATGTGGCCGCTGTGGTGGTGCCCGCAGGAGTTGATGCAGCCGCTGATGTGCAGGTCGATCTCGCCCAGGTCGTCGAGTTCGTCGAGGTCTTGATAGCGCTCGGTGATGGCTTCGGCAATGGGAATGGAGCGCGCATTGGCCAGCGCGCAGAAATCGCCGCCGGGGCAGGCGATCATGTCGGTCAGCAGGTGCACGTTGGCGCTGGCAAAGCCGGCCGCGCGGGCAGCGAGCCACAGCGCGTGCAGGTCTTCGGCATGCACCCAGGGCAGCACGATGTTTTGGTCGTGCGTGACGCGGGCCTCGCCGGCCGAGAAGCGTTCGGCCAGTTCGGCGAGCGTGTCGAGCTGGTCGGCCGAGGCGTCGCCGGGCGCCTGCTTCAGGCGCTTGAACGACAGCGTGACGGCACGCAGCGCGGGGTTCTTGTGCGCGGCCACGTTGCGGGCCAGCCAGCGCGCGAACATCACGTCGTCGTCGGCGTGGGCACGCAGCTCGGCGTCGGTCTTCTCGGCGCTTTGCAGCACGCGGGTGGCGAGCGTCGGCGGCACGAAGGAGGCGGCCACACGGTCGTACTCTTCCTGCGTGATGGTGTGCGGCGCGCCGTCGTGCTCGATGATCTGCTTGTACTCGGCCTCGACATCGTCGATGTAGCGCTGGCCTTCGGCCTTCACGAGGATCTTGATGCGCGCCTTGTAGATGTTGTCGCGGCGGCCATAGCGGTTGTAGATCCGGATCACCGCTTCGAGGTAGTTCATGATCTGCTGCCACGGCAGGAACTCGCGCAGCACGGTGCCGATGATCGGCGTGCGGCCCATGCCGCCGCCCACCTGCACACGAAAACCGATCTCGCCCGCTTCGTTCTTCACGAGCCTCAGGCCCACGTCGTGCCAGCCGGTGGCGGCGCGGTCTTCGGCGGCGCCGGTGATCGCGATCTTGAACTTGCGCGGCAGGAACGCGAATTCAGGATGCAGCGTGCTCCACTGGCGCATGATTTCGGCGTAGGGGCGCGGATCGGCGATCTCGTCGACCGCGATGCCGGCGCGCTCGTCGCTCGTGATGTTGCGGATGCAGTTGCCGCTGGTCTGGATGCCGTGCATGTCGACCGAGGCCAGCAGGTCCATCACGTCGGCCGACTTCGACAGCGGAATCCAGTTGTACTGGACGTTCTGGCGCGTCGAGAAGTGGGCGTAGTGCGTGGGCAGCTTGTGGCTGCCGAGCAGGCCCTGCGTCTCGACGGCCTTGCGGTAGACCTCGGCTTCGGGCTCGTCGTACTCGCGGGCGATGCGGGCGAGCACGCGCAGCTGGCGGCTCGAAAGCTCGCCGTAGGGCACGGCCACGCGCAGCATCGGCGCGTAGCGCTGCACATACCAGCCGTTTTGCAGCCGCAGCGGACGGAACTCGTCTTCGTGCAGGCGGCCCTTCTGCCAGCGCTCGAGCTGGTCTCTGAACTGGGCAGCCCGTTGATGGACGAACTGGCGATCGAATTCTGTGTATTGGTACATCGTGCGTGTGATCTTGAAGAAGTGCGGTGCCGCACGTACAACGGGGCGCCCCAGCAAGAAGCGGAGATTCTGAAACCGGGGCTTATGGAAGCAAACTATTTTTTGGTTCGGGCTTTATGCGGATAAGCTTATTCTTCAGTGTTCATGCGGGTTTGCGGGCGGTTGGATGCTTATTCTGGATAAGGGCGATAGGGGTTTTTTTGGGGGGCGACGTGGGTTGATTTTTTTCCGGGGCCGGGTCTCGCCCCGGCGGGCGAGCTACTTTCTTTTGCTTCGCTGTATGGACCGGGGACCTGGGTAACAGGTGTGCGGGGACATAGTAAACACCTTGGACGCTCAGGTTGGAGTGGCGAGGTTGCGCAGGTCCAGCCGCATGAAGCGGTGGTGGCAGAAGAAGGCGTCGAAGCAGCCGTCAACCTTGGGGGCCGGCCGCATCGCCACGGGCAGCCTGTGCAAGGCACTGGACAGGCGCAGCTTGCGACCCTCGAAGTGCACCCAGCCGTTCCAGCCCACCGTGAGCACCTGGTCATCGGGTCCATATTCGATCGGTGCCAGCACGGCAGGCAGGGCCCGAGGGCTCACCTGATAGCGCGCTGCGGGTGTTTGCATGCCCAGCGCCTCGTGCGGGCGCTCGTGGTTGTACACGCTGCGCCAGTGCTCGAAGGCGTCCTGAGCCTGAGCCAGGTCCATGAAGCTGCGTCCGTTGAGCACCTCGGCCTTGAGCGAACGATGGAAGCGCTCCAATTTGCCATTGGTCTGCGGGTGGTAGGGCGCGCTG